>NZ_WJZD01000013.1:0-154329 GCF_021609665.1 Pseudomonas sp. PA-1-3F | reverse complement strand
CAGGTAGATTGGCGTGGGCTGGCAGGCCGTCATCGCAGGCAAGCCAGCTCCCACAGTTGGATCGCTGAGTGTCAGGTAGATTGGCGTGGGCTGGCAGGCCGTCATCGCAGGCAAGCCAGCTCCCACAGTTGGATCGCTGAGTGTCAGGTAGATTGGCGTGGGCTGGCAGGCCGTCATCGCAGGCAAGCCAGCTCCCACATTTGATCAGTTCCCACTCTTGCTTTGGGGTGTGGCTTACACCACCAACGACAGCAACATGATGAAGATCAGCGCCACGATCGACAGAATGGTCTCCATCGCCGTCCAGGTCTTGAACGTCTCGGCCACGGTCATGTTGAAGTACTGCTTGACCAGCCAGAACCCCGCATCGTTGACGTGAGACAGGATCAACGAACCCGCGCCCGTCGCCAGTACCAGCAACTCGCGGTTGACGCCAGGGATCATCCCCACCACTGGCACCACAATGCCCGCGCCGGTAATGGTCGCGACCGTCGCTGAACCGGTGGCAATCCGAATCACCGCCGCCACCAGCCACGCCAGCAGGATCGGGTTGATCTGCGCGTTCACCGCCATATGGCCGATCACGTCGCCCACGCCGCTGGTCACCAGCATCTGCTTGAAGCCACCACCGGCACCGATGATCAGGATGATCGCGGCGGTCGGCGCAAGGCTGGCGTCGAGCAGCTTGAGGATCTGCTTGGAGTGGATGCCCTGACGATGGCCAAAGGTGTACAGCGATAACAGCAAAGCCAGCAACAGTGCGGTGATCGGGTGGCCGATCATGTCCATCCAGTTGCGTACCACGTTGCCTTCGGCGAACGCGATGTCGGCAAAGGTTTTGAGCAGCATCAGGAACACCGGCAGCAGCACGGTGACCAGGGTGATGCTGAAGCTGGGCAGCGACTTGTTATCGGTCTCGCGGGCCAGTTGGTCCACCAGTTCCTGGGACGGGTTGCCCGGGATGTACTTGGCGATGAACGTACCGAAGATCGGGCCGGCGATGATGGCGGTCGGCAGTGCGACGATCAGGCCGTACAGGATGGTCTTGCCGATATCGGCACCGAACACGCCGATGGCCAGCAGCGGGCCCGGGTGCGGTGGCACCAGGCCGTGCACCGCCGACAGACCGGCCAGCAGCGGGATACCGATCTTGATCAACGACACGCCGGTACGCCGGGCGACGATAAACACCAGCGGGATCAGCAACACAAAGCCGATTTCGAAGAACAGCGGGATGCCCACCAGGAACGCGGCGAACATCATGGCCCACTGGACCTTCTCTTTGCCGAAGGCGCGGATCAGGGTCTGGGCGATCTGATCGGCACCGCCGGACTCGGCCATCATCTTGCCGAGCATCGTGCCCAGCGCGAGGATGATGCCGACAAAGCCGAGCACCCCGCCGAAACCGTCCTGGAACGCCTTGATGATCTTGTCCACGGGCATGCCCGAGGTCAGGCCGAGGAAACCGGCCGCGATGATCAGTGCAATGAACGGGTGCACCTTGAACTTGGTGATCAGTACGATCAACCCAATGATAGTGACTACTGCATCTAGCAGCAGGTAAGACTCGTGGGACATGCCAAACATGGGGGGTCTCTCCTGTTTGTTGTTGTTATTAAAGCGGGTGTTGAACTTCCTGCCGGGGATAGCGCTATCTTTTCCGGCAAAAAATTAATGAGTAGGTTCAAAGCCGTGCTTGCGCCACCAGGTATGGGTCTGCGCGGCCAGTTCCTCGACGCTGTCTTCACTGGCGTTCAAGGCCAGGGTCAGCGGCTCGCCCTTGGGCGATTCAAGGGTGGCGAACTGGCTGTCGATCAGGCTTGCCGGCATGAAATGGCCGGGGCGGTGAGACACGCGGTCGGCGGCGACTTCGCGGGTCAGCTCCAGGAAGACAAAGCCCAGGCCCGGCGCAGCTTCGCGCAGGTGGTCACGGTATTTTTTCTTCAGGGCCGAACAGGTCAGTACAGGATGCTCGCCCGCTTTCAACGCGCGACGCAGTTCATCGCACAGGATGTCGAGCCAGCCGGCGCGGTCGTCGTCGTTGAGGGGGTGGCCGGCGCTCATCTTTTCGATGTTCGCGGCAGGGTGAAAGCTGTCGCCTTCAATGGCAGTGGCGCCGTTAAGGGCGCACAGGGCTTGGCTGACGCTGGACTTGCCACAGCCGGAAACACCCATGATGACCAGGGCGGTAACAGGTTGACTCATGAAACACCTCAGGACGCAGATAGCGCTACCTTTGCATAGCGTAAGGCTAGTGCAAAAACAGGCTTTTCCCGCGCCGACTTGTCATTTTTATGGAGTGACGCGTGCATCCGTTCCAACAGATTGACTTCAAGAGCTGGACAGGATCAGGCAACCCTTTATCCAAGAATTTGCAGCCCTTTGGAGACAGCGCTACCTTAGTGCCTCGATTTTTGTTTGGCAAGCCGCCTGATGACCTCCAAGAACGATAAAAATACCCGCACGACGGGCCGCCCTACCCTCAATGAAGTTGCGCGCCTGGCCGGCGTCAGCCCGATCACGGCCTCCCGTGCCCTGCGCGGCATCAGCACCGTGGCCACCGAACTGGTGGAAAAAGTGCAACAGGCCGCCGCCGAACTGAGCTACGTGGTCAACCCCGCCGCCCGCGCCCTGGCCTCGGCGCAGAGCCATTCGGTGGTGGTGCTGGTGCCGTCACTGTCCAACCTGCTGTTTATCGAAACCCTGGAAGCTATCCATCAGGTACTGCGGCCCAAGGGCTTTGAAGTACTGATCGGCAACTCCCATTATTCGCGCGATGAAGAAGAAGACCTGCTGCGCAACTACATGGCCTACCAGCCACGGGGTTTGTTGCTGACCGGTTTTGACCGCACCGAAAGCGCGCGACGAATGGTCGAGGCCAGCAATGTGCCCTGTGTGTACATGATGGATCTGGACCCCAATGCCGGGGTGAACTGTGTGGGCTTCTCGCAACTGGCCGCCGGCGAGACCGCGGCGGCGCACTTGCTGTCCCGGGGGCGCAAGCGCCTGGCCTATATCGGCGCACAACTGGACCAACGCACCTTGCTGCGTGGCGAAGGCTTTCGCCGCGCCTTGCAACAGGCCGGCATGTACGATCCGGCGCTGGAGCTGCTGACGCCACGCCCGTCTTCCGTGGGCCTGGGAGGCGAACTGTTTTTGCAACTGCTGGCCGCCCATCCGGATGTGGACGCGGTCTTCTTCGGCAACGACGACCTGGCCCAGGGCGCCCTGCTCGAAGCCCTGCGCCATGGCATCAAGGTGCCTGAACGTGTGGCGGTGCTGGGCTTCAACGACCTACCCGCCTCGTCATTCATGGTGCCGCGCCTGAGCAGCATCAGCACCCCACGGGAAGCGATCGGACGTCGAGCAGCAGAGCATCTGCTGACGATCATGGCGGGCAACAAGGTGGCCAAGCCAGTGGTGGATATGGGGTTTGAGTTGCAGGTGCGCGAGAGCACCTGAGCGTCGAGCCGAACGCAATCAATGTGAGAGCGGGCCATGTAGTGTCCACAGAATCAGCGCCTGGCACAGGTCCCCTGTGTGAGCGGGCTTGCTCGCGAAGGCGGTGGGTCAGTCAACGCATCTTCAACTGAACCACCGCTTTCGCAGGCAAGCCAGCTCCCACATTTTCGGCCGTGCTCGCTTCACACCCTCGCCGCCGTGTCCGGCCCCTGCTAGATTGGTCACTCTCTTAGATGCCAGGGAAGCACCATGGGCCATTCACTGAAAATCTTGGGTCGTACCTCTTCAATCAACGTGCGAAAAGTACTGTGGACCTGCCAGGAGTTGGGCATCGATTACGTGCGCGAAGACTGGGGCATCGGTTTCAAGCCTACCCAATCCCCCGATTTCCTCGCCTTGAACCCCAACGCCCAGGTGCCAGTGCTGATCGACGACCATGGCGTGCTATGGGAGTCCAATACCATCTGCCGCTACCTTGTCGGCCTCTACCAGCGCCATGACTTGCTACCCGTTGAGCCTGCCTTGCGTGCACGGGTCGAACAGTGGATGGACTGGCAAGCCACCGAACTCAACCCTTCGTGGGGCTATGCGTTCCACGCACTGGTGCGTCAAAACCCGGACTATCAGGACCCGCAACGCATCCAGGCGGGTGTGCAGGCCTGGAATGACAAGATGGCCTTGCTAGAACAACAGTTGACCAAGACCGGCGCCTACGTCGCCGGCGAAGAGTTCACCCTCGCTGACATCTTGATAGGCCTTTCGGTACATCGGTGGCAGATGACACCCATGGAGCGGCCACCCTACCCCGCCATCGCGGCGTATTACCAACGCCTCAGCCAGCACGCCGGTTTCAAGACGTTCGCGCTCGACGGCCACAATTAGAGAAGCAGTTGCGCACGTTAAGCTCCAAGCCCAATAGCGGTTTGGCTTAAAGCTCGAAGCTTCCAACTCGCCCAACTGAAGGTTATTCATGCCCACACTCGCCGCCTGCGTCTCAGACCCAACCCGCGCCGCCCACATCAGCGCCCGCATCGACCGCCTGCCCGCCGTCGCCACTATTTGGCGCCTGGTGGCGTTGCTCTCCATCGGCGGTTTTTTCGAGCTGTATGACCTGTTCCAAACCGCCTATATCAGCCCTGGCCTGATCAGCGACGGGATTTTTCATACCGGCAGCGAAGGTGTTTTCGGTTTCTCGGACCAAGCCGCTTTCGCATCGGCCACGTTCCTCGGCCTGTTCCTCGGCGCCAGCCTGCTCAGCCCCATCGCTGACCGCTTCGG
This sequence comes from Pseudomonas sp. PA-1-3F, assembly GCF_021609665.1. Lineage (NCBI taxonomy): Bacteria > Pseudomonadati > Pseudomonadota > Gammaproteobacteria > Pseudomonadales > Pseudomonadaceae > Pseudomonas > Pseudomonas sp. PA-1-3F. The sequence goes on along the minus strand of NZ_WJZD01000013.1, from coordinate 149,589 downwards.
GCGACGCGCGATTTTCACCTTTGCGTTGGTCTGGTACACGGTGGCCACGGTGTTGATGGGCATTCAAACCTCGGCCTTGGGCATCATCTGCATGCGCTTTCTGGTGGGCATTGGCCTTGGCATCGAACTGGTGACCATCGACGCCTACCTCTCGGAACTGGTGCCCAAACGTATGCGCAGTTCGGCGTTTGCCTTTGCGTTTTTTATCCAGTTTCTGTCCGTACCGGCCGTGGCGTTGATGTCGTGGTGGCTGGTGCCACAGGCGCCTTTCGGTATCGCGGGCTGGCGCTGGGTGGTGCTCTCAAGTGCGGTGTTTGCGTTGTTTATCTGGCAACTGCGCAAGCGCCTGCCGGAATCACCGCGCTGGCTTGCACAAAAGGGACGCTTTGAAGAGGCCGACACGATCCTGAACAACCTGGAGGCACGCTGCCGAAAAGACCAAGGCAAGCCGCTGGACGAACCGGAACCCGAAGCGATCAGCGTGCAGGGCAATGGCCGTTTCGCCGATATCTGGCAGCCGCCCTACCGTCGCCGCGCCTTGATGCTGATCGTGTTTCATGTATTCCAGGCCATCGGCTTCTTCGGCTTCGGCAACTGGCTGCCGGCCTTGCTCTCGGGCCAGGGTGTCAGCGTGACCCACAGCCTGCTCTACGCCTTCATCATCACCCTCGCCTACCCGCTGGGCCCGCTGTTGTTCGTCAAGGTGGCCAACCGCTTCGAGAACAAGTGGCAAATTGTCGGATCGGCCATGGGTGCAGTGATTTTCGGCAGCCTGTTTGCCCTGCAAACCACGGCGTTAGGGCTGATTTTCTGCGGGGTGATGATCACCTTCTGCAATGCCTGGCTGAGCTTCAGTTATCACTCGTACCAGAGCGAATTGTTCCCCACCAATATCCGTGCGCGAGCGGTCGGGTTCTGTTATTCGTTCAGCCGTTTATCCACGGTGTTCAGCAGCCTGTTGATCGGTTTTATCCTCGAGCACCTGGGCACGCCGGGCGTGTTGGCGTTTATTGCCAGCAGCATGTTGATAGTGATGATTACCATCAGTTGGTTTGGGCCGCGCACGCGCAACCTGGCGCTGGAGAACATCGCTCACTGACGGCAACGGTTGGCCGCACAAGGAGAAGGCTTGCCGCGCCGACGACGCCAGCCCCAGTAAACACTGGGGTCTGGCAACCGGCACAGTATTTGCTCCAGCTGTCGCACCGTCTGTTTTCATAGGTGACCGATCATGCTGGTTAACAACACTCAAGCGGCGTCGAACGTGCAACAGATCACGCGACCCGACATGGACCCCGCCAACGCCGCCGCCAGTGCGCTGTACAGCGGCGCCCTGCAGGCTGTGCAACACAGCGTGACAGTGCCCGCCGCGCAGAGGGAATTGGACAAGGCCAGCGATCGCATCGACGAAGCCTTCGCCAAGACCCGCGTGCAGTTACAGGCCACAACTAATGGGGCACGTACCGAGTTCACCGAATACATGAGCAAGACCCCAGCCGAACGTATTCGTGAACAGTTACTCAAGGAACAAGGGCTGACCGAAGAACAAGTGCAGGCGATGCCCCAGGACAAACAAGACGCCATCGCCAAACAAGTGGCCGAGCGCTTGAAAGAGCAGCAACAGCAGCAGGTGGCGGCGAAGGCTACTGCTTCGCCAGCCCAGACACTTAAAGAAACCTTGGCCGCGATCTAAACAGGTGCGAGCTGGCTTGCCTGCGATGCAAACAACTCGGTGGATCTGCAGGACCGAGGTGATGCTATCGCAGGCAAGCCTGCTCCCACATAGAGCGGCGGCTGCGCTATTGCAATTGCAGCGTCGAATTGAACTGACTGATCGCATCTACCACATGCCGTGACCCTTCCTGGATCTCCAGGATCACCTGCCCCGCCTCGTTCGCCAACTCCACGCCCAGGCCCGTACGGCTCAAGCTCGACTGCATGCTCGACACGGCGCTCAACGACAGGTCATGGTTCTTGCGCACCACGTCCACGATCTCAACGGTGGCCTGGCTGGTGCGAGCGGCAAGGCTGCGCACTTCATCGGCCACCACCGCGAACCCCCGCCCGTGCTCGCCCGCGCGCGCGGCTTCAATCGCCGCATTCAGGGCCAACATGTTGGTTTGTTCGGCAATGCTGCGGATGGTCTGCACGATGGCGCCGATGATGTCTGACTGTTTGCTCACCGCATCGATGCTCTGTGCCGCCTGGTTAAGGTCGTGGGACATGGCTTCAATGATCTGCACCGTTTGCTGCACCACCTGCGAGCCCTTGCGGGCGCAGGCATCGTTTTGTACCGAAGTAGCGTGCGCCGAATCGGCAGCCGTGCGCAGGGTGCTGACTTGCTCGGTGATATCGCTGGCGAACTTCACCACTTTGTACAAGCGCCCATGGGTGTCGAAAATGGGGTTGTAAGAGGCTTCCAGAAACAGGGTCTTGCCGTATTTGTTTTTACGTTCGAAGCGGTGGGAGTGAAATTCACCGCGATTGAGTGAAGCCCAGAACGCTTTATACGCCGGGGACTCGACTTCGCTGCGGTGGCAAAACATGCTGTGATGCTGGCCGATGATTTCTTCGCGCGTGTACTGCACCGTGCGCAGGAAGTTGTCGTTGGCATTGAGGATCTGGCCCTGGGGAGTGAATTCGATTACCGCCATGGAACGGCTGATGGCGTCGATCAGACTTTGGTTTTCGTGTTCGTGATGGACCCGTGCGGAAATATCCGCCGCCACCTTGATCACACTGCGTACCTGATGGTCGCTGTCCAGCACCGGCAAATAGCTGGCTTCCAGCCACACTTGCTCACCGCGCTTGTTAAGGCGCATGAAGGTGCCGCTGAGCGCCTCGCCTCGCGCCAGATCGCGCCACAACTGGTGGTAGGCATCGGTGTGGGTATAAGCCTCCTCGCAAAACAGGCGGTGATGTTTGCCACGGATCTCCTCGACGCTGTAGCCCATGGTTTGGCAAAAGCGTTCGTTGGCATTCAGGATCACTCCCGTGCGGTCGAACTCGATCATCGCCATGGAGCGACTGATGGCGGCAAGCTTGGCGTTGGCTTCGGTGAGGGCACAGGAAAAACGCTGGATTTCTTGCAGGTCGGATTTGTGCTGGCGGTTGAACATGGTCAGATCACCCTAGATTCCCGGCGCCTGGAGGGCGCATTCCATTCATACGTTGGATATTTCTGGTACACCTGCATGGGGAAATAACCATTGGAAACGCTTTATCGGCCAAGCGTCGTTAACGGTTCTGGGTGAGCATAGACAGGCCTTGGCACTCTGCAAGGCCACTAATCCGCCAGCATTGCTGCTCAGGGATGATCAAGGGGCTTGAAGACAGCCTGCTGCACATCGACTTTTTTCGGGATCAGGCCGTTGGCAAAAAACAGGTCGGCGGTGCGTTGCTGGTTGGCAATGTCGATGGCCGCCAAGGGGCGGATCGGCTCGGGCGAGCGATGTTCGAAGTAGCTTTTGATCACCGCCGGTTGCAGGCCCAGGGTGCCGGCCATCAGCGTGATGCTCGCGTCAGGCTCATCAAGCGACAGGCGCTGCGCCTTGCCAAGCGTCTGGATAATCGTGGCAATGGCCTCTGGGTGCTGCTTGGCAAACGGGTGGTTGACCACGAAGAAACTGCCCGCAGGGTTCAACCCTTGCCCGTCCCGCAGCACGCGTGCCGAGCCGTCGATCACGGCGGCCGAGTAGTACGGGTCCCACACTACCCATGCGTCCACCTTGCCTTGTTCGAACGCGGCGCGGCCGTCGGAAGGCGACAGGTACACCACGTTCACATCCTTCCACTGCAACCCGGCGTGCAGCAGGCTTTTGAGGAACAGGTTGTGTGCACTGGAGCCCTTGAGCAATGCCACGCGCTTGCCCTTGAGTTCGGCCACGTTCTGCACGGTACTGGCCTTGGGCACCAGCACTGCTTCGGCCTTGCCCTCGTTGGGCTCGACGGCAAAATACTGCAAGTCGATCCCGGCTGCCTGGGCGAAGATCGGCGGGATATCGCCAATATTGCCGATGTCCAGGCTGCCGGCGTTGAGCGCTTCGATCAGCGGCGGGCCACCGAGAAATTCGGTCCACTGCACCTGGGTGCCCGGCAGTGCGGCTTCGAAGAGCTTGTGCTCACGGGCGAGCACCATGCTGACCGAGCTTTTCTGGTAGCCGATGCGCAGCGTGGAAGGTTCGGCCGCCGAGGTGGGTTGCGCCAGTACTGCCAATGCCAGCAGCGAACTGCCCAGCAGGTGTCTGATTGCTTTCATAAGTTGCCTCTTGGTGGTTCGATCAGATTCAAAGTGAGCACAGGAAGTGTGGGAGCTGGCTTGCCTGCGATGGCGGCCTGACATGGCCAGAGGTGTTGGCTGGCTCACCGCTATCGCAGGCAAGCCAGCTCCCACATTTGATCGGGGTGGGATTCAAGTCCGGTAACAGCGCGGGCCATGTAGTCACTGACCGAGCGCTGGGAAATCCCCAGTTCGGCGGCGATCTGGGGGTACGTCAGGCCGTTGACGCGGGACAACAGGAACGTCGTCTTGACCTTGGCCGGCAAGCGGTCGAGCGATAGATCGATGGCTTGGAGGGCTTCGAGTACCTGCGCCCGGTCCTCGGCGCAGGCTGCATCGTCATCCAGCACAGCGAGGTAGGCACGCTCCAGGTCACGCCGGCGCCACACCTGGTACACCAGGCGCTGGGCAATGGTGGTAAGCAATGCGCGGGGCTGTCGTATCGGCGCTACCTGAGGTGCACTCAAGAGCTGGACAAACGCGTCGACGGCGATGTCTTCGGCGTGGGCACGGGAGTTGAGGTAGCGGTGCAAGCGGCTGCACAGCCAAGGGTAATGAATGCGAAACAATGAGCCCACGTAGTCGCTGTGAGCACGATCGGCGCCGGACATAGTGGCTCCTTCTGAGTAGGTTGCGCGGTATGTCCGGTGTTCCGGTGAAGCAATCCTAGCAAGGCTACTTATGCTTTAATAATATTTAAAACGCATTCTTATATAACCTTATTGAAGTACCGGATAGCCGTTGCTGGCGGCTTTGCGCTGGTAATCCAACACCACCTGGTAGTCATCTTCGCTGGCAGGAAGCACAGCTCGCATACCGAGGGTTTGCGCCACCTGCGGCAGGTCCTGCAACGCCAGGTTCATCGCCTCCCGAATCTGCGCTACCTGCGCATCGCTCAAGCCCAGCGCGCCTATGTAAGGCAAAGTCGGGCTCGGCGCGCTGCGGGCGATGACGCGCAGGCCCGCGACCTCTGCTGGGGCGAATCGGGCGAGGTAGTCGTAGGTGACGCTGTCGATGGCGGCGAGGTCGGCGCGGCCTTCACACAGCCAGCGCAAGCTCTCGCGATGGGCACCGCTGATGCCGACGCTGGCGAAGAAACGCCCGTCGCGCTGCAACGGCGCCAGGCAGTCACGCAGCAGGTTCATACCGCTGTTGGAGTCGTGGCCGTTGATCACGCCGCGGCTCTGGTAGAACTGGGCCAGGCGGGTACGCGGGTTGTCAGCGCGAGTTAACAGCAGGCTGCAATGTTCGCCGTGGCTGCTGTGGGCCAACTCGTAACGGGGGCGCCCAATGATGCGCACCTGGCCGCGCAGTTGGGTCATCAGCGGGTAGCCGCAGGTTTGGCTGACGAGCAATTGCGGCGCCAGCCACAGGCCGCGCAAGTCGAGGTGGTCGGCATCAAGACGATGCAGCTTCAAGCGCTCAAGGATGCGCGCCAGCCAGTATTGATTGGCCTGCTGGATGGGCTCGGGCGCAACGTACATGCGCAGGTCGGCGTAGTGCTCACTCATGGTCGCCTCTCAGGCAAACGGGTGCAGGGGACTGTCGATGGCCTTGAGGCCGTGACGGCTGATCAACTGGCCGTAGCCTTGCACCAGGAAACCACCGCTGCGCGCCAGCCACTGCTTGCGCCGGGCACGGTACACCCTGGGCAGCAGGTACCACGGCAACTTTGGCAGATCGTGGTGCACCAGGTGCAGATTGTTGTTGAGAAACAGCCAGGCCCAGGGCCAGGACGCTTCGTTGAGCACTGTGCGCTGTTCCGGCCGAGGATGGGGGCGGTGCTCATAGTAGGAACGGATTGAGGCCAGGGACAAGGCTGGCACGCTGACTAGCAGCAGGTAATGCCACACCGCAAGCGCGCTGTAGTAGGCGATGAAACTCAGCATCAGCACAGTGACGGCGCCGTGGACCAGCCACATCGGCCATACCTGGGGCAGGCGTTGAAACTCGTGACGTGCCAACCGGCCAATGACCAACGGCGCAGCCAGCAGGAAACGGCCAAGCACGGTCTTGGTCAGCCAATGCACGCCACGTTCGAACAGTGAGCTGTTGTTCCATTGCTGCTGATTGAGGTAGCGGCTTTCCGGGTCGATGCCCGGCAGGGTCAGGTCATGGTCGTTATGGTGCAACAGGTGGCTGTCGCGGTACAGCGTGTAGGGATACCACACCGCGAAAGGGGCATAGCCGAGGAGTTTATTCAGCCATAACGAACGGGTCGGGTGACCGTGGAGCAATTCGTGCTGCACTGATAGCCACAGGGTCAGCAGCGGAATCAGCAGCAACATGCTCAGCCACACGCCCAGCCACCGGCTGCCAAGGATCACCGCAAACCAGCCGGCATACACGCCGATCAACAGCAGCCAGGTCGGCCACTCGGTTCTTGCCACAAAGGTCGTCGCCAGGGCTTCGATTTCCCGGCGGTGGGTCGGATCAAGGTAATTGGCCATCGGCAGCTCAGAGCAGGTGTTTCCTGCTCTGTGCAATGAGGCGGGAAAATCTTGCAGATCGTTTGGTTCTAAGCGTGTAACTCAGTGACCGAACAAGCCTGCTTCGGATTTTTTGGTCTTCTTGTCCGCGCGTTTTTCATCCGCGGTCTTTGCCGGTTTTTTCTTCGCGGCTTTCTTTGAATCCATACCTTTGGCCATGATGCATGCTCCACTAACAGGGGATGTAGCACTGGGTATACCACCTATTGCCCGGCAGAAGGCGCTTATAATCCCCTGCCCTGGATAATGCTTGTCTGAACCCCATGCCCCCATTGCACATCGAACCGCTGGCCGAGCCTCTATGGCCACTGCTGAACAAGTTTTATCGCCACCACAATTCGTCGATGAAGGCGCTCAAGGGCGGCCGTTTGTGGGTAGTGCGAGATGGCGAGATCGTGGCCGGCTTGTGCTTGAGCCCGGTGGTGGGTGGGCAGTGGCTGACGGGGGTGTTTGTGGCGCCGACTTATCGTGGCCAGCAGCTGGCGGCGCGACTGATTGGCGAGGCCGTGGCGAGTTGTGAAGGGACGGTCTGGTTGCTGTGCCATCCGGACCTGGAAGGGTTGTATCAGGGCATGGGGTTCAGCCAGGACACGGTTTTGCCGCAATCGCTGAGTGAACGGCTGGTGCGTTACAAGCGCAATAAGCCGATGATTGCGATGGGGCTCAATGCCCCAGTCCTGAATAAACACTGATCGAATGTGGGAGCTGGCTTGCCTGCGATAGCGGTGTATCAGCTACAAATAAGGTAGCTGGCCCACCGCTATCGCAGGCAAGCCAGCTCCCACAGTTGAACTGTGGGTTCAGAGGGGCTATTCGTCAGCCGTTGGGTCCAGCTCCGGGAACATCACTTCAATAAACCCGAATTTGCTGAAGTCGGTAATCCGCGAGGGGTACAGCCTGCCGATCAAATGGTCGCACTCATGCTGCACCACCCGCGCATGGAAGCCGTCGGCAAAACGTACGATCGGCTCGCCTTTGGGGTCGAACCCTTCGTAGCGGATCTGCTGGTAACGATTCACGGCGCCGCGCAGGCCGGGCACTGACAGGCAACCCTCATAGCCCTCTTCCTGCAGCGGGCTGAGCGGTGTGATCAGCGGGTTGATCAAGATGGTCTGCGGCACAGGCGGCGCGTCCGGGTAGCGTTCGCTGGCCTCGAAACCGAAGATCACCAGTTGCAGGTCCACGCCAATCTGCGGCGCCGCCAGGCCAACGCCGCCCACGTGCTCCATGGTCTGGAACATATCGTCGATCAGTTGCCACAACTCCGGGCTGTCGAACATCTCCGGCGGCACCGGCGGGGCGATACGCAGCAGGCGCTCGTCGCCCATTTTCAGGATTTCACGGATCATTGTTCAGGCTCGGTCATGGGCTTGGAGTGGTCCCGGCCTAGGCCTGAGACGTGTTGTTTTTCATCGGTGTGGCCCGGCTCGCCTATTTCCTTCTCACCGGGGTCCTTGCCCTCGGCAGACATATGCTCGATCACCGCGTTCATCTCCGCGCCCAGCAGCAGTACGGCGGCAGAGATGTAGAAATACAGGAGCAAGACAATGATCGCACCGATACTGCCATACATGGCGTTGTAGTCCGCGAAGGTCTTGACGTAGTAGCCAAAGCCCAGGGAGGCGACGATCCATACCACCACGGCCAAGACGGAGCCGGGGGTGATAAAGCGAAATTCCTGCTCGACGTCCGGCATCACGTAGTACATGAGGGCCACGGCGAACATCAGCAAGATCACAATCAGCGGCCAGCGCAGGATGGTCCACAACGTGACCACGAATTCCTGCATGCCGATCTGCCCGGCCAGCCACTCCATGACTTGCGGGCCCAGCACCATCAGCGCGGCGGCCGCCAGCAGCATGCCGGCGATACCCACGGTGTAGAAAATCGACAGCGGGAAACGCTTCCAGATCGGCCGACCTTCAACCACATCGTAGGCGGCGTTCATGGCGCTCATCATCAGGCGCACGCCCGCAGAGGCCGTCCACAGGGCGATAACGATACCCACCGAGAGCAAGCCGCCCTTGGACTGCTGCAACTGATCGATCACCGGGTTGACCTGTTCCAGCGCCTGGGGTGGCAACACCAGCTCCGATTGCAGGCGCAGCCAACTGAAGAAGTCGGGCAAATGCAGGAAGCCGATCAGGGCAATGAGGAACAGCAGGAACGGAAACAAAGAGAACAGCATCTGGTAGGCCAGTGCCGAGGCGTAGGTAGGCATCTCGTCATCGACGAATTCCTTGATGGTGCGTACCAGCACCTTGTGCAGCTTGAGACCATCGAGTACTGGAAAAAGCATAGCGTCTCCTTTCGCCGCAAAAGAGGTTGAGTTCGTGGGCGACTCAGGGGCCGTTTTCTACATCAAAGTAGCCCATTTGGCGACTTTGAAACAATTTCGAAAGTTTAGTTGCAGCACCGGATACAAAAACGGCCATCCGTGGATGGCCGTCGGGCTGCTGGGGTCAGCCAGCCAGGACATGTTACTCAGTGGCTTTTTTCACTGCGTCCTTGGTCTTGCCCACTGCTTGCTGAGCTTCGCCTTTTTTCTCTTGGATCACGCCTTCAGCACGCAGCTTGTCATTGTCTGTGACTTTACCGACGCCTTGCTTGATGTTACCGACAGCTTCGTTCGCCAAGCCCTTTACCTTATCGGAAGTGCTGCTCATGGTATTACTCCTGATAACAATCAAATGGTTTTTGGTCACTACGTAGCGGTTGACCCGAAGCGCAACGGCAGAGTTTCAATTATTTTTGCGCAAGCATTTCATCGAAAGCGGCAGGTTTGGCTTTATGTTTTGCAGCCAACCCACGAGAATGCCCGGCACATTCAGGCTGCAACGCTGGATAACAGATCCCGTAGGAAGGTTATGAAACTCAATAAAGCACAGGCCATTGCCCGCAGAAACCAGGAACTGGGCGGTGCCGTACTCGGCGTCAACAACTGCCACTTCACCGACCTGGACCGCAAACGCAACATCTGGTGGTTCGACCTGCCGGTGGGGCGTATTGCCGTAGGCCAGTACGAGTGGATCCACCTGTTGATGCACAACGCCGACACCGACCAGTTGCTGCACCTGAAGGTGCCGACCGTGTTCCTGCGTGAAAAACTCGAAGGGCTGGTGGTACGCAATGCGGGCAAGCGCAAGCCGGAGATTACCCTGGAGTTGAGTGCCGACAAGGATTCGTTCTTGAAGGACGTACGCCCCGCCGGTGCGGGTGTGAGCTTCGCGCAGTTCGCGTTGTAAGCCCGGTAACCCTGTGGGAGCGGGCTTGCCCGCGATGGCAGTGAGTCAGGCGATACAGCAGTGGCTGCTGTAGCGCTATCGCAGGCAAGCCAGCTCCCACAGGGGGTAAGTGTTTCGCCAGCGCCCTCATAAAAAAACCCGCATCGGCGGGGTTTTTTATGGGTTACTTTTTAAGACCGAGTTTCTTCAGTTCTTCATCACGCAATTCACGCCGCAGGATCTTGCCCACGTTGGTGGTCGGCAGCGCATCACGGAACTCGACGGCCTTGGGCACCTTGTAGCCGGTGACGTTGGCGCGCATGTGCTCCATCACCTGGTCCTTGGTCAGGGTAGCCCCTGGCTTGACCACGATGAACAACTTGATGTGCTCGCCGGATTTTTCATCCGGTACGCCGATAGCCGCACACTGCAGCACACCCGGCAGGCCCGCCAGCACGTCTTCCAGCTCGTTGGGGTAGACGTTGAAGCCGGAGACCAGAATCATGTCCTTCTTGCGGTCGACGATACGCATGTAGCCGTCTGGCTGGATGATCGCGATGTCGCCGGTCTTCAGCCAACCCTCGCTGTCAAGCATCTCGTCGGTAGCTTCCTGGCGCTGCCAGTAGCCCTTCATCACTTGCGGACCTTTCACGCACAACTCGCCAGTTTCGCCCAGTGCAAGCTCGGTACCGTCGTCGGCGATGACTTTACACGCGGTGGAAGGCACCGGAATGCCGATGGTGCCGATCTGGATGTGCTGGATCGGGTTGACCGTGGCCACCGGGCTGGTTTCGGTCATGCCGTAGCCTTCGCAGATCGCGCAGCCGGTCACGGCCTTCCAACGCTCCGCCGCCGCCAGCTGCAACGCCATGCCGCCCGACAGGGTGACCTTCAGCGCAGAGAAGTCCAGCTTGCGGAAACCTTCGTTGTTGCACAGTGCCACGAACAGGGTGTTGAGGCCGACGAAGCCGCTGAACTTCCACTTCGACAGTTCCTTGACCATCGCCGGCAGGTCGCGCGGGTTGCTGATCAGGATGTTGTGGTTGCCGATCAGCATCATCGCCATGCAATGAAAGGTGAAGGCATAGATGTGGTAGAGCGGTAGCGGCGTGATCAGGATCTCGCAGCCTTCATTGAGGTTGGAGCCCATCAGCGCCTTGCATTGCAGCATGTTGGCGACGAGGTTGCGGTGGGTCAGCATCGCGCCCTTGGCCACGCCGGTGGTACCGCCGGTGTATTGCAACACGGCCACATCGCCGCTGGCCGGGCTGGCATCGTTGACCGGCTGGCCATGGCCCTTGGCGAGTACGTCGTTGAATTTGATGGCCTGGGGCAGATGATAGGCCGGGACCATTTTCTTTACGTATTTGATCACGCTGTTGATCAGCACGCGCTTGAACGGCGAGAGCAGGTCGGCAACTTCGGTGACGATCACGTGCTTGACGGCGGTCTTGGGCACGACTTTTTCAGCCAGGTGCGCCATGTTCGCCAGGCAAACCAGGGCCTTGGCCCCCGAATCATTGAATTGGTGCTCCATCTCCCGCGCGGTGTACAGCGGGTTGGTGTTGACCACGATCAGGCCGGCGCGGATCGCACCGAATACAGCGACGGGGTATTGCAGAACGTTGGGCAGTTGCACGGCGATTCGATCGCCAGGCTTCAAATCGGTATGCTGTTGCAGATACGCGGCGAATGCGCCGGACAATTCGTACAGTTCACCGTAGGTGATTGTCTTGCCCAGGTTGCTGAAAGCCGGTTTGTTGGCGAAGCGCTGGCAGGACTGCTTCAGTACCGCCTGAATATTCGGATACTCGTCTGGATTGATCTGTGCAGCAATCCCGGCGGGGTACTTATCCTTCCAAAAGTCTTCATTCATGGAAGCCCACTCCTCAGCGACGCGAATTCATCATCGCATTTGATGCGATTATTATTGGTGTATGTTTTTAGGTGAGTCTGGCGCTTTCAAGCAGGCCTAGAAGTCACAAAGCGCGCCGAGAGTAGCAGCTTTGCCAAGGGCCGCCTAGAGCCAAAAGAGGCCCCTACAGTCATAAACATGACTCAAGAATATCCAATGGTCACTTTTAGAGCAAAAATTCTATAACACCAGGAATGGCTCTAGAACAGGCTATCAAGGGCGAAAAATACAGTGTGGGAGCTGGCTTGCCTGCGATAGCGGTGGATCAGTCAATTCAACAGGCGACTGAAACACTGCTATCGCGGGCAAACCAGCTCCCACATTTTTGTACCCTGTTTCAATTCAAGCGATGTCGCGCAGCTCCCGGCGCAGAATTTTCCCCACCGGGGTCATCGGCAACGACTCTCTCAACACAATATGCTTGGGCACCTTGTACCCCGTGAAGTTGGCCTTGCAGTACGCCTTCAGTTCCTCGAGGCTCACCCCCTGGGCCCGTGCCACCACGAACAGCTTCACCGCCTCCCCCGTGCGCTCGTCCGGTACGCCGATCACGGCGCAGTTGGCCACGGCCGGGTGGGCCATGATCACGTCTTCGATTTCGTTGGGGTACACGTTGAAACCCGAGACGATGATCAAATCCTTCTTGCGATCCACAATACTGATGTAGCCATCGGTGTCGATCACCGCAATGTCACCGGTCTTCAACCAGCCATCGGCGTCCAGGGTTTCGGCGGTGGCGGCCGGTTGCTGCCAGTAGCCCTTCATCACTTGTGGGCCCTGGATGCACAGTTCGCCGCGCTCGCCCAACGGCAGTTCTTGCCCCAGGTCATCCACGACTTTCATCGCCGTACCCGGCACCGGGATGCCCACGGTACCCAGGCGCGACAGGCCCCCATAGGGGTTGGTACTGGCCACTGGCGAGGTTTCGGTGAGTCCGTAGCCTTCGCCGATGGCGCAGCCGGTCACCGCCTTCCAGCGTTCCGCCGTGGCCTTGACCAGGGCGGTGCCGCCGGAGTTGGTAATCTTCAGGTGGGAGAAATCCAGGGTCTTGAAATCCGGGTGGTCCATCAGCGCCACAAACAGTGTGTTGAGCCCCAACAGGCCGGAGAACTGCCACTGTTTGAGCTCCTTGATAAACCCGCCGATGTCCCGTGGGTTGGTGATCAGCACGTTGTGGTTACCGGAGACCATCATGCACATGCAATTGGCCGTGAATGCATAGATGTGGTAAAGCGGCAGCGGTGCAATCATCACCTCCTGCCCTTCCTTGATCAGCGGATGGCCGTCGTCGCCCAGTTGCGACATGCACGCCCGCACTTGCTGCATGTTCGCCACCAGGTTGCCGTGAGTGAGCATCGCGCCCTTGGCCAGCCCAGTGGTGCCGCCGGTGTATTGCAGCACGGCGACGTCGTCCAGGGTCACCGGATGGCGCGTCACTCCAAGGCCTGCGCCCATGCGCAGGGCGCGCTTGAACGACACCGCCCGTGGCAGGTGATAGGCCGGGACCATCTTCTTCACCTTGTCGACCACGGTGTTAACCAGCCAGCCTTTGGCGGCGGGCATGAAATCGCCCATCCTGGCTTCGATCAGGTAGTCGATCTCCGTGTCGGTGCACACCTCCTGCACACGTGAACCGAACAGGTTGAGGTAGACCAGCGCCCGCACACCGGCATCCTTGAACTGATGGCGCATCTCGCGCGGCGTATAAAGCGGGTTGGTGTTGACCACGATCAGCCCGGCGCGCAGTGCGCCGAACACCGCAACCGGGTAATGCAGCACGTTGGGCAACTGCACCGCGATGCGCTCGCCGGGCTTGAGGTCGGTGTGCTGCTGCAGGTAACCGGCAAACGCCGCACTCTGGCGCTCAAGCTCGGCGTAGGTGAGGGTAATGCCCATGCTGCTGAATGCCGGACGGTCGGCAAAGGTCTTGCAGGAACGCTCGAAGACCTCGATCACCGACTTGTAGGTGCTGAGGTCGATGGCATTGGGGACTCCCGCCGCGCGTTTGTCATTCCAGAAATCAGGTTGCATTATTCTTGTCCTCTTTACCTGAGTGTGTCCGGCCGCTGCCATGCAGATGTGCAGCAATAAGAAGCGGAGCTTTGGGGAAGTTAGCAGCTATGGCCAAACAGGCAAGACGCTAAACTGTGTCATTGATTGTATGAATCTTGTACCTAAGGCGTAGGCAGATACCCCGCCTCACGCCGGATGAGCTATACAATGGCCACCACCCTGAGCAAAGGAAGCCGCCATGAACCACAGCACCTTCTGGCTGACCGCGAACGACCACACCCGTCTGTACGTCAACCAATGGATGCCCGACGGCCCGCCCAAGGCCGTGGTGATGATTTCCCATGGCATGGCCGAGCACGGCGGTCGCTATGCGCGCCTGGCGCAGGCGTTGTGTGGCGCAGGGTATGGCGTATATGCGCTGGACCAGCGTGGGCATGGCCGTACCGCCGAGGCCGGCACCGTTGGGCTATATGCTGAAACGGATGGCTGGAACAAAGTCGTGGGCGATCTGGCCAGCCTTAATCAGCACATCGGCCAACAGCATCCCGGGCTGCCGATCATCTTGCTGGGCCACAGCATGGGCAGCTATATCTCCCAGGCATACTTGCTGCATCACAGCGCCAGCTTACATGGCGCAATACTCAGCGGCTCGAATTTCCAGCCGGTGGCCCTCTACCGTGCAGCGCAAATCATTGCGCGCATCGAACGTGCACGCCAAGGCCTGCGAGGGCGCAGTGCGTTGATCGACTTCTTGTCGTTCGGCTCATTCAACAAAGCCTTCAAACCCAATCGCACCGCGTTTGACTGGCTCAGCCGCGACCCGGTTGAAGTGGACAACTACATCAACGACCCACTCTGTGGCTTTCGTTGCACCAATCAACTGTGGATCGACCTGTTGGGCGGCTTGCAGCAGATCAGCAAAGTCTCCAACCTGGCGCAGATTGATCCCGGCCTGCCGATCCTGGTGATTGGCGGCGATCGTGATCCGGTGAGTGAAGGCAAGCGTCTCAAGCACCTGGCCCACGCCCTGCGTGAGGCCGGTTGCCAGGACGTGCAATTGACGCTTTACCCGCAGGCGCGCCATGAAGTATTCAACGAAACCAACCGTGATGAAGTCACCGCCGACCTGCTGACCTGGCTCGACCAGGCGCTGGCGTTGCGCAGGCCCACCCGCTGCGAATAGTTTTTGCTTTAAAATCAGCCGATTAATTACCGTTAAGCCACAGGATGCACCTTGAGATGACCCAGGTAACCAACACCCCGTACGAAGCGCTTGAAGTGGGCCAGACTGCCAGCTTCAGCAAAACCGTCGAAGAGCGCGATATCCAGTTGTTCGCCGCCATGTCGGGTGACCACAACCCGGTGCACCTGGACGCTGAATACGCCAAGGCGACCATGTTCAAGGAGCGGATTGCCCACGGCATGTTCAGCGGCGCGCTGATCAGCGCGGCAGTGGCCTGCGAGCTGCCTGGGCCGGGCACGATCTATATCGGCCAGCAAATGACCTTCCAGAAACCGGTGAAGATCGGCGACACCCTGACCGTGCGCTTGGAAATCCTCGAGAAACTGCCGAAGTTTCGCGTGCGCATTGCCACTCGGGTGTTCAACCAGCGTGATGAGTTGGTAGTCGATGGCGAGGCGGAGATTTTGGCGCCGCGCAAACAGCAAGTCGTGACCCTGACCGAGCTGCCGCCAATCAGCATCGGCTGATCTACATTCCAGCCTTTGCATAAAAAAATGTGGGAGCGGGCTAGCCCGCGAATGCGGTGTATCAGCCAATACAACAGTGACTGATCCACCGCTTTCGCGAGCAAGCCCGCTCCCACACTAGGTCCAGCGTAGGTCTTACCTCAGGTCTTACGACTGAGCGCGAGCCTGGTTACGCAGGGCTTTTACCTGGTCGTGGTTGCGCTGTACACCGTGGTACTGACGCTCAACCAAGTCACGAATGCCCACCAGGTTGTGCTTGTTGATCTTCTCGATCGCTTCCTTGTAAGCCTTCAGTGCGTGGTCTTCACCGCGCTCGGCTTCGTTCAATACGGCCTCTTCGTCCTTGCCGGTGACCATCGACTTCACGTCGACCCAGCCACGGTGCAGGGCGCCGGCAACACTACCGGACTTCTCTGGATCGCCGCCCAGGGCACGCACAGCAGTTTTCAGTTCTTCGGCAGCGGTACCGCAATCAACAGCACGCTTGGCAAACAATGCCTTGAGTTCCGGATGCTTGATGTCTTCAGCGCATTCCTTGAAACCCTTTTGGCCGTCGATGCTGGTCTCGATCAGGTCGTTCAGTACGGAGATCGATTCTTTGTTGATATCAGTCATTTTTCAATTCCTTGTACGGGTTAGAAGGTTGCCTTGGTTATTGCAGCGCCCGTGCCAGGTTTATAAAAATTATTTTTATGTTTATTTTCAATAAGTTACGAATTATTGAACCATCTGTATGTTGGTTATTTGCATGATCTGTCATTTGGCCTTCATGCAGAATGCCTGTATTTTCGAAAGCCTGGCCTCAACCCTACGACGCTCATGAATCCCGAAAAACTCGAACTACTGATCACCCGCCAAATGCCCTTCGGCAAATACAAAGGCCGGATCATTGCCGACCTGCCCGGGCCCTACCTGAATTGGTTCGCCCGTGAAGGTTTCCCCCACGGGGAACTGGGCGGTTTGCTGGCCTTGATGCAGGAAATCGACCACAACGGCCTGTCCGAATTGCTTGAACCACTGCGCGCCAAACATGGCAGACCCGCCCCCCGCCACTAAGAGACTCACCATGCCAAGGAATGCCGATAACGAACCGCACTGGCAGGCCATCGCCCAGCGCTATGAATACGAGCCCGGTCCGATCAACCTGGAAAACGGCTACTTCGGGCGTATGAGCCGGGCGGTGCAGGCCCAATACCTTGAGCACATCAGCTTTATCAACCGCAGCAACTCTGTGCATGTGCGCCAGCGTTTTGAACAGGGTGAAAACAACGAGATACGCCGCCAGTTGGCCGGCTTGATTGATGTCGA
This sequence comes from Pseudomonas sp. PA-1-3F, assembly GCF_021609665.1. Taxonomy (NCBI): domain Bacteria; kingdom Pseudomonadati; phylum Pseudomonadota; class Gammaproteobacteria; order Pseudomonadales; family Pseudomonadaceae; genus Pseudomonas; species Pseudomonas sp. PA-1-3F. Next base: position 132,651 of record NZ_WJZD01000013.1, on the reverse strand, counting down.
CCCCGAATCGGTCGCTTTCACCCGTAACGCTACCGAAGCCTTGCAGTCACTGATCCGCAACTACAACCGCCTGCAACCGGGCGACCAGGTGCTGATCAGCGACCTGGAATACGACACGGTCAAAGGCGCCATGCGCTGGCTGGCAGCGACTCGCGGCGTGGAAGTGATAGAGGTGGCCCACACCCACCCGGCCAGTTTCGACAGCCTGGTGCAGACTTATCACAATGTGTTTGTGCAGCACCCACGTCTGAAATTAATGGCCTTGACCCATGTGACCCACCGTACGGGCCTGGTCATGCCGGTTGCGGCCATTGCCAAGGCCGCGCGCGAACGCGCAATCGACGTGATCCTCGACGGCGCCCACGCCTTGGGCCAGATCGACTTCAACCTGGCCGAACTGGGCATTCAGTTCGCCGGCTTCAACCTGCACAAGTGGATCGGCGCGCCGCTGACCCTGGGATTTTTGTACATCGCACCGGAGCGCCTGGCCGATATCGACCCGGATATGGGCGAGTTTCACTACCCAGCCACCGATGTGCGAGCGCGTACGTCCTACAGCACGCCGAACTTTCCGGCGCTGATGACCTTGCCCCTGGTGTTTGAAGAGCATCGACAGTTGGGTGGCGCTGCGGCCAAGGGCGCACGCGTCAATTACCTGCGCACCCTATGGGTAAACCAGGTACGGCCGCTGCCGGGGATTGAAGTGCTGACTTCGGATGACCCGCGACTGTACTGCGGGATCACAGCCTTCAAGTTCATCGGGCGTGATCAGCAGACGATGGTGGACAGGTTGCTCAAGGAGCACGGCCTGTTCACCACTACGCGCACGGGGGCAGCGTTTGGCACCTGTATCCGGGTGACGCCGGGGCTGGTGACGTCGGCGGCGGACATCAATGCGCTAGTCCATGCGATCACCAAACTAAACACCGTTTAAAACTGTGGGAGCTGGCTTGCCTGCGATAACGGTGTATCAGCCAAAGATGGGCTAACTGATAAATGGCTATCGCAGGCAAGCCAGCTCCCACCTTCAGAGCGGCGATGTGCTTGAGGTTTTTTACAGGCAAAAAAAAGCGGCACACCGACCAAGTGCGCCGCAAAAATGCCGTTAAGCACAGCAACAACGATTCGATAAATCAGTTCAGTCCAGCAGCGCCAGCGCCTGGGCAGTGACTTCCTGGATACGCGCCCAGTCGCCGTTCTTGACCCACTCCGGATCCAGCATCCAACTGCCGCCCACGCACATCACGTTCTTCAACGCCATGTAGCTCTTGATGTTGGCCGGGCCAACACCGCCAGTCGGGCAGAATTTGACTTCGCCGAACGGGCCGCCGAGAGCCTTGATGGCAGCAACACCACCGCTGACTTCAGCCGGGAACAGCTTGAAGCGGCGATAACCCAGGCCGTAGCCTTCCATGATGCCGGAGGCGTTGCTGATGCCCGGCAACAGCGGGATCGGGCTGTGCACCGAGGCTTCCAGCAAGTCACGGGTAATGCCGGGGGTGACGATAAATTGCGAGCCTGCCACTTCTGCCGCTTCGAGCATGTGACGATCGAGCACAGTACCGGCACCAGTGCACAGTTCTGGACGTTGCTCGCGCAAGACCTGAATGGCCTTGAGGCCGAACTCGGAACGCAGGGTCACTTCCAGCGCGGTCAAACCGCCAGCGGCCAGGGCGTCGGCCAACGGCAGGATGTCCTGCTCGCGGGCGATGGTGATCACCGGCAGGATCCGCGCCTTGGCGCAGAGGCTGTCGATCAAGGCAACTTTATCCGCCATGGACACGGTCGGTTGAGGGCTTTTCATAGCGGCTGATCCTTGGCTCATGGGCACCAGTAAATCTCTAGAGTAGGTTGCAAAAACGCGCGAATCGGCATGGCAGCAACATCGTCGCTGGCCAGGGCGGCGCTCAAGGTAGTCAATTTCGAACTGCCGGAAATCGACAGCACGGTGTAGCTGGCCGTGGCCAGCAGCGCACGACTCATGGTCAGGCGCTGGTGCGGTACAGTGGGCGCCAGCATCGGCCAGCAACGGCGGGTACCGTCGGCCTTCAGCGCTTCGCTCAGGTTAGGGCTGTTGGGGAACAGCGATGCGGTGTGGCCGTCATCGCCCATGCCCAGCACCAGCACATCAATGGCTGGCAACTCGCCCAGCAGGCGATCGGCCTGCTCGGCAGCGTCTTCAAGATTGGCAGCGGGGCTGTACAGGCTCAAGAACTTCGCCTTGGCCGCCGGACCTTGCAGCAAGTGTTGTTTCAACAGGCCAGCATTGCTGTCGGCATGTTCGACCGGCACCCAGCGTTCATCGGCCAGGGTGATGGTGACCTTGGACCAGTCCAGGCCCTGCTTGGCCAGGTTCTGGAAAAACGCCACGGGGCTGCGGCCACCGGACACCACCAACGTCGCCTCGCCACGGGCGCTGATGGCCGAGCGCAGTTGTTCAGCCACGTCATTGGCCAGGCCATCGGCCAGCAGCGCAGGCGTACGGTACTCATGGGCAGTGACGCCCTGAGGCAGTTTCAATTCAGATATCGCCATACCACGACCTCCCATCCCGCGTGATCAGTGCAATGGAGCTCATCGGCCCCCAGGACCCCGCCGCATAAGGCTTGGGCGCATCACCGGATTTTTTCCACCCGGCGATCAACTGGTCACACCACTTCCACGCGGCTTCGATTTCATCTTTGCGAACAAACAGGTTCTGATTGCCGCGCATCACTTCCAGCAACAATCGCTCGTAGGCATCGGGGATGCGTGCGCTGCGATAGGTGTCGGAAAAATTCAATTGCAGTGGTCCGCTGCGCAGTTGCATGCCTTTGTCCAGGCCCTGCTCCTTGGTCATCACACGCAGGGAAATACCTTCGTCCGGCTGCAGGCGGATGATCAGCTTGTTGCTGATCTGCAGACGCTGCTCCGGGGCGAAGATGTAGTGGGACGGTTCCTTGAAGTGAATGACAATCTGCGACAGTTTTTGCGGCATACGCTTGCCGGTACGCAGGTAGAACGGCACGCCGGCCCAGCGCCAGTTACGGATATCGGCACGCAGGGCAACGAACGTCTCGGTGTCGCTCTGGGTATTGGAGTTGTCTTCTTCCAGGTAACCCGGCACGGCTTTACCAGCGCTGTAGCCGGCGATGTACTGGCCACGGACTACCTGAGTGGTCAGGCCCTCGGGGCTGATCGGCGCCAGGGCCTTGAGCACCTTGACCTTCTCGTCGCGGATGCTGTCGGCGGACAGGTCGGCAGGCGGGTCCATGGCAATCAGGCAAAGCAGTTGCAACAAGTGATTCTGGATCATGTCGCGCAGTTGGCCAGCCTTGTCGAAGTAACCCCAACGGCCTTCGATGCCAACCTGCTCGGCCACGGTGATTTCCACGTGGGAGATGTAGTTCTGATTCCACTGGGTTTCGAACAGGCTGTTGGCGAAACGCAGGGCGATCAGGTTTTGCACCGTCTCTTTGCCCAGGTAGTGGTCGATGCGATAGGTGCGGTTTTCCGGAAAGAACTGCGCCACGGCGTCGTTGACCTTGCGCGACGACTCCAGGTCCGAACCGATGGGTTTTTCCAGCACTACGCGGGTATTTTCCGCCAGGCCGACCTTGGACAGGTTTTCGCAGATCGCGCCGTACACCGCCGCCGGGGTGGCGAAGTAGGCAATCAGGCGTTGCTCGCTGCCGGCTTTTTCGGCCAGGGCGACGTAGTCGTCGGCCTTCATGAAGTCGACATGCACATAAGCCAGGCGTGCGAGGAAACGCTGGGCCACGGCTTCGTCGAGCTCTTTGCCGACGTATTTACGCAATTCTTTTTCGATATGGGCCAGGTGTTGCTGCTCGGAGCCGGCTTCACGGGCCAGGGCCAGGATGCGTGTGTCGTCGTGCAGCAACCCGGCGCCATCGAGTTGATAAAGGGCAGGAAATAACTTGCGCAGCGCCAGATCACCCAAGGCGCCAAACAGGGCAAAGGTGCAGGGTTCCACGGTTATCGAAGGCATGATGTTTGTTCTTTTATCAAGTTAAGCTACAAATACCTTTTTTCAAGGCATCACTCAAGGAAAAATGTAGTAATAACCACAACATTTTCCCGAAATACGCATTGCGAGTGGTGGTGTTCAGCTACCCTCAGTAGGATAGGCCACCGCGAAAAGCCACTCATCGATTGGTTACCGCCTTTTTATTTGCATCGTCGCCCGAAGGAAAGACTGAATGGACCGCGTGCGAAATCTTCTGGAACAGATCCGGAACCGCCTCGAAGAATTGAACAAGGCCGAGCGCAAAGTCGCTGAAGTGATCCTGCTCAACCCGCAGCAGGCCACACGCTTCTCGATCGCCGCCCTCGCCCAGGCCGCCTCGGTCAGTGAACCGACGGTCAACCGCTTCTGCCGTTCATTCGGTGTCAGCGGTTACCCTGAACTCAAATTGCAGTTGGCGCAAAGCCTGGCCAGTGGCGCCGCGTATGTCAGCCGCGCCGTGGAGGCCGATGATAACCCCGAGGCCTACACCCAGAAGATCTTTGGCAGCGCCATTGCCTCCTTGGACAGTGCGTGCCAGGCCCTGGACCCGGCGCTGATCAGCAAGGCCGTGGACTTGTTGATCCAGGCACGGCAAATCCACTTCTTTGGCCTCGGCGCTTCGGCCCCCGTAGCCATGGACGCGTTGCACAAGTTCTTCCGCTTCAACCTGGCGGTGACCGCCCATGCCGACGTGCTGATGCAACGCATGATCGCCTCGGTGGCGCACACCGGTGAGTTGTTCGTGATCATTTCCTACACCGGCCGTACCCGCGAACTGGTGGAAGTTGCGCGTATCGCTCGGGAAAACGGTGCGTCAGTGCTGGGCGTCACCGCCGAAAACTCGCCGCTGGCCAAAGCCAGTACGGTGAGCCTGAACATCCCGCTGCCGGAAGATACGGATATCTACATGCCGATGACTTCTCGGATTATCCAGTTGACGGTGCTGGATGTGCTGGCGACCGGCATGACCTTGCGTCGCGGAGTGGATTTCCAGCCGCATTTGCGCAAGATCAAAGAGAGCTTGAATGACAGCCGATATCCGGTGGGGGATGAATTCAACTAAATCCGTGTCAACTGATCGTTCCCACGCTCCGCGTGGGAATGCCTCACTGGACGCTCTGCGTCTGCCTTTAGCGTCGTGACGCGGAGCGTCATAGGCTGCATTCCCACGCGGAGCGTGGGAACGATCATGAATTCAACTAGCAGGCAGCTCTTCCAGCAGTACCTGCGATAGTGCCATCAGCCACACCGCTAAACCCCTGCCCTGGCCTGCAAACTCAAGTGGGCCCTCTCCCCCGGCGCCAGGCTCGCCGCCGCCATCGCCGCCTCTACGCACACAAACCCCGACGCTTCGTTAAAGCTCACGCCCAACAGCGGCCGGCTCCCCGGGTGCCACACCACCGTATCGGCGCTGTCGCCGGTGTCGATGCACAGTTCACGCTGCCAGGCGTGGTCCTTGAGCTGCAATTCGCCCTCATGCTGGAACACCCGCTGGCATCCGCCATCGACCCGCAATTCACCTTCCTGCTGGCAAACCTGGCGATTGAGCTGGTCGTAACCTTGTGCTCCTTCGAGCCCAGACAGCGCTACCTCATCGACGTGACCAATACGCCAGTAAGCGTGCAATGCATGACTCAACTGGCACGGCAGCTCGTCGTGATGCTCGGTGCTCAGGCGCAGTTCCAGGGTGTCACCCAGGTGCGCGTGCAGGTCCACCTGCCAGTCGCACAGCTGCAATTGCCAGTGCAGCCGCACGCCGTCGTCATCGGTGCTGCTGTCGAGCAGTTTCCAGTCGATCAAGCGGGCCCATCCGTGGGACGGCCAGGCATTTTCGCTGGGGTGGCGGCCATACCACGGCCAGCACACCGGTACGCCACCACGGATAGCCCCGACTTGCGGCCATTTGGCGGCACACCACAGCCACGGCTTCTGGCCCGTAGGTTGAAAGTGCAGCAATTGCGCACCCTGGCGACTGAACACCGCCTGGCACAGGGGGTGGTCGATCACCAACACATCGCGCATCTGAAAGCGCTCCCAGGCGAACACCGGACGCTCGCGCAGGGATTTGAAAAAGCGTTGCAGCGGTTGCTCGTGCATGTGCCCAGGTCCCGAATATCACAGTGCCACGCAAAAAAAAGCGGATAGCCATGGCTACCCGCAAATGCGCACAGAGAGAGGAGCTTATCGCAACAGCGTTAGAACGTAGACTGAATTTTCAGGCCCGCTACCAGCGCGTTGTCGACTTTATCCACGCCGCCAGGCTGGACAACGTACTGCAGGTTCGGACGCACAGTCAGCCAGTTGGTGACGTGGAAACCGTAGTTGAGTTCGACGTTGTATTCAGTCTCACGAATCGGCGTGTACAGCGGATTGTCGTAGTCGCTCACACCATTGGCGGCGTTGAGCAATTGAGAGTTCTTCTTCACGTCATCGTTGACATGCAGGCGAGCGACGCCAATGCCGACGTCATCTTTTGGACGCGCGTCGAATGGGCCTTTGTACACGAGCATCAACGACTGGTAGTTGTCGACCAGGTTGGTTTCCTTGTCATGGAAGGTCGCGTTGGCTGCAATGTTCAGGCCACGGGAAGCGTCGCCGTTATGGGTGGTGAGTTGCTGTTGCGCAACGAACCAGTAGCCTTTCTTGCTGCTGCGGGTACGGAAGTCGGCGCCGCTGAGGACCGCATCGTTACCGTTGACGTCTTCACGTACATCCGGAGCATCGGCCGCACTTTTATAGAAACCCACACGGTATTCGCCCGGCAGGTTATTAACCTTCGGCGACCAGACCAATTCCACCGGAATCACGGTGCCCTTGGTACCACTGCCGCTGAGTTTGAAGCCGTTGCCGTGCTCCAACTGCGACGGGTTCTGGTTGTAGGCACCGATTTGCGCATACAGCTCAGGCGTGATGTTGTATTTCACGCGGATAGCGGCCTGGGCGACCGGCCAGTTGTACCAGGTATTGACGTAGTTACCGACCTGCGAGCCGCAGAACGACAGGTTCTGGAAGTCGCAAGGGAAGGTGTTGAAGTCTTCGCCTTCACCGAAGTAACCGAGCTTCACGTCCAGCTTGTTGTCGAACATCTGGTGCTGAATCCAGAACTGGGTCAGACGCACCATGTGGCCACGGCCATACACTTCTTGCGAGGAACTCAAGGTGCCGGCACGCGGGTCGCCAATGCGGTCATTGGAGATGTTCTGGCCATTACGATTGGTCAACTGGATCTTGGCCTGGGTGTTATCCCAGCCCCACAGTTTTTGCAGGTCCAGCGCCACGCCCAGACCGAACTGGTCGGAGTAACGACCGGTCTTGTCGTCGTTGTAGCCGCCGTGGGCGTTGTAGCCCATCTCGCCCACGTAGTCGGCCTTGATGTCGATACCTTGCTCGATCAGCTTGGTACGCTCGCCGCCCCAATCGCCGGTCATCCACTTGGAATCGGCGCTGAATGCATCGGCCGCCATCGCATTGGCGGACAATACAAGGGCTGCTGCCGCTGAGAGTTGGCAGATCAGCCGGGTGTTGTTGTGTTGCTTTTTCATCCCTACATCCTCGTCTTTATTGTTATTAAACTGTTTTTATCTAACGCGGGTTACATTTTTTAACTAAAACAATCACTTATCTTGCTCAACGCCCCTTGAACTGGGTCACATTGTCGGCATGCCCCTGTGCCGGCAATGAAGCCACTGCGCCCAACCGCTCACCGGTCTTGGCGTCAAACAGCAATACCTTGGCCGGGTCGAACTGCAAGGTCAGTGTCTCGCCCACTTGCGGTGCCACGTCCGGCGCCAAACGGCAGCAGACTTTGGTGTCATTGAGCTGCACAAACACCAGGGTGTCCGGGCCGGTAGGCTCGGTCACCTGCACTTCGGCGCGAATGCTCGACGAGCCGTTGCCCTCGCCCGCTGCCAGCACGATCTGCTCCGGGCGCAGGCCCAGGATCACATCGCGGTCTTCCAAACCGGCGTCATTCATGCCCAGCGGCAACTCGCAACGGGCCTGGCCGCTGTCGAGCAGCGCGACCAGACCACCGTTCTGGCGTTTTAGGCGCATGGGAACGAAGTTCATCGGTGGTGAACCGATAAAGCTTGCCACAAACAGGTTGGCAGGGTCGTTGTAAATTTCCTTCGGGGTGCCGAATTGCTGAATGATGCCGTCCTTCATCACCGCCACTTTGTCGCCCAGGGTCATCGCTTCGATCTGGTCGTGGGTCACGTAGACGGTGGTGGTTTTCAGACGCTGGTGCATCAGCTTCATTTCGGTACGCATCTCGACCCGCAGCTTGGCGTCGAGGTTGGACAGCGGTTCGTCGAACAGGTAGATCTTCGGCCGACGCGCCAGGGCACGGCCCATGGCCACGCGCTGTTGCTGGCCACCGGACAACTGGCCCGGCTTGCGGTTGAGCAGGTGTTCGATCTGCAGCAACTTGGCCACGCGCGCCACTTCGGCGTCGATGTCGGCTTGCGGCATCTTGCGGATCTTGAGGCCGAACTCGATGTTCTCGCGCACGCTCATGGTCGGGTACAGCGCGTAGGACTGGAACACCATGGCGATGTCACGGTCCTTGGGGCTCATGCCGCTCACGTCTTGATCACCGATCATGATCGCGCCGCCGGTGATGGTCTCAAGGCCGGCGATGCAGTTCATCAGCGTGGATTTACCACAGCCCGACGGGCCGACCAGGATGAGGAACTCGCCTTCCTTGATCGACAGTTCAATGTTCTTCAAGGTGTCGGGCAGGCCGGCGCCATAGGTCTTGTTTACATTGCGAAGTTCAAGCGTAGCCATGATTACCCCTTGACCGCGCCGGCCGTGAGGCCGCGCACGAAATACTTGCCTGCGATCACATAGACCAGCAGGGTCGGCAGCCCGGCGATCATCGCCGCCGCCATATCCACGTTATATTCCTTGGCCCCGGTACTGGTGTTGACCAGGTTGTTCAGCGCCACCGTGATGGGCTGGGAGTCGCCACTGGAGAACACCACACCGAACAGGAAGTCGTTCCAGATCTGGGTGAACTGCCAGATCAGGCAGACCATGATGATCGGCGTCGACATCGGCAGGATGATCCGGCGGAAGATGGTGAAAAAACCCGCTCCGTCCAGGCGTGCTGCCTTGATCAGCGCATCCGGGATGCTCACGTAGTAGTTACGGAAGAACAGCGTGGTGAACGCCAGGCCGTAGACCACGTGGATAAACACCAGGCCGGTGGTGGTGCTGGCCAGGCCCATCTTGCCGAGGGTGAACGACGCGGGCAGCAGCACAGTCTGGAACGGCAGGAAGCAGCCGAACAACAGCAGGCCGAAGAACAGCTGCGAACCCCGGAAGCGCCAGAACGACAGCACGTAGCCGTTCAAGGCGCCAATGGCGGTAGAGATGAGCACAGCAGGAACGGTGATCTTGATCGAGTTCCAGAAGTAGCCATCCACGGTGGCCCAGGCCTTGACCCAGCCGATACCGCTGACCACGGTGGGCCAGCTCAGCAGGTTACCGGTGCTGATGTCTTCCGGGGTCTTGAAGCTGGTGAGCAGCATCACCACCAACGGCACCAGGTACAGCAGCACCGCCAGGATCAGCACCGCGTAGATCGCGATGCGGCTCAGGCTGATGGCAGGTTTGGCGGCGAGACTAGTCATTGCGCTTGGTCCTCAGCTCGGAATACAGGTACGGCACAATGATCGCGAGGATCGCACCGAGCATCAGGATTGCACTGGCCGAACCCATGCCCATCTGGCCGCGACTGAAGGTGAACGAGTACATGAACATAGCCGGCAGGTCGGACGAGTAGCCCGGGCCGCCTGCGGTCATTGCCGCCACCAGGTCGAAGCTCTTGATCGCAATGTGCGCCAGGATCATCACCGCACTGAAGAACACCGGGCGCAGGCTCGGCAGCACCACGCTCCAGTAGATACGCGGCAGGCTTGCGCCATCGATCTGCGCAGCGCGGATGATCGACTGATCAACACCGCGCAGGCCGGCGAGGAACATCGCCATGATAAAGCCCGAGGCTTGCCACACAGCGGCGATCACCAGGCAGTACACCACGCGGTCCGGGTCGATCAGCCAGTCGAGACGGAAGCCTTCCCAGCCCCAGTCCCGCAGGAGTTTGTCCAGGCCCATGCCCGGGTTGAGCAGCCATTTCCAGGCGGTACCGGTGACGATCATGGAGAGCGCCATCGGGTACAGGTAAATGGTGCGGATAAAGCCTTCGCGGCGGATTTTCTGGTCGAGGAAAATCGCCAGCAGCACACCGATCACCAGGGTGATGCCGATGAACATGCCGCCGAACACGGCCAGGTTCTTGCTCGCCACCCACCAGCGGTCGTTATCGAACAGCCGCTGATACTGCGCCAGGCCCGCCCATTTGTAGCTGGGCAGGAAGGTCGAGGTGGTGAACGACAGCACGAACGTCCACAGGATGTAGCCATAAAAGCCCACCAGCACGATGAACATGCTCGGCGCCAGCACCAGTTTAGGGAGCCAGCGCTGCAGCACATCGAATGGCGAGGCCTTGCTGAACACAGCAACAGAACTCATGGGAAAATCCAGTACAGGGAAAAAGGACTACAGCCTGCAGGAACCCGCTTTTGTGGCGAGGGAGCTTGCTCCCGCTCGGCTGCGAAGCAGACGCTGTCTTTGGGGGCGCTTCGCACCCCAGCGGGAGCAAGCTCCCTCGCCACAGCAAGCCGGGTTCCTACATAGGGTGTTACTTGGCCGACTTGATCGCCGCGCCAAGCTTCTTGGCCGTGTCGGCCGGGTCGGCTTTCGGGTCGTTGATGAAGTTGGTCACGACATCAAAGAACGCACCTTGCACCGCCAGGGTGGTGGCCATGTTGTGCGCCATGCTTGGCTGCAGGCCGCCAGTCTTGGCGTCGGCCAGGAAGTCCTTGGCGGCGGTCTGGGCGCAGGAATCAAAGCCGTAGGATTCCATCTTGGTCAGCATGTCGTTACGCACAGGGATCGAGCCCTTGTTGATGCTGAACACCTTCTGGAAGTTTTCACCCAGCACTACTTTGGCGATGTCCTGCTGACCCGCAGCAGTGCCTTTGTCTTTCTGCTTGAACACCGCCAGGGAGTCGATGTTGTAGGTGAAGGCTTTATCAGTGCCCGGGAACGCAACGCACTCATAATCCTTGCCGGCGACTTTCTTGGCGGCGGTCCACTCGGACTTGGCCCAGTCACCCATGATCTGCATGCCGGCCTTGCCGTTGATGACCTTGCCAGCTTCCAGGTTCCAGTCCTGGCCCTTGCCGTCGACGTCCATGTAGGTCGCGACTTTCTTCAGCTCGGTGAGGGCCTTGACCATTTCCGGGCCGGTCAGTGCGCCGTTATCCAGGTCGACCAGCGCTTTCTTGTAGCCATCAGCGCCCATTACCGAAAGCACCACCGCTTCGAACACGGTGCTGTCCTGCCAAGGCTGGCCGCCGTGGGCGAGCGCAATGAAGCCTGCAGCCTTGAGCTTGTCGCCCGCTGCGTAGAATTCTTCGAGGGTGGTTGGGTTCTTGGTGATGCCGGCTTTCTTGAAGACTTCCGGGTTGATCCACAGCCAGTTCACGCGGTGGATATTCACCGGCACGGCCACGTAGTCACCGTCGTATTTCACGGTGTCGGAGACTTTCTTGTCGAGCAGCGAATCCCATTTTTCTTCTTTGGCGACGTCTTTGAGCACGTCGGTGTCGAGCAGGCCAGTAGAGGCCCATTCCTGGATATCGGGGCCTTTGATCTGGGCAACGCCTGGCGGGTTGCCAGCGACCGCACGGCTTTTCAGCACGGTCATGGCGGTGGCGCCACCGCCGCCTGCCACTGCACCGTCTTTCCAGGTGAAGCCGTCTTTCTCAACTTGGGCCTTCAGGACATCCACAGCCGCTTTTTCACCGCCGGAGGTCCACCAATGCACCACTTCCACCGTACCTTTGGAGTCGGCGGCAAATGCACTGAGGGGGAACAACGAGGCAATGGAAATAGCGACGGCGAGGCGATTAATCGCGTTCATCTGAGTACCTTTTCTTGTTGTTATGCATGCAAGTCTAGAGCTTGCGCTGCACGGAGTTTAAACATGGATTTTCGGGGCGCAGGTAACAAAGGGACGCACAAATGTCACCACCTGGTGACATAGCATCCGCTGCCCAATGCACTGGCCAGGCTGGGTGCCAAGGGCAGTGCAGGCAGCACGACCGCTTGCCAGGCATGGTACAGGTCAGGTTTGCCGCCCCAGATTTTACTGCTGGGTTGGTTGTGCGGGCTGAGTTCGTGGTGCCAACTGCCCTGGAGCCGGTCGATGAAGTGGGTTTCGCAAAACTCCCAGAAGCGTCGGTACCAGGTTTCGTAATGCAGCTCGCCGCTACGTTTGAGCAGCGCCTGAGCAGCGGCGCTGGCTTCAGCATGGGTCCAGTGCAGGCGCTCGCGTACCACCGGGCGCTGGTTCCAATCCAGAGTGTAGACAAGGCCCGGCGCACCATCCACCGCCCAGGCGTACTCGCAGGCACTGGCAAACAGGCCTTTGGCGTCGCTCACCAGCCAGTCCGGCGTGGCTAGCTTGGCCTTGAGGCGCGCAGCTTCAAGGTGCAGCAACAACCGCGCCCATTCGAAACCATGGCCGGGGGTGATGCCGTAGGGGCGAAAGCCATCGGCGGGGTTGTCTTGGTTGTAACCGAGCAACGGCTTCCAGTGCGCATCGAAATGTTCGATGACCATGAATTGATTGCCAGCGGCATGGGTGTGGATCACCCGTTCGACGATGCGCAGCGCACGGTCCAGCCAACGTGTATCACCACTGACATCGGCCAATGCCAGGAAAGCTTCGGTGGCGTGCATGTTGCTGTTGGCGCCACGATAGGCTTCGACGCCGCTCCAGTCCCGGGCAAAGGATTCAAGCATGACGCCCTCCTCTTCGCTCCAGAAGAACTGGTCGATGATATGGACGGCGTCGTTCATTAATGTGCGCGCACCCGGCGCGCCGGCCACCACGGCAGAGCTGGCGGCGAGGGCCACGAAGGCGTGCAGATAGGCGGCCTTGCCGGTGTTGCCATCAGCCGCCTGGGGCGCGGCGAACCAGCCACCGTGCTCACTGTCACGCAGCGGGCCGCTGAGCGCTGCCACACCGTGCGCCACCAGTTCGGCATAACCCGGCAACCCAATGGCATGGGCCATGGCAAAGCTGTGGGTCATGCGCGCGGTGTTCATGGTTTCGGCGCGAGCATTGGCCGGCAACTGGCCTTTATCGTCGAGGTTGCCGAACCCGTCCGGCAGGCGCGATGCCTTGGCGAACGCCAACAGGCGCTGGCCTTCCGCGGCGAGCCAAGCGTGATGGGCAGGTGCATTCAGCCAACTGCTGGCAGGCAGTGGGTGGGTGGTCATGGGTGGCCCTTATTGTTTTTTTGGGATGACCGGAGTCTAAACAAGGGCACGGCAGGGGCAAGTAACGAAGGGGAAAAGAAATGTCACCGAGTGGTGACAATCAACACCTTAATGTAGGAGCGAGCTTGCTCGCGAAAAGCTCACAAGCGCCGCGTTTATTCCAGGAAACCTGCGTGATCGTTAACGTTTTTTGCGAGCAAGCTCGCTCCTGCAGAGGATGATTTTGAGTTCATTGACCCAGTGGGGTGACCGCAGCAGGCGCATTGAGACGCTGATTCAAGTTCTGCACCTGGCTCTGCAAGGTGGTGATATTGCGCGTGGTCTGGATGCGGAACACGTCAAATTCCTTGTTGGTCGGCGCGTCGATATTGGCCGGTTGGTTTTCCTGGGCGCTCTTGAGCACCAGCACGTCCTGCTCGAGGCGGGCGATGGCCGCGCTTGGGTTGCCTTGTTTCTTCAAGGCCGCCACATCGGTGGCCAGGCCCTTGCTCTCGGCCTGTGCTGCCGTGAGGCTGGTGACCGCGTCAGTGAGGGCCTGCACCTGGCCTTGCAGCTTGGTATTGGCCGCTGTCAGCTCGGTGTTGCTGGCGCTCATCTGGGCCAGGCGGCTGTCAAGTTCGGTGGTTTGACCGGCGACGCCCAACTGTTGCTTACCCTGCTCCTGCAACTGGGCTTCCAGTTGCTTGATCTGCAGCTTCAAGGCTTCGCTGCCGTTGTTCACATTCGCTTCGCTGGCCACGACCTTGCCGGAAATCGCCTGTAGCCGTCCTGCCGCTTCCTCGCTGATGCGGGCAAAGCTTTCCTGGGTGGCAACCAACTGCTGGCCCATCAGGGAAATCTGCTGGAAGCTCCACCAGGCCAGGCCCGCAAAGGCGATCAACAGCGCACCGACCAGTGCCCACAACGGGCCAGTGCTGGCGCTCTTGACCTTGACCACGGGCGTCGTTCGCGAACGCACCGACGTCGCGGGGGTCGGCACGAAATCATCGTCATCCCCAAGGTCGGCCCGCAGGCTGGGAACGTTGTCGAAGTCGTCTTTAGCATCGTTGCGCATGAATCTACCCTGAATCAATGAGATGGCTGGCTGTAAAGCCGAGCGGCAGGAGTATAAACCGCACTCCCGGCGCATGGATCGACTCGGAACCTGGAATGGGGTTCCCGAAGTGTTGCTGCTTATGAGGTTATTGGCGGCCCGGGTCCTGGGCTTTCCACCAACTGCAGAACTCGTCGAGCGCGGCCCACTGGCTGACCTTGGGCTCGTAGTCGAGATAATGCCTGGCGCGACTGATGTCGAGGGTGAAGTTTTTATTCATCACTTGCATGCCCAGACGCGATAACGCCGGTTCCGGCCGCCCCGGCCACATCGCGCAGAATGCCTCGTTCAACGCCGCCACGCTGTAGGACAAACCGTAGGATCGATAGCGGGTCACTTGGGGCAGCTCCATCTGCCGCATCACGTAGTTCACCACATCCCAGATCGGCACCGGTGCGCCATTGCTGATGTTGTAGGCTTTGCCCAGGGCCGAGCCGGTGGCGAGCAAACTGCTGAGCAGCGCCTCGTTGAGGTTGTGCACGCTGGTGAAGTCGACTTTGTTCAAACCGTCGCCGACGATCGCCAGACGGTTCTTGCGCTGCATTTTCAGCAAGCGCGGGAAGATACTCATATCGCCGGCCCCGGTGACAAAGCGTGGGCGCAGGGCTATCACTTGCAGGCCGAACTCCTGGGCGCCGAACACCTTCTGCTCGGCCAGGTACTTGGTAGCGGCATAGGGATGCTTGAAACGCTTGGGCACTTGCTCTTCGGTGAGCCCAAGGTGATCGCGACCGTCAAAATAGATCGACGGCGACGACAGGTGCACCAGGCGCCCCACGCGCTGTTTCAGGCAGGCTTCGACGACGTTTTCGGTGACCAATACGTTGTTCTGGTGGAAGTCCTGGTACTTGCCCCACAGCCCAACGGCGCCGGCGCAATGCACCACGGCTTCGACATCGCGGCACAGGTCGCGCACAAGGTCGGCATCATTCAAATCACCCTGGATGAACTCGGCACCGCGCCGCACCAGGTGTTCCACACCCTCGGCGCGCCGCCCGTTGACCCGCACGTCCAGGCCCTGCTCAAGGGCGAAGCGCGCAAAGCGCCCGCCAATGAAGCCGCTTGCGCCGGTGACCAGAATTTTCATGAAGCCTCCTACGGATGCAGCTGCAAGCGTCAAGCTTAAAGCTGCAAGTTAAAAACGATCTGCGAGCTCTTCACCCGCAGCTTGCAGCTTGACGCTTGTCACTGCTGATAGGGCACCAGCCAACGGCCACATACCTGGGCCAGATGGTCAGTCAACAAGCCCAACAGTTGCCCGCCACTGCGCCAATGATGCCAGTACAGCGGCACATCGATGGGCTTATCTGGCAATAACTCGACCAATACACCGGTTTCCAACTGGTCGCGCACCTGCAATTCAGGCACCAGGCCCCACCCCAGGCCGGCTTCCGTCAGGCGGATAAAACCTTCGGATGAAGGGCACAGATGGTGTTCGAAACCACCGTCCACGCCAAGGGACGCCAGGTAGCGGTGCTGCAGGAAATCATCCGGGCCGAACACCAGCGCAGGCGTGCGCGCCAATTGGTCGGCCCGCACGCCTCCAGGAAAATGCCGCGCCAGAAAGGCCGGGCTGGCCAGCGCCCGATAACGCATGGCGCCCAGCAACAGGCTGCGAGCACCGGCCACAGGACGCTCGCTGGCACAAATGCAGGCCGCCACTTCACCGGCGCGCATGCGCTTGAGGCCCACGGTCTGGTCTTCGACCACCAGGTCCAGCAACACATGCTGTTCGGCGCAGAAGTCGCTGACTGCCTCGGCCCACCAAGTGGCGAGGCTGTCGGCATTCAGGGCAATGCGCAGGCGCTCAGGCATGCCCTCCTCGTCCAGGGCCGGCACTTGGCTTTGCAGGTCACGCTCCAGCAAACGCACCTGCTGCACATGGTTAAGCAGGCGCCGACCGATATCGGTGGGCGTTGGCGGCGAGGCCCGTATCAACACCGGCTGGCCGACGCGCGCCTCCAATAGCTTGATGCGTTGGGAGATGGCTGATTGCGACAGCCCCAACACCTGGGCACCGCGCTCAAAGCCGGCTTGTTCCACCACCGCCGCCAGGGCGGAAAGCAATTTATAGTCGAACATCAGTTCCTCTAATGAGCGATCAGCAATATTGGTTTTTCTTATACAGCCCCGACCCGCACCATAGCCAGCATCGTTTGAGCATCAACAAGGATCTCCCTCTATGTGGCAAAGCTATATGAACGGTTTGCTGGTGGCCCTCGGGTTGATCATGGCAATCGGCAGCCAAAATGCATTCGTACTCGCGCAGAGCCTGCGCCGCGAACACCACTTACCCGTGGCGGCGTTGTGTGTGATCTGCGACGCACTGCTAGTGGCCGCTGGGGTATTCGGGCTGGCCACCGTGCTGGCGCAGAGCCCGATACTGCTGGCGGTGGCACGCTGGGGCGGCGCAGCGTTCTTGCTCTGGTATGGCGCATGCGCGCTGCGCAGGGCGTGCTCCAAGCAGAGCCTGGACCAAAGCGACACCCTCAAGACGCGCTCATTACGCGCTGTGCTGCTGAGCGCTTTGGCGGTCACCTTGCTCAACCCCCATGTCTACCTGGATACCGTCCTGCTGATCGGCTCCCTGGGCGCGCAACAAACCGAACCCGGTGCCTACGTAGCCGGTGCAGCCAGTGCATCGTTCCTGTGGTTCGCCACCCTGGCGCTGGGTGCGGCATGGTTGGCACCCTGGCTGGCACGCCCGGCCACCTGGCGCCTGCTGGACCTGCTGGTGGCCGCGATGATGTTCTCGGTGGCCTATCAACTGATCAGCGCCTGAGCAATATTCCAAAACGCTCTGGAACCTCTATCCCACACAGTTGTTGCGTGGTTATGCCGCACCCCCGGTGCTATGATCGGCCCCCTGCGCCGCAAAGAGTACAAACTCCCCGGCGCATGTTTGGCCGCCCGTGATCGGCCTTGCGCTCACCGCAACTGACCTGATTAGGAGAATCATCATGGCTTTCGAATTGCCGCCGCTGCCCTACGCACACGATGCCCTGCAGCCGCACATCTCCAAGGAAACCTTGGAATACCACCACGACAAGCACCACAACACCTATGTCGTGAACCTGAACAACCTGGTGCCTGGCACCGAGTTCGAAGGCAAGACCCTGGAAGAGATCGTCAAGTCTTCCTCGGGCGGCATCTTCAACAACGCCGCTCAGGTCTGGAACCACACTTTCTACTGGAACTGCCTGGCGCCGAACGCCGGTGGCCAACCAACCGGCGCACTGGCTGAAGCCATCAACGCTGCGTTCGGTTCGTTCGACAAGTTCAAGGAAGAGTTCACCAAGACTTCGGTCGGCACCTTCGGTTCCGGTTGGGGCTGGCTGGTGAAAAAGGCTGACGGTTCCCTGGCCCTGGCCAGCACCATCGGCGCCGGCAACCCGCTGACCAACGGCGACACCCCGCTGTTGACCTGCGACGTCTGGGAACACGCCTACTACATCGACTACCGCAACGTGCGTCCAAAGTATGTAGAAGCGTTCTGGAACCTGGTCAACTGGAAGTTCGTGGCTGAGCAGTTCGAAGGCAAGACCTTCACTGCCTAAGCGACGCTTGCAGTAAAAAGAGCCCGGCGATTGCCGGGCTTTTTCATGGGCGCCCTGATTGCCATGCCAGAAATCCCGGAACCCAACGGTAACTATTCACCACACAAACGCCAGGAGGAATAAACCTCCTGAATCAATGTGGAGAATGACAATGGATCCTATTTCAACGGCCGCGGGTGCAGTGCCAATGTTATCCGGTCTTCTTGAGAAGGGAATGGACCTGGCGAAAAGCGCACTGGACTTGACGGGCAAACTCGTAGACATAGCGGGTGAACAGTCAAAGGTCGGAGGGGAAGAGCAACAGCCAGAGGGTAAGATCAATTTTTGAGAGCGTCGCCAAACAGAGGGCGGATCTGTTCCGCCTTCTTCTTCTCTGCCCGACGTCCAGCCCACGCCCGGCCCTTTGCCCACGCCTCAAACGTCCTGACATAAGCGGGTATCCCTCCACGTTTATCCAGCCCCCCTCAATTAATCTCAAGCCCGAATGTCCCTTTGACTGCCATCACCAGATTGCCAATACTCATGGCATATTGACGGCCACCCGCATGAGACAAGGAATGCCCCTTTGAAGCTGGAACTCAAGAACAGCTTGTCGGTGAAGTTGCTACGGGTTGTGCTGCTGTCGGCATTGATCGTGGGTGTGGCGCTGAGCGTGGCGCAGATCGTTTTTGATGCCTACAAAACGCGCCAGGCCGTGGCGGGCGATGCCCAGCGCATCCTCGACATGTTTCGCGACCCCTCGACCCAGGCCGTGTACAGCCTGGATCGCGAGATGGGCATGCAGGTGATCGAAGGTCTGTTCCAGGACGACGCTGTGCGCATGGCTTCCATCGGGCACCCCAACGAGACCATGCTGGCGGAAAAAAGCCGTCCTTTACAGCAGTCGCCCAGCCGCTGGTTGACCGACCTGATTCTTGGCCAGGAACGCTCCTTTACTACTGCGTTGGTGGGCAAGGGCCCCTACAGCGAATATTACGGCGACCTGAGCATCACCCTCGACACCGCCACCTATGGTCGAAGTTTTCTGGTCAGCTCGGTCATCATCTTTATCTCGGGCGTATTGCGCGCCCTGGTCATGGGGCTGGTGCTGTACCTGGTGTATCACTGGATGCTCACCAAACCGCTGTCGCGGATGATCGAGCACCTGACCTCGATCAACCCGGACCGCCCCAGCGAGCACAAGATCCCTCAGCTCAAGGGCCACGAACGCAACGAACTGGGGCAGTGGATAAACACCGCCAACCAATTGCTCGAATCCATCGAGCGCAATACCCACCTGCGCCACGAGGCCGAATCGAGCCTGTTGCGCATGGCCCAATACGACTTCCTGACCGGCCTGCCGAACCGCCAGAAGTTGCAGGCGCAACTGGACAAAATCCTCACGGACGCCGGCCGCCGGCAACGCCGTGTCGCGGTGTTGTGCGTGGGGCTGGATGATTTCAAGAGCGTCAACGAGCAATTCACCTACCAGGCCGGCGACAAACTCTTGTTGGCGCTGGCTGATCGCTTGCGCGCCCATAGTGGCCACCTGGGCACGCTCGCCCGCCTGGGCGGCGACCAGTTCGCCCTGGTGCAAGCCGATATCGACCAGCCCTACGAAGCCGCCGAACTGGCGCAAAGCATCCTTGATGACCTGGAAGCAGAGTTCGCCCTTGAGCATGACCTGATCCGCCTGCGCGCCACCATCGGCATCACGCTGTTCCCGGAAGATGGCGACAGCACCGAGAAGTTGCTCCAGAAAGCCGAGCAGACCATGACCCTGGCCAAGAGCCGCTCGCGCAACCGCTATCAGTTTTATATCGCCAGCGTCGACAGCGAAATGCGCCGGCGTCGTGAACTGGAGAAAGACTTGCGAGACGCCTTGGGCCGCGAGCAGTTTCACTTGGTGTACCAACCACAAATCAGCTATCTCGACCATCACGTGGTCGGTGTGGAAGCCCTGCTGCGCTGGCAACACCCGGAACATGGGCTGGTACCGCCGGACTTGTTCATTCCTTTGGCGGAACAGAACGGCACCATCATTCCCATCGGCGAATGGGTGCTGGACCAGGCGTGTCGGCAACTGCGCGAATGGCATGACCAGGGTTTCACCGCGCTGCGCATGGCCGTCAACCTGTCCACCGTGCAACTGCACCACACCGAGTTGCCGCGGGTGGTCAACAACCTGATGCAGATCTATCGCCTGCCGCCCCGCAGCCTGGAGCTGGAAGTGACCGAGACCGGCCTGATGGAAGACATCAGCACCGCCGCCCAGCACCTGCTGAGCCTGCGTCGCTCCGGCGCGCTGATCGCCATTGATGACTTCGGCACCGGCTACTCATCCCTGAGTTACCTCAAGAGCCTGCCCCTGGACAAGATCAAGATCGACAAGAGCTTCGTCCAGGACCTGCAGGACGACGACGATGACGCCACCATCGTGCGCGCCATTATCCAATTGGGCAAAAGCCTGGGCATGCAGGTGATTGCCGAAGGCGTGGAGACTGCCGAACAGGAGGCCTACATCATCTCCGAGGGGTGCCATGAGGGGCAGGGTTATCACTACAGCAAACCGCTGCAGGCCCGGGAGTTGACGGCTTATCTGAAGCAGTCCGAGCGCAATAACGCCTTGAGTCTTTGAATTTACACTTCGATACTCAATATTTCCCGCGTATAAGCCTTTACACAAAATGCAAATCTTTCGCATTATGTCGCAGCGTTTGCGCTCCCCGCGCGCCCTTTCAACAACCGAAGCAGGATGTTCGCCATGATTCGTATGCCCCTGGCCACCGCCAGTCTGCTGGCCATTGCCATTTCTCTCGCCGGTTGCGGCGAAGGTAAAGACAAGGCCGCCGCGCCCCAGGCACCCGCTGCCGCCAGCACTACCGCACCGGCGGCTGCCCCGGCTGGCCAGGTCGACGAAGCGGCCGCCAAGGCCGTGGTCGCGCACTACGCAGACATGGTGTTTGCGGTGTACAGCGATGCCGAATCCACCGCAAAAACCCTGCAGACCGCAATCGATACCTTCCTCGCCAACCCGAACGACGAAACCCTGAAAGCGGCCCGTACCGCCTGGATCGCCGCACGCGTACCCTACCTGCAGAGCGAAGTATTCCGCTTCGGCAACACCATCATCGACGACTGGGAAGGCCAGGTGAACGCCTGGCCCCTGGACGAAGGCCTGATCGACTACGTCGACAAGTCCTACGAGCACGCGCTGGGCAACCCAGGTGCGAACGCCAATATCATCGCCAATAACGAGATCCAGGTCGGCGAAGACAAGGTCGACGTCAAGGAGATCACTCCGGAAAAACTCGCCAGCCTCAATGAACTGGGCGGTTCCGAAGCGAACGTCGCCACCGGCTACCACGCCATCGAATTCCTGCTGTGGGGCCAGGACCTCAACGGCACCGGCCCAGGCGCGGGCAACCGCCCGGCATCGGACTACATGACCGGTGACGGTGCAACCGGCGGCCACAACGAGCGTCGCCGCACCTACCTGCGCGCCGTCACCCAACTGCTGGTCAGCGACCTGCAGGAAATGGTCGGCAACTGGAAGCCCAACGTCGAAGACAACTACCGCGCCACCCTGGAGTCGGAACCGGGCACCGACGGCTTGCGTAAAATGCTGTTCGGCATGGGCAGCCTGTCCCTGGGCGAGCTCGCCGGGGAGCGCATGAAAGTGTCCCTGGAAGCCAACTCGCCGGAAGACGAGCAGGACTGCTTCAGCGACAACACCCATTACTCGCATTTCTACGACGCCAAGGGCATCCGTAACGTCTACCTGGGCGAATACACCCGTGTTGACGGCACCAAGCTGACCGGCGCCAGCCTGTCGTCTCTGGTGGCCAAGGTCGACCCGGCAGCCGACGCAGCCCTCAAGGCTGACCTGGCAGCCACCGAAGCGAAGATCCAGGTGATGGTTGACCACGCCAACAACGGCGAGCACTACGACCAGTTGATCGCCGCTGACAATGAAAAGGGCAACCAGATCGTGCGTGACTCGATTGCCGCCCTGGTCAAGCAGACCGGCTCGATCGAAGCCGCTGCTGGCAAGCTGGGCATCAGCGACCTGAACCCGGACAGCGCTGATCACGAGTTCTGATCAAGCGCAGTTGAAAGAGGCGACCTGCGGGTCGCCTTTTTCATGCGCGCAATAACTGCCGCCGTTATACCTGTGGGAGCTGGCTTGCCTGCTCCCACATTGGATTGCGGGGCGTCAGGTGGATATCCGCCGGCTGGCAAGCCAGCTCCCACAGGGGTTCTCCATCAACCGGCTGCCCTTGGTTTACAAGACCTGCACCGCAGGTAGAATGGCGCCTCTGCCCAATCACCCGAGCGAACTTCATGGCGTTGCCGACCCTGCGCATCATCGGTTTCATCATCGGCATCTTCCTGATCACCCTTGCGGTCGCCATGGTGATCCCGATGGCGACCCTGGTGATCTTCGAACGCACCAGCGACCTGCCCTCGTTCCTGTGGGCCAGCCTGATCACCTTTATCGCCGGGTTGGCGTTGGTCATTCCTGGCCGCCCCGAGCACGTGCACCTGCGCCCCAGGGACATGTACCTGCTGACGGTCAGCAGTTGGGTGGTGGTGTGCATCTTCGCCGCCCTGCCCTTTTTGCTGACCCAGCACATCAGCTACACCGACTCGTTCTTTGAAAGCATGTCCGGCATCACCGCCACCGGCTCCACCGTGTTGAGCGGCCTGGACAGCATGTCGCCGGGCATTTTGATGTGGCGTTCGTTGCTGCACTGGCTCGGCGGTATCGGCTTTATCGGCATGGCGGTGGCGATCCTGCCGCTGCTGCGCATTGGTGGCATGCGCCTGTTCCAGACCGAATCCTCGGACCGCTCGGAAAAGGTCATGCCTCGTTCACACATGGTGGCGCGCCTGATCGTGGCGGCGTATGTGGGCATCACCATCTTCGGCAGCCTAGCCTTCTGGTGGGCCGGAATGGGCGTGTTCGATGCGATCAACCATGCGATGTCGGCGATTTCCACGGGTGGGTTTTCCACCTCGGACGAGTCCCTGGCCCATTGGAAACAACCGGCGGTGCACTGGGTCGCGGTGGTGGTAATGATCCTTGGCAGCTTGCCGTTCGCCCTGTACGTGGCCACTTTGCGCGGTAACCGTCGAGCGCTGATCAAGGACCAGCAGGTGCAAGGCTTGCTCGGCCTGTTGCTGGTGACCTGGCTGGTACTCGGCACCTGGTACTGGTGGACCACCAACCTGCATTGGCTCGATGCCTTGCGCCATGTTGCGCTGAACGTGACGTCTGTGGTGACCACCACCGGCTTTGCACTGGGGGACTACAGCCTGTGGGGCAACTTCTCACTGATGCTGTTTTTCTACCTGGGCTTTATCGGCGGCTGCTCGGGCTCCACCGCAGGCGGTATCAAGATCTTCCGTTTCCAGGTGGCCTACATCCTGCTCAAAGCCAACTTGAATCAGTTGATCCATCCCCGCGCGGTGATCAAGCAGAAGTACAACGGCCATCGCCTCGATGAGGAGATCGTGCGCTCGATTCTGACTTTTTCGTTTTTCTTCGCCATTACCATCTGCATGATCGCCCTGGCCCTGTCACTGCTGGGCGTGGACTGGATGACCGCATTGACCGGCGCCGCCAGTACCGTTTCCGGCGTCGGCCCCGGCCTGGGCGAAACCATCGGCCCGGCCGGCAACTTCGCCACCCTGCCGGATGCCGCCAAGTGGATCCTGTCCCTGGGCATGTTGTTGGGACGCCTGGAGATCATCACCGTGTTTGTGTTGTGCATTCCGGCGTTCTGGCGTCACTGACGGTCGACATTTGCTGCAACCGCGCCCGGTATTCGCCGGGCGTGGCATCGAACCAGCGGCGAAACGCGCGGAAAAAGTTGCTCGGGTCGGCAAACCCCAACAGGTAGGCGATTTCCAGCAAGGTCATGCTGGGTTGTGCCAGGTACTGCTCGGCCAGTTCGCGCCGGGTGTCATCAAGCAAGGCCTGGAAACTGGTGCCCTCCTCCTGCAAACGCCGCTGCAAGGTGCGCTGGGACAGGTGCAGCGTCTGGGCCACCGCTTCGCGCTTGGGCTCGCCCTGAGGCAACAGGCGGCACAGCACCTGACGCGCCTTATGGGTCACGCGGCTTTCGGAAAAACGTGCCAGGTATTCACCGGCAAAGCGATCATGCAACAGCGCCATGGCTTCGTTGGCCGTGGGCAGCGGCGCCTCCATGTCAGCCTGCTCGAAAATCAGCGCGTCATAGGGTGCATTGAATTGCAAAGGCGCATGAAAGGCCTGTTGGTAGGGCGCCAGGTCCGCTGGCTGCTCGCCTTGCAGCAGCACTTTGCGGGGCTGCAGGGTGCGCCCGGTGAGCCAGCCACACAGGGCCAGGGCGCTGGCCAGCGAGGCTTCGGCGCTTTGACGGGTGGGCGGCAGGTGATCGCCATGCACCGTCAGAATCAACGCATAGCCTTCGGGTAACAGTCGAAAACTCAAATCAGCGCTTTCGGCGATGATGCGCTGGTAGCGCACCAATCGCATAAAGCCTTCGGCCAGGGTGTTGCTGGACATCAACGCATAACCGGCAACGTGAAACGAGGCCGGGCGCACCACCTTGCCCATGTTCAGGCCAATCGCCGGGTTACCCGACACCTCTACCGCGCGTTGCCACAGGCGGGTCATGGCGTCTTGCGGGAAGCGCGCATCGGGATCACTGAGGGCCGCATAATCCAGGCCCAGTTGCTTGAACAAGGCACGGCAATCCAGGCCATCCATTTCCAGCGCCTTGACAATGCCCATCGCCCAGCTTGCAGAAGTTGTTCGTTCGCTCATGGCGTCTTCTTGTTGAAAGCAGGCTCAAACGGCAGCCAGGAAGCCAAGGATACTAAAGTGGCATCTATTGTCACTGGCTGTTACCACTGATCACTCTAGACTCAAATAAACTCCCCGCCGCACACCCGTTGGCGGCACAACAACCAGAGGGCCGGTGACCGTGGAAAACATCAAGAAATACAACAGTTTTGCCGAGTTCTACCCGTACTACTTGGCCGAGCATGGCAACAGCACCTGCCGACGCCTGCACTTTATCGGCACCACCCTGGTAATAGGCATTCTCGCGTACGCCATCGGCAGAGGCTCATTGGTTCTGCTACTGGCGTTGCCCCTGGCGGGCTACAGCTTTGCCTGGATTGGCCACTTCTTCTTCGAAAAGAACCGCCCCGCCACCTTTCAGCACCCGTTCTACAGCTTGCTGGGGGATTTTGTGATGTACCGCGACATGATTCTGGGCAAGGTGCCGTTCTAGGGGTGTGACCTCATGTCACTTGCGTCTGAACCATTAAAATTGTGCATACGTCGAGATAAAAGTCTTTTTGTCATTTACGGTGCTGTATCCTGCCAAGGCTTTTTGAGAGCGCGGAATCACCTGCGATTGAAAAAACAGACCTTGCGAGGAGCGACCACGATGCACGAGATACCTAATCTCCCCTTCCCAAGCCTGCACCCAACTGAGCAGCCAACACCGCAGCAGGCCAGCGACAAGCAGCCTGAGGCCAAAGAAGCAAAACCAGTCGAGCGCGAAAGCCGAGACTGACGCCGTACCAGACCGTGTGGAAAGCGCGCCTTTGAGCGCTTTCCACACTGCCTGAATCATCCGAGACCGTCACTATGACCACTTCCCCTTCCGACACGCCGGATGCCGCTGTACTCGACGCTGCCTTGCAGATGGTCGAAGTCTGGAACCGCCTCAGTGCCGACAAGCAAGCAGCACTGCTCAAGCGCTTTGGCACCCAGGAAAACGCTTTGGCTGCCCTGGTGACCACTCAATTGCTGGCCCCCACCCAAGCTTGATCGGCTTTAGAGCTGACGTTTTACATTTTTGCCGCCCTGCCCGGCCTGCGCGCCGGTATCATTAGCAGCCTATCTTTACCTGCTGCGACAGTGGATCCCTCCCATGCCAGATACCCAGCGCCCCATGGCGGTCACGCTGCAAGTTGTTTCCATCGTGCTGTTTACCTTCATCGGCTATTTGAATATCGGCATCCCCCTGGCCGTATTACCGGGCTATGTTCATAGCCAGCTGGGCTATGGCGCCGTCATCGCCGGGCTGGTGATCAGCGTGCAATACCTGGCAACCCTGCTGAGCCGCCCCTATGCCGGTAAGATCATCGACAATCTGGGCAGCAAGCGCGCCGTGATGCTCGGCTTGGTGGGCTGCGGTTTGAGTGGCGTGTTCATGTTGTTTGCGGCGTGGTTTTCCAGCCTGCCGGCTATGAGCCTCGGCTGCCTGCTGGTCGGGCGGCTGGTGCTGGGCAGCGCTGAAAGCCTGGTGGGTTCGGGCGCGATTGGCTGGGGCATTGGCCGTGTCGGCGCGGCGAACACGGCCAAGGTTATTTCCTGGAACGGCATCGCCAGCTACGGCGCGCTGGCGGTCGGTGCGCCGCTGGGGGTGCTGCTGGTCAGCCATTTTGGGCTGTGGAGCATGGGCGTCAGCATCATTCTGTTGGCCGTGCTGGGTGTGCTGTTGGCCTGGAAAAAACAAGCGGCGCCGATTGTGCCCGGCATCCGTTTGCCGTTCATGAACGTGCTGGGCCGCGTGCTGCCCCATGGTTGCGCGCTAGCGCTGGGCTCCATCGGCTTTGGCACCATCGCCACCTTTATCACGTTGTATTACAGCACCCAGCACTGGGATAACGCGGTGTGGGCCTTGAGCCTGTTCGGTGCCAGTTTTATCGGCGCACGCTTGCTGTTTGGCAATTTGATCAACCGCATTGGCGGTTTTCGCGTCGCAATCGCCTGCCTGTCAGTGGAAGTGCTGGGCCTGCTGTTGCTGTGGCTGGCGCCGGATGCCCAACTGGCGTTGGCGGGTGCGGCGTTGAGCGGTTTCGGCTTTTCCCTGGTGTTCCCGGCGCTGGGGGTAGAGGCGGTCAACCTGGTGCCAGCCTCCAGCCGAGGTTCGGCGGTGGGCGCCTATTCGCTGTTTATTGACTTGTCCCTGGGCATCACCGGGCCGCTGGCGGGCGCCGTGGCGGCAGGTTTTGGCTTTGCCTCAATCTTCCTGTTCGCCGCCCTCGCAGCTTTCGCCGGTTTGCTGCTGAGCGTCTACCTGTACCGCCAGGCGCCCAAGGCCCGCGAAACACGCGACGCCTAGAAGTCGACCTTGCCGCGCCCGGCCTTGATGCTGCCGCGCTTGGTCTTGGACTCCAGGCGGCGTTTCTTCGAGCCCAGGGTAGGCTTGGTCGGACGGCGTTTTTTCTCGACCTTGGTGGCGCTCTGGATCAACTCCACCAGGCGCTCCAGCGCATCGGCGCGGTTCTGCTCCTGGGTGCGATATTGCTGGGCCTTGAGCACCAGCACGCCTTCGCTGGTGATCCGGCTGTCACGCAGCGCCAGCAGGCGCTCCTTGTAAAACTCCGGCAACGACGAGGCCGGAATATCAAACCGCAGGTGCACCGCACTCGACACTTTATTGACGTTCTGCCCACCGGCACCCTGGGCACGAATGGCGGTCAGCTCGATCTCGGCGTCGGGCAGGTGCACATTGTTGGAAATTTCCAGCATCAATCAAAACCTTAGGCAACGGACAAGCCCAACTCGGACAACAATATCGACGCCTGGGCTTTGGAAATCACGGCGCCTTTGAACAGTTTGGCATCATTGAGACGAAAACCGCTCAAATCTGCACCGCGCAAGTCGGCACCCGCAAAATTAGCGCCGTTGATGCGGGCATGTGCGAGGCTGCAGTCGACCAGTTCAGCCTTGCGAAAGTCCGTATCCGACAAGTCGCTGTCGGAAAAATCCAGATTCTTGAGCACACTTCGAGCAAACGACAACCCGGATAAAAAGGCACTGTTGAGCAGGGTTTCGCTGAAGCTCAGCCCCAGTGACGCGCAATGGGTGAAATTGGCGCCCGTCAGCTTGCACTGGGTAAAAGTCGCCTGGGACAGTTTGCTGCGCTGCCAACGAGTGTTGTTCAGATCGCAACTGTGGAATTGCGCCTCGAGCAGGTTGGCCGCTTCGAAAATGGCGAGGCTGGCTCGGCAGTTTTTCCACTGAGTCCCTTCCAGTCGAGAACCGAGAAACGAGGTCTGGACCAGTGTGCAGCGCTCGAACACCCAGTTGTCCAGTGCCATGCGCGACAGGTCGACGCCACTTAAATCTACTCCGATCAAGCGCAAAGGGCCGCTGTGCCGGTCTATCAAGTCTTCCAGCTCATCGCGCTGCAAGGCGCTATCGGCGACGTCGGTGTATTGCATCGGGGCCTCCGGGCATGCGGAAAAAAGAGGGGGCGATTCTAACCTGCCATACCCACAAAAAACCCGGCAGGGCGCCGGGTTTTCTGCAAGGGGAAAAGTCCTACTCCAGAACCGGACCCGTTGCGCCAATAGCCGGCCGCGCCGTGCGCTTGTTCTTGATCCAGTAACATACTGCCATGAACGCTACCCACACCGGGATCGCATATACCGACACCTGAATCCCCGGCATCATCAGCATGATCACCAGGATAAACACCACGAACGCCAAGCAGATGTAGTTTCCATACGGATACCACAACGCCTTGAACAGCGGCACCTGGCCGGTGCGGTTCATGTGCTGGCGGAACTTGACGTGGGAGAAACTGATCATCGCCCAGTTGATAACCAACGTGGCCACCACCAGCGACATCAGCAGTTCCAGCGCGTCATGGGGCATCAGGTAGTTCATCAGCACCGCCACCAGGGTGATCGCCGCCGAGGCCAGGATCGAACGCACCGGCACGCCGCGCTTGTCGATCTTCGCCAGGGCCCTGGGCGCGTCGCCCTGCTCGGCCATGCCCAAGAGCATGCGGCTGTTGCAGTAGGTACCGCTGTTGTACACCGACAGCGCGGCGGTCAGCACCACGAAGTTGAGGATATGCGCGGCGGTGTTACTGCCCAGCATCGAGAACACCTGCACGAACGGGCTACCGCTGTAGGCATCGCCGGAGGCGTTGAGGGTCGCCAGCAGGCTGTCCCACGGTGTGAGCGACAGCAGCACCACCAGGGCACCGATGTAGAAAATCAGGATGCGGTAGATCACCTGATTGATCGCCTTGGGGATAACAGTACGTGGCTGGTCGGCTTCGGCAGCAGTAAAGCCGAGCATTTCCAGGCCGCCGAAGGAGAACATGATAATCGCCATGGCCATCACCAAGCCGCCGACGCCATGGGGGAAGAAACCACCATGCTCCCACAGGTTGCTGACCGAGGCTTGCGGGCCGCCGCTGCCGCTGACCAGCAGGTAGCTGCCCAAGGCAATCATGCCGACGATCGCCACTACCTTGATGATGGCGAACCAGAACTCGGCTTCACCGAAGACTTTGACGTTGGCCAGGTTGATCGCGTTGATCAGCACGAAGAAGGCCGCCGCAGAGACCCAGGTCGGAATCTCCGGCCACCAGTAATGCACGTACTTGCCGACGGCCGTCAGCTCCGACATACCCACCAGAATGTACAGAATCCAGCAGTTCCAGCCCGACAGAAAACCGGCGAAACCGCCCCAGTACTTGTGGGCAAAATGGCTGAAGGAGCCGGCGACGGGCTCCTCGACGATCATTTCGCCAAGCTGGCGCATGATCATGAAGGCGATAAAGCCGCAGATGGCATAGCCCAGGATCATCGACGGGCCGGCGGATTTGAGCACCCCGGCCGAGCCCAGGAACAGGCCGGTGCCGATGGCGCCACCGAGGGCGATCAACTGGATATGCCGATTTTTCAGGCCGCGTTTCAGCTCGCCTGAAGAGGAATGGGGTCCACTCATGAAAAGGGTCTCACGCAAGGTTTGAAGAGTTGAATGCAGGTTGCTGCCTTGAATTACCGACTCAAGCAGCGCCGCTCAAACCCCAGCGCAGGCACCAGGAGTACAGCTTCTTTCTAACGGTCATGCGTCACCTGTTTGTTTTTATCTGTGACGAAATCGAACCCGTCCGGCTCGTGGCCAGGCGGAGTGATCAGGGGGATCAAACCCTGAGGTCTTGGCCTTTTGCGTGGGTACGCAAGGGGGGTCACAGTAAAACGCGGCGCATTGTACACCGCTCGACAGCTTCGGCACGCACCGGGAAAGTGCACAGGCAATTCTGTCAGCTAATGCTTACATCGGCGCGCCCCCCAACAACGGCAGGGCAGTTACGTAAATCTATCGTTACACCACGGAAATCCTGCGTTACAGCCAGACTTTGGCAGCCCTCAACGGAATTCTGTCGGAAGGCCACGTCTGAAGAATCGCTTCAGCCAATTTACTGTTTTGCCTGAATAAAAAAAATCCGCCAAAAAACAGAAGAAAAAATCCAAATGAAACCGTGTCAATAAATTTTTTGCATTTCGAAACACTCTCTTCTAGGTTCTTTCCACTTGCCCGCGAAGCCCGTGGGTGAGCCGTTCTCAATCAACGTCCTCTAGGAGATACACCATGCAAGCACTGGAAAACGACCTGGAAACCGAACTGCAACTCGACGATTGGTTTGAAGCGCCGACCCATGAGGCCGCCGTTGAAATGATGCAAGCCGATGCCGTTGTGCCTTTTGGCACCGCGATGTGGCCTTTCTAATAACCGGCAGGCATCCGGCAGGCGCTGTGCACGGCGCCTGCCCCCTTACCCAAGGCACCGAAGGACACCCGTCATGGACAAGGCCCGCGCCGTCGAACATTTTCTCTACTACCTTGCTCACCACCCGGCCCTCAACGCTCTGAATCGCCCCACCGTGTTGCTGGGCCATACCGAGCGCTATGAAGCCATCGCCCAGGCGATCACCCACGGCAGCGCCGCCCGCTTCAACTTCCAACTGCAACGCCTGGACCTGGCGCCCAGCGACACCCTGGCACAAGCCATTCAAACCTGTGACCTGTACCTGTTTCTCTACGATTCCTCCACGCTGCCCAACCCACGCGCCGAAGGCCCTGACTTTATCCGCGCTCTGCAAGGCGTGATGGCCGAGCACTGGAAGAAATCCCTGCTGTTCAAGGATTACGGCGACTATTTTTACGACACCTTCAGCGTCGAGCCCCAACGCATCGCCGACCTCAACGCCACACTGATCCGGCGCATGGCCCAGGCCAACGTGCTGAGTTTTACCGACAAACACGGTTCGCGCCTGGAAGCGCCGATGAGCAGCATCAAGAAGTGGACCAATATCAACGGCGTCGGCAACCACGACCTGGCGCCCGGCGAAATCGCCACCCACAGCGAAGCCATCAACGGCCAGGTGCGGTTTGTCGGCACCTTCCTCAGTACCATCCCCTTTGCACGCAAATATGGCGTGCTGCAATCCCCGTTGGAGTTATGGATCGAGAACTCCACCGTTTGCAGCGTGGCCAGCGAAGTGCCGGGGCTGGCAGATGACTTCAACAAGTACCTGAATGCCAACCCGTCCAACCGTCGCGTGGAGGAGTTGGGGATTGGCACCAATGAAGGGGTCAAGGACCTGTATGCGCGCAATGCCGGGTTTGAAGAGCGTCACTGCGGGCTGCACCTGGGCTTGGGTGGCGGGCAGAAAGGCAGTCATCACCTGGACCTGATCTTTGCCAGTGGGGTGTTGGCGCTGGATGACAAGCCGGTATTTGATGGCGCCTTTGCCTTTTAAAAGACCGTCAGACGTGTAGAGATCCCTGTGGGAGCCGGGCTTGCCCTAATGCCAGTCAGTTAAGAGCTAGAGCAGACAACCAGTGACTTGTGGCGAGGGAGCTTGCTCCCGCTGGACTGCGTAGCAGTCCCTTTTTTGGGGCCGCTTCGCGCCCCAGCGGGAGCAAGCTCCCTCGCCACAGTTACCGATTCTGTCTTAACTGACTGGCAAGCCCGGCTCCCACATTGTTGCGCGGTGCGCTACCACCGTCTCTCGTCAGTTAAGCGCCGCAGCCCCCACTCTTTGGGCCTTGCGACGGCTCGCCACCACCAACCCCGCCAATACCACCAGCAAGCTCAGAACCCCGGTGGCGATGATCTCGACCCGGTGTGCTTCCTGGAACAACATGATGGTCAACGTACCGACGATGAACACCATCACCGCGTACGTCAGGCCTGGGAACAGCCACATCTTGAAGACGATCTTCTCGCCCGCTGCCGCACGCTTCTGGCGCATGCGCAGTTGCGACACCGCAATCACCAGGTACACCAGCAACGCAATGGCGCCGGAGCTGGCCAGCAGGAATTCGAACACCGCCGCCGGAGCGACGTAGTTGGCGAATACCGCCAGGAACGCGGCGCCGGTAGACAGCAACACCGCCCAGTAAGGCGTGCCGCTCTTGTTGGTGCGCTTGGCCACGGCCGGTGCGTCACCGCGACGGCCCAGGGAGAACAGCATGCGCGACGCGGTGTACAGCGCCGAGTTGAGGCAGCTGGTCACGGCAACCAGCACCACCAGGTCGACAATCAGCTTGGCGTTCGGAATGCCCATGCGCTCCAGCACGGTCTGGTAGGAACCTACGGCAGCCAAGGTCGGATCGTTCCAAGGCACCAGGGACACCACGATGAAGATCGACAACAGGTAGAACAAACCAATCCGCCAGATCACCGAGTTGGTGGCCTTGGTGATTTGCTGGCCCGGGTTCTTCGATTCGGCTGCGGCGATGGTGACAATCTCGGTGCCCATGAACGAGAACATGGTGGTCAGGATCGCCGCCAATACGGCACCCATGCCGTTGGGCATGAACCCTTGGGTATCGAACAGGTGCGAAACACCGCTGACCTGGCTGGTGGGCAAGAAGCCGAAGATCGCGGCCAGGCCGAGGGTCACAAAGCCCACGATCGCCACGACCTTGATCAGCGCAAACCAGAACTCAAACTCGCCGTAGTTCTTCACGCTGAACAAGTTGGTTGCGGTGAGCAGCAAGGTAATGACCAGGGTGAACACCCAGATCGCCACGTCGGGGAACCAGGCGTGCAGGATGGTCGCCGCCGCGTTGGCTTCCAGTGGAATCACCAGCACCCAGAACCACCAGTAGAGCCAGCCAATGGTGAAACCGGCCCAGTGGCCGATTGCCCGGTCGGCATAGGTAGAGAACGAACCGGTATCCGGTGACGCAACGGCCATCTCGGCCAGCATGCGCATCACCAGGACTACCAGCGTACCGGCGGCTGCATAGGCCAACAGCACAGCCGGGCCGGCAGCAGCGATCGCATGGCCGGAGCCGACAAACAAACCGGCGCCGATGACACCGGCAATCGACAGCATGGTGACGTGACGCGGTTTGAGCCCCTGTTCGAGGTCATTGGAGCTTTGCGTACTACTCATTGACACACCTTTGCGAGGAATTGCGAAAACGGTTCGCCCGGCTTGCAGCCTTTCTCGTGAAAAGAATCCAACAGGGCGTTCTTTATTTTTTACGCAAGATTTGCGCCAAAATATTTCAGAACCACAGTTGGCGGGGGCTGTAGGACAATTCACTACTCATCGCAAGTCATTGAGAACAATGGCATTCCGCTATAGCGTTACCGTGCGACTCACATTCGTGGCATTGCGACGCACCAAAAACACACACAAAAATTACGTGACGCCCCATAACCGGGCTGATATGGACCGTTTGCCCGGTTAACCCTTCCAACACCCGGCCAAAGCTGGCACCATCGCGCCCTTTTTTACGCGAAGCCTGTGGATCTTTCCGGGTCAAACGTCTGTAGGTTGTTGATGGCGCGACACACTGCTGCGCCGATGCGACACCCTGCCGCAGACCACCGGTTAACCGTCCGCAGCGCTGTTGGCTGTCATCCAAACGCTATGCTAGCTTGGCGCCTCGCCAGGAAGGCGGCCCAACAGCGAAGATCGCAACGAACACAATGAGGACCGCACATGGCCGAGGCCACGCCCGCGCTTGAAATCCGCAACTTGCATAAACGCTATGGTGAGCTTGAGGTACTCAAAGGTATCTCGCTGACCGCTCGCGACGGCGATGTGATCTCGATCCTGGGTTCCTCCGGTTCCGGCAAGTCCACCTTCCTGCGCTGCATCAACCTGCTGGAAAACCCGCACCAGGGCCAGATCCTAGTGGCCGGCGAAGAACTCAAGCTAAAGGCCGCGAAAAACGGCGAACTGATGGCCGCCGACGGCAAGCAGATCAACCGTCTGCGCAGCGAAATCGGGTTTGTGTTTCAAAACTTTAACCTGTGGCCGCACATGAGCATCCTCGACAACATCATCGAGGCTCCTCGGCGCGTGCTCGGCCAGAGCAAGGCCGAAGCGATAGAAGTGGCCGAGGCCCTGCTGGCCAAGGTTGGTATCGCCGACAAGCGCCACGCCTACCCTGCGCAACTCTCTGGCGGCCAACAACAACGCGCAGCGATTGCGCGTACCCTGGCGATGCAGCCTAAAGTCATCCTGTTCGACGAACCGACGTCGGCGCTTGACCCGGAAATGGTCCAGGAAGTACTTAATGTGATCCGCGCGCTGGCCGAAGAAGGCCGCACCATGCTGCTGGTCACCCACGAAATGGGCTTCGCCCGCCAGGTATCCAGCGAAGTGGTGTTTTTGCACCAGGGCCTGGTCGAAGAGCAAGGATCGCCACAGCAGGTATTTGAAAACCCGCTTTCGGCGCGCTGCAAACAATTCATGTCCAGCAACCGCTAACGGAGCAACATGCATGCAGACCTATAAGAAATTCCTTCTGGCCGCGGCCGTCTCGATGGCATTCAGCGCCACGGCCATGGCAGAAACCTTGAAGATGGGGATCGAAGCGGCCTACCCGCCGTTCAACAATAAAGACGCCAGCGGCAACGTTGTCGGCTTCGACAAGGACATCGGCGACGCCCTGTGCGCCAAGATGAAAGTCGAGAAGTGCGAAGTGTATGTGTCCGACTGGGACGGCATCATCCCTGCCCTGAACGCCAAGAAGTTCGACTTCCTGGTGTCCTCGCTGTCGATCACCGACGAGCGCAAGCAGGCGGTTGACTTCACCGACCCGTACTACTCCAACAAGCTGCAGTTCATTGCGCCCAAAGCCACTGCGGATTTCAAGACCGACGCCACTTACCTCAAAGGCAAGGTGATCGGTGCACAGCGCGCAACGCTGGCCGGTACCTATCTGGAAGACAAGCTGCCGGACACCGAAGCCAAGCTCTACGACACGCAGGAAAACGCCTACCTCGACCTGACCTCCGGTCGCCTCGACGGCATCCTGGCTGACAAGTACGTGCAGTACGAATGGCTCAAGAGCAAAGACGGTTCGGCCTATGAATTCAAAGGCGACCCGGTGGTAGAAAGCGACAAGATTGGTATCGCCGTACGCAAAGGCGACCCGCTGCGCGAGCGCCTGAACAAAGCCCTGGCAGAGATCAAGGCAGACGGCACCTACAAGAAGATCAACGACAAGTACTTCCCGTTCAGCATCGAATGATCTGAACGGCCTGCCCGGCGCGCTCCTGCGAGCGCGCTGGCTTTTAGCAATGCCTGCCGCGATATGAAAACACCATGAATTTCGATCTCTACGGATTCGGCCCGGCCCTTGCCGCCGGCGCGCTGATGACCGTCAAACTGGCGCTCACGGCCCTGTGCCTGGGGCTGGTGCTCGGCCTTGCCGGCGCCTTGGCCAAGACCTCCCCGTACAAGCCACTGCAATGGCTGGGCGGTGCGTATTCGACCATCGTTCGCGGTATTCCCGAATTACTGTGGGTGCTGCTGATTTACTTTGGCACCGTCAACCTGATGCGTGCGCTCGGTGAGTTCTTCGGCAACCCCGACCTGTCGCTGAGTGCCTTCGCCGCCGGCGTCATCGCCCTGGGCCTGTGCTTCGGCGCCTATGCAACGGAAGTGTTCCGCGGCGCGATCCTCGCCATTCCCAAGGGCCACCGCGAAGCCGGTGTGGCGTTGGGGCTGTCGAAGTTTCGGATTTTCACCCGGCTGATCATGCCGCAGATGTGGCGCATCGCCCTGCCGGGCCTGGGTAACCTGTTCATGATCCTGATGAAAGACACCGCGCTGGTGTCGGTGATCGGCCTGGAAGAAATCATGCGCCACGCGCAGATCGGCGTGACCGTGACCAAGCAACCCTTCACCTTCTTCATGGTCGCCGCCTTCATGTACCTGGGCCTGACCGTACTGGCGATGACCAGCATGCACTTCCTGGAAAAACGCGCCGCCCGCGGCTTTGCGAGGAGCACCCAATGAGCGGCGACTACAGCTGGCTATCGCACTTTGACCTGGGCCTGAACTGGGCCGTGATCATCAAGTGGCTGCCGAAGTTGGCCCAGGGCGCAACCCTGACCCTGGAGCTGGTGGCAATCGCCGTGATCGCCGGCCTGCTGCTGGCGATCCCTCTGGGCATCGCCCGCTCTTCGCGCCGCTGGTACGTGAGCGCCCTGCCCTACGGCTATATTTTCTTCTTCCGTGGCACGCCGCTGCTGGTGCAGTTGTTCCTGGTGTATTACGGCCTGGCGCAGTTCGACGCCGTGCGCAACAGCTTCATGTGGCCGTACCTGCGCGACCCGTTCTGGTGCGCCACCGCCACCATGACCCTGCACACCGCCGCCTACATTGCCGAGATCCTGCGCGGTGCGATCCAGGCCATTCCGCCGGGCGAAATCGAAGCAGCGCGGGCCCTGGGCATGTCCAAGCCCAAGACGCTGTTCTACATTATCCTGCCACGCGCCTCGCGCATCGGCCTGCCGGCCTACAGCAACGAAGTGATCCTGATGCTCAAGGCCAGCGCCCTGGCCAGTACCGTGACCCTGCTGGAACTGACCGGCATGGCGCGCACCATCATTGCCCGCACTTACCTGCCGGTGGAGATTTTCTTCGCCGCAGGGTTGTTCTACCTGCTGATGGCCTACGTGCTGGTGCGCGGCTTCAAACTGCTGGAAAAATGGCTGCGCGTCGATGCATGCCAAGGACGTTGAGGCACGCTTCCAGGCACTGGATGCATTCCTGACCGAACACCAAGAGCTGTGGCGACCACGGCCCTTTACTCAGTTGCAGTTGCCCTGGGAAACCGAGCATCCCGAGTTATCCCAGTGGCTGCGCAAGCGTTCGCTGGCCGAAGCTGAAGCCAGTCACAACCAACCCCACGACCTGCCCGCGCCCGCACCTTTTCCACAGCTGGCCGCTCACGCGCTGCGCCTCGCTACTGTGGATAAGTTACCCACGCACACCCTTGAGCCCGCTCGCCATCGTTTGAATGTCGACGTGCCAGGGCGCAAATGGCAACAGATCGAAGCCTTCGGCGCCGCG
This sequence comes from Pseudomonas sp. PA-1-3F, assembly GCF_021609665.1. Lineage (NCBI taxonomy): Bacteria > Pseudomonadati > Pseudomonadota > Gammaproteobacteria > Pseudomonadales > Pseudomonadaceae > Pseudomonas > Pseudomonas sp. PA-1-3F. The sequence continues at coordinate 95,511 of NZ_WJZD01000013.1, read as the reverse complement.
CTGACCTTTACCCAAACGCCTGCCCACTGGCTGGACTGGTGCGCCGGCAAAGGCCACCTAGGCCGCCGCCTGCTGCAACCCGGCCAACGGTTGACTTGCCTGGAATATGACCCCGCCCTGATTGCGTCCGGCCAAGCCTTGAGTGATCGCCACGACCTGCCCGCAACCCATCATCTGCAAGACGTGATGGCGGATGTCGCGATCCAGCCCGAACACACGCCGGTCGCCCTGCATGCCTGCGGCGACCTGCATGTGCGCCTGCTACAACTGGCCAGCGCCGCCGGCTGCAAACAACTGGCCCTGGCGCCCTGCTGCTACAACCGCATCACCGCCGACCGTTATCAACCCCTCTCCGCCGCCGGGCGTGCCTCCTTGCTGCAACTGTCGATTGAGGACCTGGGCCTGCCACTGAGCGAAACCGTCACCGCCGGCAACCGTGTACGCCAACAACGGGACACATCCATGGCCCGCCGCCTGGGCTTTGACCAACTGCAACGGCAACTGCGTGGCTGCGACGACTACCTGCCAACACCTTCCCTGCCCGCCAGTTGGCTGGATAAACCCTTTGCCGACTATTGCCAGGAACTGGCAAGCCTCAAGGGCTTATCCACAGGCGAGCAGAACTGGCCGGCCCTGGAAGCCCACGGCTGGCAACGCCTGGCCGAGGTGCGTAACCTTGAGTTAGTGAGAGGCTTGTTTCGACGCCCATTGGAACTGTGGTTGGTATTGGACCGGGCACTGTTCATGGTGGAACAGGGCTACAACGTCGAGGTCGGCAGCTTCTGCGAACCATCGTTGACCCCTCGCAACCTGATGGTGCTGGCCGAGCGCGAATAAAGGGCAAAAAATCCTACAAGCGCCCTGTGGATAACTCTGTTGATAAATACTTTGCAGAGGCCCTAGATATCGGCACTTCACACCCAAAGCCGGCCTGGTCATTTTTTGTTCACAAAATAAAGTGCACACAAAACAGGCAGTTGCAGCGTGCTGAGAACTGCTGCACAAAATGGCTGTTTCGTGACACCCGTTACCAACCGATTGTGCATAAGCATCTGGCGCCACGCGCATAACGGGCGCTTTATGCGGTCTGTTTTGGCGCCTTCAGCCACAGGCAAACCTCGTTGATATCATCACTGGCCAGCCGTTTCGCCACGTTATCCAGCGGGTCGGATGAGTAGGCCAACGCCTCGTTGATGGCCATATCGCGATGAACTTCCAACGGGTCTTTGCCCAAGCAATGCTTGAACGCCTCGACCATGTCCAGGCTGAAGGGGTTGCTCTCATCCACCTGGTTAATCACCACCTGCACAACCGGCGGGCGCTCGCCCTCAAGGTGCGGAGCGAGCAGCAGGTCCAGATGATCCAGGGTCCCAAGGCAAGCAGCGTCCGCCTGCACGATGACCAGCACCACATCGGCAACGCTCAACGCTTGATGGAAATAGACGTTATTACCCGCAGGCGTATCGATGATCACCGTGTGCCGCTCGCTGAGCCCCAGGCCTCCAAGACGCTGCGCCAGCCAACCGGGCTCCTGCTTGAGCCAGCGCTCGAGGCTTTCCTGCTGCTGGATATCGATATCGCCGAAGGTCATCACCTGGCAACCGGCAAAGCCCAACTGCTGCAAGGGCGCCCATTGCCCATGCTCCAGACTGGTGCGGCCGATTCCGGGCAAGGTGGAACTGACCCCAAAGTGATGATGCAAGGCATTCTGCGGGTCCAGGTCCAGCGCCACCACCGACTCGCCCAGGCGCTGCAACCCACTGCTCAAGGCCGTGACCAGCGTGCTGCGGCCCACACCGCCATTGATAGACACCAACGCCACTATTTTAGGGCGCAGCTCCGGGGCATTGAGGGGCTGTTGGTAAATACTTTCGTCAGGAACACTGCCGAAAAAGTGCATTCTTGCATTGATGCCGTCGGCATCATGGGTAACGTCTTTGCCAAACAACGCCAGAATTTCTTTGCTTAGGCTCATAGCCTGCTCCTCACGACGCAGCTTAAAGACGTGAAGGTCAGCAAGTGCGGGCACTTGCCGCAGGTCTTTTTATAGGCGCCCTTGTTGGGGGCATTCTGTGACAAAGGGTTTGAAGTGTCATTATTTTGCTGTTTTTATGCTCGGCCTTTTAGATGGACGGTAGATAGTCAATTTAATGGCTTTTCAGCATGTGTTTTTCCACAGGCTTGCAACCTGTGAAAACGTGCTCAAGACAGCCTAATCGCAAGAAACCTCAGACTTTGCAAAAATAGTCAGAATTCAGGGGTTTACAGAACCTTTCCAATCGCTATAATCGTCGCCCTAACACGCCGGTATAGCTCAGTTGGTAGAGCAACTGACTTGTAATCAGTAGGTCCCGGGTTCGACTCCTGGTGCCGGCACCATACAAGGTTCCAAAGAAAGCTTTCAAAATCTCTGGAACCCCCGAAAAACCCGCCTTCTGGCGGGTTTTTTCGTTTTGACATTCCGTCGGATTCCGCCAAAATCTTATGGATACCAGCCGAAAACCACCTCGATTTTCACGGGCAATCGTCCGCCCTGCCCGCCCCATCCTTCATCAGCAGGCCTGCACACAAATCAGCGACGAACTGGGGCATGGTCGTCTCGACGTGGTATCGGCTTATAACGATGATCGAGCACGAGCAAAACAGTCGACATGGCGCTGTTCCTGGCGGATCTTCTCACCGGGTCGCATGCCATTCGTGAACGTCACCTACGCCAAGCAAAGATCATTCAAGCGGAGATCTCTAATCGCTTGCACAAAGATAATCCATGGACCTGGCAGCGAAAGCATCTCGCATGGTTTCTAAACCGTCACGTGAGCCAGCACGCTGAATCGACGCGCTATTACTGGCTACTGACCGCGCATTTGCTCACTCTTCGCTTAGGAAAATTCAACCTATAGATGAAGGTCAAAAACCGGTCAGAAGCAGGCTGATGGTGTAAGTGGTTCAATTGACGTGTGAGGTTGTTTGGCTACTCGCTCGAAGTCATTGAACGAGTAGGGCTGCGTAAAAAATCAGACATCCACTGGCCACGTTCCGCGCCGCACCATTTCCCGCACCCGATCAGCACCATTGGCGCGTACCAGCAATTCCATACGGGCTTTTTCGATGTCCTCGGCACTCCATTGCTCGGTGGCCATGGTGGCTTTTTCGTGAGACCAGCCATTGTCGTAGTGACGGACCACATACTGCTGTTGGTATGCCCACATCTCGGTGCCCGGAATCGGGGTCACGATAAACGGGTTGGCGTAGGCCATGCCTGCGCCCATAAGGCTGACGGCATAGTCAATGGTATTACCGATTTGCCCCAGGCTTTCGATGAACGGCTGTTCGGCAGCCGAGGCCGGCGGGTTGACGAAGCCGAGCATGAAGCCGCCCGTCACCTGAATTCCGCACTCGGTAAACATCTGGATGATCTCAAAGGTTGCCTGCTGAATCGCGTTGAAACGCGACTTGTTGGAGTTCACCAGGCTCTCTTCGTTGGCGCTCTCCACCGCAAGGTAAATGTTGTAGCAACCGTTGTCGGCGATTGAACGGATAAACGTCTTCGCCGTGAGACCGCCGCGAATGGCAGCGATGACGTTGCGGTAGTGCGGGCTTTTGAGTTCCTGCTCATCAAGTTCCGCCAGAAATCGCTCGCCCTTGTGCAGCAGCACCAGATTGAACAGGCTCAGCCCACCTTCCTCGACCCACGGCAAATGGTGTTTCTTCAACAGCTTGCCGACCTCCATAGCGTACAGCGGGTCATGCATCAAGTGATCGTCTTCGATCAACACTTCGGTCACGCCTTGTTTGACCAAATCCGCCAGATGCAGGTCGAACCAGTCCAGCCCCAATGCCCGCCAGGGGCCGTTGATTTTGGGGATATAGCAGAAGTTGCAATTGACGTTGCAGCCTATGGTGGAAAAGATCTGCGCCCAGGCGCCGGTCTTGCGCACCCGCGCACCGGAGGAATGATAGGGCTGCAAGTAGTTGTTCATGTTCAGGAAACTGAAATCCGGCAACGGCATGACGCCCAGCCGCTCATCCAGATCCTGCCGGGCCGGGACAATGCTCAAGTAGCTGGATTTGCGAGTCGGTCGAACTAGTTGGCCACTGTAGCTGCGATAGGCAATGCCCGGCACCGCGTCGACATTGCCGCCTTCATGGGTGACCGCGTCGAGCAGCAGCGTGAAGGCGCGATCCGCTTCGTTGATCAGGGTGAAATCGAAAGGCGAGTCCAGCAAGGCATTCTGCCAGTCACCGCTGGAATGGGCACCGCCCGTCACCAGCAGCAAATTTGGATCGATGGATTTCACCAGGTCGGCCAGCGCCCGGGCGTTGCCCCATTGCACGGTGTAGTTGCACTGGATGCCGACGATGTCCGGTTGTGCATCTTCGATGATCTTGCGCATTTGCACATCGGTGAGGCCATAGCGGACCAAATGGCCCTGATCGACGTTCACCAGAGTGTTTTCCTGGGACCAGCCGGCGAATGGCGCGTCGACGATCTGCACGTCGTAGCCGGCGCGCTTGGCCACCGTGGCGATGCGCAACAGGCCAATGGGCGTGCCGGCGCGTTTCATTACTTCGAACGTGTCGATGCCGATGTCGGCAAATGCGCTGCCCAGCGGTACCGGCTCAATCAGCCGCGTGTAAGGCGGCACGAACAGCAACACACGTGGCGCTTCGCCATTTGCGCGGCGGCGAATGCCGCTGCGGCTGGACTTCAATGACGGTAGTCCCAGATGCTGGAGCGCAGGACGAGTGGGCGCCACGCTGAATCGTGGCAGGTCGCGTTCAATTCTTGTGGCGCCTTCAGAGGCAATCAGGTCCATCTCAAAGCTCCTTTACAACAGTGATGTCGGCGTTGGGCTGGCCTGTTTTCGAGGTGGCGATAACAGCGCCAACGATAATCAGCAGTGTGGGAATAATCAGGATCGGGCTGGCATGGCTTTGCCCTATGGCCACCAGCAGCAGGGTCGAGATCAGGGGGGCCAGATAGGAGAGAGCGCCGAGCATCGCCAGGCTGCCGTGCTTGGTGGCGTGGTCCCAGGCGAAAAACGCCAGGCCCACCGGCCCCAGGCCAAGGCCGACGATGGCCGCCCATTGCCCGGCGCTTGGAATGACCGCGGTTTCAAACGCCAGATGGCAGACCAGGCCGGCCACTGCGACGAGGCCACAGATGCCACCAATGATGCTGCTTGGCACGTCACTGAAACGGCGGTTGATCACCGAATAGGACGACCAGACCAGCGCGCAGGCGAAGGCGGCCAGGTAGCCGGCTACCGGCATGGCGGCGGCTTCATCCGAGGCGCGCTGTTGCATGATGAACGCCGTACCGGCCAACCCCAGCAGCGCGCCGAGTAACTGGCGTTTGCGCAGCCGTTCCCCCGCGCTGAAGGCCGAGAGCAGCACAATCAACAGTGGCCACAGGTAGGCGATCAGGCTCGCCTCGGCAACCGGGGCAGCCTTGAGGGCGAAAAAATACAGCGCGTGGTAGGCGAATATCCCTAGAAAACCGACCGCCCATACCGACCAGGGCTGACGCCAGCTGCGAAACCCCGCCATGCCGTTGCGGCCAAGGATGCACAGGCTCGCGACAAACGCGACGGCAAAACTCAGGGTCAGCAGTTGGAAGGGTGGAATGCCTTCGGTGAGGCTGGTCAGCAACGCCAGGCATGACCACAGGAACACCGCGATCACGCCGATGGCTGTGGCCGAGGCTGCGGCTCTGACAGACACCTGTGTTTTGGCAATGCGCGTCACTTCGGTCATCTACGCCCCGTCTGATTTATCCTTGTCGGTGGGGCAATCATAGAAAGGTCCGGCCGGGCGGGTATTGATGAGCACTGCTGAAGATTTGTTCAGGCCTGCCGGATTCACCTTACCCGCGAACTTCGTCGCACCGTGGCCGGCGTCAGGTCGCGGTTCTTTTTCAGGGCGTGGGTGAGTGCACTTTGATCGGCATAACCGACGCGGTGGGCGATCTCGGTGATCGACAGCGCGGTTTCGCACAGCAAGTCGATGGCACGGTTGAGACGCAAGGTGGCGATATGCGCAAAAGGCGTGCTATTCAAATGCCGAGCGAACAGCACGTAGAGTTGCCGCTCGCTGGTGCCTGCCACCCGTGCAATCTCGGTGGCGCTAAGCCGGCTGTCCAGATGGCTTTCGATGTAAGCGAGTGCCCGTGCCAGGGTGAACTGACCATGCTCAGGGATGATTCCGGGCGGCAGCGTCAGCGAAGACAGCAGCAAAGTACTCCAGGACTCCGCCACCTGAGGTGAACTGGTCAGCAAGGGCGCGCTGCGGCTGGCGTATTCGAGTAAATGGCGGATTTCCGGGCCTACTGGGAAAAAGCGTTTGTCGGCCTGGAGTCTGGTCGACAGGTCGAGATTCTTGGGCCCGCCGAACGTCGTGGCCGGCACGTCGAGTACCAGAAAGATATTGGCCTTTTGCGCCAGAAACGCATGGCGAGCACCGGCAGGAATTACCACGCCCTGACTCCAGTCGACCTTGCCGGCCCGACCGTCGACTTCGATGTCCATGGAGCCGGACTGCGGCAGCACGAGCTGATGAAAGTCGTGATCGTGCAATTCGACTTGGCCCGAATACGAACGAAGGGCCAGTGAAACCGCTGGGTTATCGTGACTGCCCATAGCGCCTCTCCGTTGGCTCAGGTTCACATCATGCCTGAGTCAGAGAACCCGGTGCCACTCCCGCGAGCGCTCAGGGGAGATGCGACGAGTCATCGACAAGAACTCGTGCGGGACGCGGGCTGATTTCATCGCGGGCAAGCCCGGCGCCCACAGCGCAAAGCCCTGGCCTGGATAGGCCAGGGCTTTTTACGAATGACAACCCATGCGCCCATAGCGATATGGCACATAGCCACTTTTCCAATTGACACCCCCTCCCCACTCCGTTAAAAACCCCGCCTTGCTTGCGTTTTTATCGAGACATGGATGTTGTCCAAACCCCCGCTGTTCAAATACCGCCGCTATTGGCTGGCGGTCATCATCGTGTTGCTGGCGATTCTTGATCCTTTCGGCCTGGCCAGTTCCAGCGACAAGGCGTCGGCGCAGTGGCTCAATCGTATGTTCGCCAGTCACTACCCGAGCCTTGGGCAGCAGCGGGTGGCGGTGGTGTTGATCGATGATGCCTACCTGATGCGCAATAACAGTTCGTGGCCTATGCCCTATGGCGAGCAGAGCAAGTTGTTCAAGCGCTTGCTGGCGTACAAGCCCCAGGCGGTATTTGTGGATTTGCTTTATAGCCACGACCACTCGTTTGGCGACCCGACGCGGGGCAGCCAGTTGCTGGCGAATGTGTTTGAGCGTTATCAACGCCAAGGCATCCCGTTGTGGCTGGCCAATACTGGGTTGACTCGCGCAGAGGCGGGCCAGGCGAATACGCTGGCGCCGTTCATGCAGGTGAGCCAGCCGGCGCTGGTTGTATGGGAAGGGGTGGATGACAAGTATCCACTGGCGATGCGCACACAGGCAGGGCTGATGGAAACTCCCGCCCTGTCGCTGTATCGAGTGTTCTGTGCCACGCAGCACTGCAAGCAGCCGCCGGTGGATGTGCAAGCCGCTGCGCAGCGCCAGCCCATCGCGGTGCAGTGGGGGCTGAAGCTGGCGCCCGAACAGGCACGTATTGCCGATATCCGCCACTGCGCGCCGGCACGGCATTTTTTGCTGGATGGGGTGGCGCAGTTATTTCAGGCGGTGTTCTGGAAGCTCGACGACTCGGCCCAGGCGCGCTGCCCTTATACGCTGACGTTGTCGGCCAGTGACCTGGAGGTCAGCGACCCCGACGACCAGGCATTGGTCGCCGAGTTACTGCGCGACCGCCTGGTGTTGGTGGGCGCCAATATTGCTTCCACCGGGGACCTGGTGGAGTCGCCGGTACACGGCCAACTCCCCGGCGTTTACCTGCACGCCATGGCGCTGGACAACCTGATCAATGCGGGCATGGACTACGACCATGAACCGGCCAATTTCCCCCACCTGCCGTTCAATTGGCTGGACCTGCTGGAGCTCGGGCTGCTGGCGTTGATCGCCGTGCTCAAGGCGCTGCACGCACGTCGCCTGGCGGGCCATCGCACCTGGAGCCGGTGGCGGCGCCAGGAAATCTGGTTTTTTACCTCGCCGTGCCCGTCGTGGCTGTTGGTGATGTCGATGTTGGCGGGGGTCAGTGTGTTGCTGAGCCTCAATGACATCACCCCGGTCAACGTGCTGGGCATTGTGTTGCTGTCGTTGGTGCTGTTCAGCGAGCGGATCGAAGCCTTCTTCGACCGCGATCGCTGAGTGCACCGCTCTGCTATCTGACTCAAGGAAACCAAGGATGAACAGAAGCCTCATCGTCTTGCTCGCCGCCCTCTTCACCCAGGGCGCCTGGGCAGAAACCCACAGTATCAAGGCGTTCCTCGCCGACCCGGTGACAGTGCTGGACGAGCAGGGCAAGCAACAACGTGAGCTGGCGAAAAAGGACGCGCCCACCCAGCCCCTGCCGGTGTTGCAGTACAACCAGGCACTGGACCTGGTGCAGGTAGAACTGGCAGGCCAGAAGGTGTGGCTGGACACCATGGATTTGCGCATCGAGCCCCCGCTGAACGTCGTCGACCTGCCCTGCCAGGGCCTGACCAAAAGCCAGGCCAAGGACAGCCGCAACAACTCCACCATCGGTTTTGGTGCCGGCTGCAATCAATAAAAGGAGCGTTGCGGTGAAGGGATATCTAGTAGCAGCCAGCCTGTTGGCCAGTTCGGTGCTCAGTGGTTGCGCCACCTTGAAAGGCGCAGACCAGGCGTTTATGAACCTGGTGGGGCCCTCGACCCAGTCCCGGGTTCAGGGCCATTACGTGGATAACAGCGACGTACGCCAGTATTACAAGCTCGACCCACAGCGCCAGAGCCAGCAGCGTTTGAGCTACGACGGGCGTGCGGTACCGGCCGCTGAAGCGCGCCAGCAGAACCTGGTGGATATCCCGATGCTGCAAGGCTACTTGCAGGGCATCGTCACGCGCTTGTCCAAGGGCTGGCCGGGGGAGTTGCCGCCGCTGCAGGTGAAGATCACCGACAGCTATGGCTTCGGGCCGTCGGCAGACCCCTACGGCAACCTGTTCGTGCCGCTGGGCATGCTGGACAACGTCGCCAGCGAAGACGAAATCGCCGCGATGCTGGGCCATGAAATGAGCCACGTATTGCTGCATCACCATGACCGCATGGCCGCTTTCCAGCAGCAGAAAGACATGTTCACCACCGTCGCCTCCACGGTCGCCTTGGCCACGATGGCTGCCGATACGGGCGTGGACCGCAGCTCCGGTACGATGAAACTGTTCAGTAAGGACCCAGCCGGCACCCAGAAGACCATCGGTAACACCGTACTGTACACCGCCCTGGCCAATACCTTTTCCGATCAGGTATGGAGCACCGCCTGGGGCCGCAGCCAGGAAGACCAGGCCGACTTGCTGGGCACCGACTTGATGATCCGCGCCGGTTACGCGCCACGAGCCGCCACCCATAGTCTGGAGCGCCTCAACGACTTCCAGGGCAAGCAGAAGCCCTTGCTCACGGGGTTCCTCACGGCGCGCAAGAATGCCATGCAGGATTCGCTGCAGCAGTTCAATCTCAACCAGTTCACCAAAGAGCTGGACGTGCTGGTCAAGGATGGCTTGACCACCGGCATCACCGCGACCAGCCAATACTTCAACCGCTCACATATGTCGGCGATGGACCGCGACACCGAGCTGCGCCAGTACTTGCAACGCGAGTATCGCCAGGAACGCCGCGCCCGGGTCAACCCGCAAAGCTGGTCGAAAATGAAGAATACGCCCCAGGTGGCGAAGGCTTTGCAGGGCTATAAAGACGCGTACTTCGCAATTGATGCCCTGGAAAAAAACAAGGTGCCGCAGGCTGACGCTTTCATCCGCAAGGCCCTGGCCTCGCCGGTAAAAGACCAGCCGAGCATTCGGCGCACCGCCTATACCGTGCGCCTGGCCCAGGGCAAAAACAGCGAAGCGGTGAAAGAGTTGCAGGCGATCAAGGACTGGTCCCTGGCAGGACCTTCCACCTATGACTTGATGATCAGCTACCACCTCAAGCGCGGTGACGGGCAATCGGCCCTGGCGATGATCGACAAGGCGGAACGCAACCTGGGCTCGGAGGAACTGTTTATTACCGAGAAGCTGTTGGCCAACCAGCAACTGCAGAATGCGCAGCAGGTGCAAACGGTGTTGCGCAAATGCGAGCAGTACCCGACGCGCAAAGAGAACTGCAAAAAGCTCGCACCGGTCAAAGCCTGACGCCCCCGCGAGCGGACAATAAAAAACCCCGAACCAGTCGGGGTTTTTTATCGCCTGGCATCAGGCACGACATTCGATCAATTAGAAAACGTTGATCGGGTAGTCGGCGAACAGACGGATTTCGTTACCGCCTACGTTGTAGTTGCTGGCGTTGTTGGAAACGCGCAACCACGAGGCACGGGCACGCAGGCTCAGGTCTTTGGCTGGGCCGCTCTGTACCACGTACTTGAACTGGTTCCAGATTTCACGCTCGGTGCCATCGCCACGGCCAGTGCCGTCGTCGATGTTGGTGCCGCGCACGTAGGCAATGTTGTAGGTCAGGCCCGGTACGCCGAAGGTGGCGAAGTCGATGCCATAACCTGCTTGCCAGGAGCGCTCGTCCTTGCCGTTGAAGTCGGACCAGTAGGAGTTGGCCAGCAGGATGGTATTGCCGCCGTCGCCAATGCCGCCAGCGTTGCGGTAGCCACCGTACAGGTAGCCGGTGTCACCGGTGCTGCGCTGGTGAGCGAGGGTGAAGCTGTGCGCGCCAACGGCCCAGGTAGCGCCCAGGCTCCAGATCTTGTTGTCGCGAGCGTCCGCATCACCTTGGTTTTCCAGGGCGAAGCTGCGGTCCAGCTTGGTTTTGTAGCCATTGAAGTCAAATGTCAGCGACTGTTGTTCTGGCAGGGCCAGCACGTAGTTGACGTTGACGTATTGCTTCTTCAGCACGTCCTGCATGTCGGAGGCGTACAAAGCAGCCGACAGGCTTTCGGTGAATTTGTAGCTACCACCGATGTAGTTGATGCTCTTCAAACGGCCGCTGTCGCTGCCCTCGGCGCTCTTGCGAGCTTCCTTGGTGAAGTGACCAGCATCCAGTTGCAGGCCGGCAATTTCTTTGGAAACGATCGAGGTGCCCTCGTAGGTTTCCGACAGCAGACGCGAGTTGTCGTATTGCAGGACCGGCACGGCCGGCATCTGCTGACCGTATTTGATCACGGTGTTGGAGATACGCGCCTTGACGGCTGCGCCGCCTTTGGCCAGGTCGTTGGCGGCTTCTCCGCTGTCACCTTGCTTGAAGAAGTCGATACCGCCAGCGCCGCTGCGACCTTTACCACCATCCAGGCGGATAGCGTATTGGCCAATCACATCCACACCCACACCGACGGTGCCTTGGGTGAAGCCGGACTCGAACTTGCCGATGAAGCCTTGGCCCCATTCAGCTTTGTCCTGCTTGCCGTTTTTGTAGTCACGGCTGATGTAGGCGTTACGTGCTGCGATGTTCAGGTGGCTGTCTTCAACGAAACCCTTGGATTGCTCCTGGTCGTTTGCCATTGCTGTCGATGCGCTCAAAATCCCCAGAGCGATCAGACTCATCCGTTGCTTCAACATTTTCTTATATTCCTTATTACGGGTTGAGTACGCGCTGTGACACCAGGCTCCTGTTGCTTTTCTGGTGTCGACCTTGCCAGCAAAAAGAAGGCCCGCGGACGACTGAACTGCCGCGGGCCTTTTTTTATTGGATTTAGTCATGGTGGTTAGCCACAGGCGTTGGGCGCAATCCTATGCGGGCGTTGAACTATGTGTCAATTTCGTGAATCGTCTGTATTTAGGCGATATTCGTCTAAGCAGCGGGCTAAAGCGGCGGGATGAAAGCCTTGAAAACACCTTGATCAGCCCTTGTAAACACATTAAGTAACAAATCCGCATGCAATGCGTTAGGGAATAGATAACGCGCGCAAATGCAAAGCATTACCATTCGCGCACAATTTTCCTGCCACATCATTTGGATACACTCCCATGCCTGCCCCTCGCCTGACGCCCCTCTCCCTTGGGCTCTCTGTCCTGCTGTCTGCTAGTTTTGCCGGTGCGGCCACGGTCCTGCCCGAAACCTCGATCAGCGTGGAAGCAGACGAAGACGACCCACGGGTCAAAGAGACCAGCACCGCCACACGCACCGCGACGGCTGTTCGCTACGTGCCCCAGGCGATCGACTCAGTCAAAACCGAGAGCCTGCGCTCCTATGGCACCAACGATCTGGGCCAGGCATTGAGCGGTATCCCCAACGTCAGCAGCGGCGCCGATACACGCTTCGACAGCCTGCGCATACGCGGTTTCGACGCCAGCAATGACTTCTATCTGGATGGCATTCGCGACGACAGCCAGTACGTACGTGACCTGCATAACATCGAGCGTATCGAAGTGCTCAAGGGACCGGCCGCCGTGCTTTACGGGCGAGGCGGCCAGGGCGGGATCGTCAACCGGGTGAGCAAACTGCCAAGCCCAGGGCAAAAGTCCAGCATCGAAGCCCAAGGCGGCAGCAACGATTTGCGCAGCCTGTATGCCGACCTGAGTACCGACCCCACCGATAACATCAGCCTGCGCCTGAACATGGGCAACCAGGACAACAATAGCTTTCGCGATGGCGTCAGCGGCAACCGCCAGTTGTTCGCGCCGTCGATGAGCTGGCAGCTCACTCCAGAGCTGAACTGGCTGGTGCAATACGAATACAGCCGCTACAACCGCACCCCAGACCGTGGCATTCCTGGTGTCAACGGGCGCCCGGCGGATGTCAGCCGCAGCACCACTTACTTTGATCACGGCGATTACATAGACGATAAGTCCCAGTCGCTGCGTTCCAGACTTGCCTACGAGCTCAACGCCGACTGGCAGCTGCGCCACACCCTCGGCGTGTTCAAGCTCGACAGCGATTTCGACAATACTTACCAGACCGGCTATGACCCGAAAACCAACACCGTCAGCCGCCAACACTGGCAGCAGGACCTGACCACCCGCAACGTGTTCAACAACCTGGAGCTGGAAGGCGGTTTCGACACCTTTGGCCTGGAGCACCGCCTGCTCACCGGTATTGAGCTGGGCAGCCAGCGCCGTGATCCGAAGCTGTACTCCGCTCGAGATGGCAAGACGGTGCCGAGCCTGGACCTCAACCAGCCCAACCGCCGCCTGAGCCACACCGGGAGCATGCGACTGTCGAGTAACAACCACACCGAAGTCGAAAGCCGCGCCCTCTACATACAGGACCAACTGCGCCTGAATGACCAGTGGCAACTGCTGGGCGGGCTGCGTTACGACCGCTTCGAAGTGGACACCACCAACAAGCTGCTCGACATCCAACAGAACGTGAAAAGCCACAGCACCAGCCCGCGCGTCGGCCTGGTGTGGACGCCCCTGGAGCACCACTCGTTCTACGCCTCGTGGAGCAAGACTTTCACCCCAGCAGGCGGCGGCCTGATCGGCATCACGCCGAACGCCACCGGCAACGTCAACGACCTGAGCCCGGAGTTGACCAAGCAAAAAGAAATCGGCGTGAAGAGCGACTGGTTCGATGAGCGCCTGAGCACCACCCTGGCTGTGTACGAGCTGGAACTCTACAACCGCCGCACCAGCGACCCGCTGGACCGTACCATTACCCTGCTCACCGGCGAACAACGCTCACGCGGCGTGGAGCTGACCGCCACCGGCAAGATCGTCGACAACTGGTATGTGCGCGGCGGCGTAGGCCTGCAAGATGCCAAGGTAGAGAAGGACAACAACGGCTTTGAGGGCAAACGGATCAGCGACGTGGCCAAGCGCAATGCCAGCCTGTTCATCACCTGGAAGCCGGAGATGGGCTGGTACACGGAAACCGGTTTGACCCTGGTGGGCGATCGTTACGCCGACAACCTCAACACCGTGGTGTTGCCGGGTTATGGCCGCTGGGACGCGCTGGCCGGGTTCCGTCAGAAAGAATGGGACGTGCGGGCAGCACTGAACAATATCGCTGATAAAAACTACTACGCCTCGGCGACCAGTGCGGCGCAGATTCAACCAGGCGAGCCGCGAAGCCTGGTAGTCACCGGTACCTACAGCTTCTGACACACCTCATGGGAACCAAAGCCTGTTCCCACACTGGTTAGGTATTGCCCACAACATCAGCGCCTGGCGCAGATCCCTGTGGGAGCGGGCTTGCCCGCGATAGCGGTGTGCCAGTCACCCAATCTTCAACTGAACCACCGCCATCGCAGGCAATCCAGCTCCCACACTGGTTAGGTATTGCCCACAACATCAGCGCCTGGCGCAGATCCCTGTGGGAGCGGGCTTGCCCGCGATAGCGGTGTGCCAGTCACCCAATCTTCAACTGAGCCACCGCCATCGCAGGCAAGCCAGCTCCCACAGTCGGTTTCAGGTGTTCTTTAGTTGCTCATCAACTCGCACAACGCCTGCACTTCGTCCTCCGTAAACAACCCAACCGGGTAGCGCTCACTCATCACGCTGCGCAAATCAGGCAATTGCCTGACCTGTGGCGAGCCGTTCGCCTTCAACCAAAGGGCCAACGCATGGATGGCGTCTGCGTCGACCCGCAAAGGGTGGAACGTACGCGTGTTCATCAGGTGGACATCGGCATTCATTTCAGCGCTCTCTCCTGCTGCGTGAGCGGCTAACTTACTCAAGGTTTGTGACAGAACTGCACGGTCATCCCCCTTGGGCCACTGTAACCACAGCGATACAAGAGCTATGCCAATGTGCCCTGTTCACCGGCATGCAGGCATGAAAAAGCCCGCGACCGGGCTGGGTCGCGGGCTTGCGGGGAACACTGCAAACGCGCGGTGCTCGTACGCCATCAAGGCGCTGTTACAACTGCACTCACTTTCGCTGCGGAGCTGGCTGCTGTTGGGTCAGGCAATGGATATTGCCCCCACCCAGTAACAATTCGCGGCCCGGCACCATCACCACTTCATGTTGTGGGAACAGGTTCTGCAGGATTTGCTTGGCCTGATCGTCCAACGGGTCATCGAAACTCGGCGCGATGATGCCGCCATTGACGATCAGGAAGTTGACGTAGGAACCGGCCAACCGCACGGTCGGATTACGCTCCTGGCTACCGTCAACCAGGTCTACCCCGGCGCATTCCTCCTCAGTGGCATACAGCGGACCCGGAATCGGCATTTTATGCACGATGAACGAGCGGCCCTGGGCATCGGTGCTGCTTTGCAGCACGTCCATGGCTGCGTGGCAGCGTGGGTAGTTCGGGTCTTGCGGGTCATCGGTCCAGGCCAACAGCACTTCGCCCGGGCGCACGTAGCAGCAGAAGTTATCCACATGGCCGTCGGTTTCGTCGTTGAACAGGCCATCCGGCAACCAGATGATCTTGTCTACCGCCAGGTTATCGCTGAGCACCGCCTCAATGGCCGCACGATCAAGGTGCGGGTTGCGGTTGCGGTTCAACAGACATTCTTCGGTAGTGATCAGGGTGCCTTCGCCGTCGACATGAATCGAACCGCCTTCAAGCACAAAGCCTTCAGTGCGGTAACGCGGTGCGCGCTCCATCTCGAGGATCTTGCCTCCCACCTGGGAATCGCGGTTCCACGGTGCATACAGGCCGCCGTCAAAACCACCCCAGGCGTTGAAGTCCCAGTTCACACCCCGTACTTCTCCACTGCCGTTGATCACGAAAGTGGGGCCGGTGTCGCGAACCCAGGCGTCGTCATTGGACATTTCCACCAGGCGGATATTGGGTACGTCCAGGCGGGCACGGGCGTTTTCGTACTGGCTGGCGGAGACCGCGACGGTCACCGGCTCAAAACGTGCGATAGCCTTGGCCACCGCCACATGGGCCGCCTGAGCAGGCTTACCGCCCAGGCGCCAGTTGTCTGGGCGCTCGGGCCAGATCATCCAGGTCTGGGTCTGGGGCGCCCATTCGGCAGGCATGTGAAAGCCATCGGCGCGAGGTTTGCTGTGCAAGGTGGTCATGGCGATCAGGGCTCCGAATGGGGTGAAGGGCAACTTTATAATGGATAAAAATCGGCTTTAACAGACTAAAAACATGATAGGTGCTCGCGCCTGCAAAAAATAGCCGATAACAATCGATAAATCACAGTTGCTCATCCAGCACTTTCGACAGCATGTCCACAAAGAAGTCCACACTGCGTCTGGACGTCACCATCGGCGGCTTGATTTTGAGGATATTCAGATAATCACCGGTAGGCTGCATGAAAATCCCCAGCTCCCGCAGCCGGTCACACAACAAGGCGGTTTCTGCAGTCGCAGGTTCGAGGGTCTGGCGATCGCGCACCAGTTCAAGGCCCAGATAGAAGCCCGAACCATGCACGGCACCGACGAGTGGATGGCGATCGATCAATTCCTCCAACCGTGCCTTGAAATGCCCACCTACCAGTTGGGCGTTTTCCCACAGCTTTTCCTCTTCCATCACATCCAGCACCGCCATGCCGATCCGGCAACTGACCGGGCTGCCTCCTGATGAGGAGAAGAAGTAACCCTCGGCTTCCAGCGCCTCGGCAATTTCTCGGCGGGTGATCACTGCACCCAACGGCTGGCCGTTGCCCATGCCTTTAGCCATGGTGATGATGTCAGGCACCACACCTTGCTGTTCAAACCCCCAGAAGAAATGCCCCATGCGGCCGTAACCCACCTGCACTTCATCGGCGATGCACACGCCTCCCTGGGCACGGACCAGGCCATACACCTGTTGCAGGTAACCCGGTGGCAGGGAGATGCCGCCGGCATTGCCGTACACCGGCTCACAGATGAACCCGGCTAATTGACGCTGGCTCGCGGCGATTTTCGCCAGGTTATGCTCCACGCTTCGTACATAGTCCGGCGCGCTGTCTGGCCCGCGGAATTCACCGCGGTAGGTATTGGGCGCGGTCACCGGGTGTACCCAATCCGGGCGGCTGCTCAAGGCCTGGGGGTTATCGGCAATCGACGTGGACACGGCATCCGCCGCCACCGACCAGCCGTGATAGGCCTCCAGCACACTGAGCATGTCGCGCCCGCCGCTGTAGGCCCAGGCCAAACGAATCGCCAGGTCATTGGCCTCGGTGCCGCTGTTGACCAGGAACACCCGGTCCATGCCCTCCGGTGCCAACGCCAGCAGGCGCTCGGAGAACTCGGCAACCGCCGCGTAGTGAAACCGCGAGTTGGTGTTGAGCAACGACCACTGCCGAGCCGCCACTTCAGCCATGCGCGGGTGGCCATGGCCCAGCACGGCCACGTTGTTGAGCATGTCGAGGTACGATCGGCCCTGCATATCGATCAGGTGGTTACGCCAGCCGCGCTCGATACGCGGTGGGTCGGCGTAGTAGTGCTTCTGGGAGCGGGCAAAGCTGGCATCACGCCGGGCCAGCAGGGCTTCTGGGTCCAGTTCCGGCTCCGCATTACAGGCCAGGCCCAACAGCGCTGCGGGTGACGGGCACAGCGCCTGCCAAGCCAACGCCCGGGAAGGTGTGCAGAACAGCGGTGGCTCAAGGTCGGCGCGGCACAACTGCACAGTCAACGGCGCATGAACCTCGCCCAGCACCTGCCCTTTGACCAGGGTTGCGCCCGGCTTGAGTGATGTGCGCACGCCCCACAGGCGCAAGCTCAGACCTTCGTCGTGCAAACACAGCAAGCCGTCGGTACCTTCACGCAGCATTCCCGCAAAGGGTGCTTCCAGCACTGTGCCGTGGGGCAGATGCAGTTCGACATGCAGGGGGAACGTCTCGGGCTCTAGCGCACTGTCGGGGCGGGTGCGCGACAAGCGGTATTGCCCATAACGACTGGCCGCCAGCCCATGCACCGTCGCTGCTTGATCCAGCAAGCGCCGATCGATGCCGGGAGTCTCCCAATTGCCAGCCTCGAAATGCGGGCTGAGTACGCCCAGGTCGATCAGCGCAAACTCGCGGCCCACCAAGCCTGGCAATAAAGGCGCGAAGTCTTGGTTGGTGACGGGCGGTAATGTTTTGCCGACGCTGCGCAGAATCGCCGCTTGCATGAGTTCGAAGGGCACCGACGTGGCGATATGGAAGATTTCCCACTCGTGTTCGGCGTTTTTCTTTAGATAAACGTTGTCCGGGTCCAGGCGTTGCTGCTGCTCACTGCTGAGCACCAACACCGCCGCGCGAGCGACGATCAACGGCCACAACACCTCCAGCTCTTCACGCTGCAACGGCGTGACCGCGTGGCAGGCCTGGATCGCCGGCAAGAGGGCAAACGGATCACCGTCGGCATGGTGCAACAACGCCGCGCAGGTCACCGACAGGTCGGCAATTCGCCAGGTGTGCACCAGATCGCCGAAATCGATCACGCCTTGTATGCGCCAGTGCCGCTGGGCATCACGCTGCCACATCACGTTGTCGTCGGTGATGTCCATGTGCACTGCTTGCCAAGGCAGGTGTGCCGCCAACGGCTGGACATGCGCCTCGACCTGCCTGGCCACCTGCTCCAAAGCAGCACGCTGCGGCAGGTCGGGCAAGGTTGCCAGCAGGTGGGTGATCAATGCTTGCGCGTGGCGCGGGTCCCATTGCAGGGTGCGCTCCAGGCCAGGGTGCTCGAAACCTGCCAGCGCGAGGCTCATCTGCCCGCACAGCTCACCAAAGCCTTCGATCACGGTGCGGCTCAGGTGGGGTAAATGCGTCAGGGGCTGGCCGTCGATGTAGTCCAGTAGCCGCAGGTGCAGGGTTTGGTCATCGACGTTGACCGTCAGCAACTCCTCACCCGCCAAGGTCTGGATGACCTTGGGAACACGCAGGCCGGCATGCGCGCCCAGGCTGTTGAGCGCTGCGTGTTGGGCTTGAAGTTCAACCGCGGCGTAGTCACCCCGGCAGATTTTCAAAACGAAGCGGCCCCGTGTGCTGTCAATTCGATAGTTGAGGTCTTGCTGACTGCCCAATGAGTGTAATTTGCCCGCCATACCATAGTGCCGCTCGAGCAGGCATGCTGCTTGCTCGGGGGTTACTTGTGGGCAAGGCAAGCTGGCACGGTGGGTCAACGTGGCTAACGACATTGTGACGACCTTTGTTTTTTCAGGCGTCTATATCGCCATTGTTCAGGGGCACAAGGCAACCCCCCAGTAATACAGCGCTTGCACCACCCGGCTCGCACCACTCAAGCTATGCTTCATCCGCATAATGTCTATCAAAGGAAAGGGCCCTCCGATATGCGCATTCTCGTTACTGGCGGCGCTGGCTTTATCGGCTCAGCCCTGATCCGCCACCTGATCCAGCACACCGAGCACGAGGTGCTCAACCTGGACAAGCTGACTTACGCCGGCAACCTCGAGTCGCTGACCAGCATCGCGTCCAACAGCCGCTATGAGTTTGTCCAGGCCGATATCATCGACCAGGTCACCGTCAGCGCCTTGCTCGCACGCTTCGAACCCGATGCGATCATGCACTTGGCGGCCGAGTCCCATGTCGACCGCTCCATTGACGGCCCGTCGGATTTTATCCAGACCAACATCGTTGGCACCTACAGCCTGCTGGAAGCCACGCGAGCCTATTGGCAGAAGCTGGCAGAGCCGGCAAAAGGCGCATTCCGTTTCCACCACATCTCCACTGATGAGGTGTATGGCGACCTGCACGGCGTGGACGACCTCTTCACCGAGACCACGCCTTACGCACCGAGCTCGCCGTATTCCGCGAGCAAGGCAGCGTCCGACCACCTGGTACGCGCCTGGCAGCGCACCTATGGCCTGCCGGTGCTGTTGACCAACTGCTCGAACAATTACGGGCCGTTCCATTTCCCCGAAAAATTGATCCCGCTGGTGATTCTCAACGCCCTGGCGGGCAAGCCACTGCCGGTGTATGGCGATGGTCTGCAGGTGCGTGACTGGCTGTTCGTCGAGGATCATGCCCGTGCGCTGCTCACAGTGGTCACCACTGGGGTTGTGGGCGAAACCTACAATATCGGCGGCCACAACGAACAGAAGAACATCGACGTGGTACGTGGCATCTGCGCCCTGCTGGAAGAACTGGCGCCGCAACGCCCAGCCGGTGTGGAGAAATTCACTGACCTGATCACCTTCGTCAAGGATCGCCCAGGCCACGACCAACGCTACGCCATCGACGCCAGCAAGATCGAACGCGAACTGGGCTGGGTCCCGGAAGAAACCTTCGAGACCGGCCTGCGCAAAACCGTACAGTGGTACCTCGATAATCTGGAATGGTGCAGCAGGGTCCAGGACGGCAGTTATCAGGGAGAACGATTGGGCAACACCGACTTGAAGGATCTAATCGCATGATGAAGGGAATTGTATTGGCTGGCGGCTCCGGCACTCGCCTACACCCCATTACGTTGGGAGTGTCCAAACAGCTGTTGCCGGTGTATGACAAGCCGATGATCTACTACCCGATATCCGTGCTGATGCTCGCAGGCATCAAGGACATTCTGGTGATCTCCACTCCGGTAGACCTACCGCAGTACCGAAACCTGCTGGGAGACGGCAGCCAGTTTGGCGTGCGTTTCACGTATGCCGAACAGCCTTCCCCGGACGGGCTGGCTCAAGCATTTATCATTGGCGAAGAGTTCATCGGTGATGACGCGGTGTGCCTGATTCTGGGGGACAACATCTTCCACGGCCAGCATTTTGGCGATCAGTTACGCACCGCAGCCGAGCGCTCCTCGGGCGCTACTGTTTTCGGCTATTGGGTGAAAGACCCGGAGCGCTTCGGTGTGATTGATTTCGATAAAGAGGGCCGCGCCCTTTCCATCGAAGAAAAACCGGCAAAGCCCAAGTCACCGTATGCCGTGACCGGCCTGTACTTCTACGACAACGACGTGATCAAGATCGCCAAGGCGGTCAAGCCTTCGCCACGCGGCGAGCTGGAGATCACCGACGTCAACAATGCCTACCTTCAGCGTGGCGATCTTCACGTTGAACGCTTCGGCCGTGGGTTCGCCTGGCTCGACACCGGCACCCATGACAGCCTGCTGGAAGCCTCGACCTACGTTCAGACCATCGAGCACCGCCAGGGCTTGAAAGTGGCCTGCCTGGAAGAGATCGCCTATGAAAATGGCTGGATCGATCGTGATTATCTGCTGGAGCGCGCCAAGTACTTTGGCAAGACCGGCTACGGCCAATACCTCTACTCGCTTGCCGGAGAGACCCAGTGAATGTAGTTGAAACCACACTACCCGGCGTACTGATCCTCGAGCCAAAGGTATTCGGCGACGAACGCGGTTTCTTCTACGAAAGTTTCAATGCGCGCGCCTTTGAAATGGCCACCGGGCTCAAGCGTAATTTCGTGCAGGACAATCACTCACGCTCGCAAAAAGGCGTGCTGCGAGGTTTGCACTATCAGCTTGAACACACTCAAGGAAAGCTGGTGCGTGTCACCTACGGTGAAGTGTTGGATGTGGCGGTCGACATCCGTCGCAGCTCACCCAACTTTGGCCAGTGGGTGGGTGTCCGCTTGTCGGCACAGAACCATCGCCAACTCTGGGTGCCAGAAGGCTTCGCCCATGGTTTCGTGGTGTTGAGTGAGTACGCAGAGTTCCTGTACAAAACCACCGACTACTACCAGCCAAGCGCCGAGCGCAGCATTCTCTGGAATGATCCGACGCTGGCCATCGACTGGGAGCTGGCCGAACCGCCGCAACTCTCCGCCAAGGATCAGGTCGGCAAACTGCTGATGGAAGCTGACTTGTTCCCATGAAAATCCTCATCACCGGCCAACACGGCCAAGTCTCCCAGGAGCTGCAACAGCGGCTCAAGGGCCTGGGCGAACTCCTCGTCCTGGGCCGCGACCAGCTTGACCTGGCAGACGCAGACCTTATCCGCCAGCAAGTGCGCATCCATCGCCCTGGCCTGATCATCAACGCGGCGGCCCACACCGCCGTCGATCTGGCCGAGAGCGAGCCGGACGCTGCGTTCGCCATCAATGCCATCGCCCCCGGAATCCTCGCCGAAGAGGCCAAGGCGTTGGGTATCCCGCTGATTCACTACTCGACCGACTACGTGTTCGACGGCACCAAACCTGCCCCGTACACCGAAAGCGACACGCCGAACCCATTGGGTGTCTACGGCCAGAGCAAGCTGGCGGGCGAGCAGGCGATTGCGGCTGCAGGCGGCGAGTACCTGATCTTGCGCACCAGTTGGGTCTATTCGAGCCACGGCAAGAACTTCCTGCTGACCATGCAGCGCCTCCTGCAGGAAAAACCGCAGATGCGCATCGTGGCCGACCAGTTCGGTGCACCGACCTGGGCCGGGACTATCGCCAACAGCACCCGCGTGCTGATCGAGCAGTGGCAGGCCGGTAAGGCAGGGGATTGGGGTGTTTACCACCTCACTGCCCAGGGGGAGACTTCATGGTTCGGCTTTGCCCAAGCCATTGGCGAGCAACTGCGCGCCGAGGGCAAGGCCTGTGCCGAGCTGGAGCCGATCCCTTCCAGCGCCTACCCGACCCCCGCCAAGCGCCCGCTGAACTCGCGCCTGGACTGCACCCGCCTGCAACAGCAATGGCACGTCAGCCAGCCACAGTGGCAAGACGCATTGCACGAGTGTCTTGCACAGCAGCACTAGGCATAATGCGCCTGTACCCACAGGCGCGACTTCCATGACCCCACCCCTTCCGCGAAGACCCCGCTGGCGCAGCCTCGCCCTGCTGGCTCTGTGCCTGGCACCGCTGTTGTGGCCGCTGGAGCATTTGGCCGAGCGCTATTACCGCAGCGAGCTGGCCGGGCAAAACCGCCAGACCCTCGACCTCTACGTCGCCAACTTGCTGGGCACCCTGCATCGCTACGAAATACTGCCGCAGATCCTCGGGGACTTACCGGCCCTGCGCACTGCATTGGGCGCGCCCCACGTCAGCACCCACCTGGTCAATGCCAACCAGTTGCTCAAGGACGTCGCCGCCCAGGCCGGGGTAGAGGTGATGTATCTGATGGACACCACCGGCAAGACCCTCGCCGCGTCCAACTGGGACAAGCAAGACAGCTTTGTGGGGCGCAACTTTTCCTTCCGTCCGTATTTCAGCGAAGCCATGGCCGGGCGCCTCGGACGGTTCTTCGGCCTGGGCACCACCTCGGCCAAGCGCGGCTACTTCTTCGCCGCCGCGGTGCGTGACGGCGATACCATCATCGGCGTGCTGGTGGTGAAGGTCGACCTGGACCACACCGAAAGCCTGTGGGGCAATACCCCGGAACAATTGCTGGTCACCGACCACAACGGCGTGGTGATCCTCACTTCGCGCCCGCAATGGCGATTCCGCGCCACGCGGCCACTGACCGCCGAAGAACGCCAGGCCATCATTGCTATCCAGCCCTACCCCACCCGCGACCCGCAGCCGTTGAGCCTCAGCAGCAGCGCTTGGCTGCGCCAGTCCACGGCTATCGCCGAGACCGGCTGGAACGTGGAAATCCTCGCGCCGCGCTCGCTGATCAACCGTCCGGTGCGCACGGTCGTCGCCGTGGGCGGTGCCACGTTGTTGGTGCTGATGCTGTTGCTGGGGTTGCTGATGCAGCGCCGCCGGCACTATCTGGAACGCATCGCCTTCGAAGCCAAGGCCCGCCGCGAGTTGGAAATGCGCGTGGCCGAGCGTACCAGCGACCTGGAGGGCCTTAACCGGCGCCTTAAACAGGAAGTGCTGGAGCGCGAGCATGCCCAGCAAGAATTGGTGCGCGCCCAGGATGATCTGGTCCAGGCCGGTAAACTCTCGGCGCTGGGCACCATGTCGGCGAGTATCAGCCATGAATTGAATCAGCCACTGGCGGCGATTCGCAGCTATGCCGAAAACGCCGAGATCCTGCTCGACCATGAGCGCACCAACGATGCCCGCGGCAACCTCAAGCTGATCAGTGAATTGACCGGGCGTATGGCCTCGATCATCGCCCACTTGCGCGCCTTCGCCCGCCGTGACCGTCACGCGCCGGAGAGCGTGGCCCTGCAACCGGCACTGGATGACGCCCTGGCATTACTGGCCAAGCGTCGGCGTTCGATGGAGGTGGAGTTGATTCGCGACTTGCCAGAGGCGACCTTGTGGGTGCAGGCCGGTGAAACCCGTCTGCGCCAGGTGCTGGGTAACTTGCTGGCCAATGCTCTGGACGCCCTCACCGAAAAAGGCCCGCCACGCAGACTCTGGCTGAGTGCCGAAACCACGCCCCAGGGCGTCAACCTGTACATTCGCGACAATGGCCCGGGCTTTTGCATGGAAGCCCTGGGCCGCGCCAGCGAGCCGTTCTACACCACCAAGACGCGCACCCAGGGCCTGGGCCTGGGCCTGGCGATCTGCGACACCCTGATGCGCGCCTTCGGCGGCGAACTGTTGTTCGCCAACCACAAGGAGGGCGGCGCGCTGTTAACCTTGAAATTGCGCGCCGGCTCGCCGGGCGTCAGTCTGCAACCGTCCGAGGACCGCAGTGTATGAGTATCGACAACTCGATTCAGGTGGTATTGATCGACGACGATCCACACCTGCGTCAGGCCCTGTGCCAGACCCTGGACCTGGCCGGCCTGAAAGTCCTGCCCCTGGGAGAAGCCAACGGGCTCACCGCACGCCTGTCCCGCGACTGGCCGGGCGTGGTAGTCAGCGACATTCGCATGCCCGGCATGGACGGCCTGGAACTGCTGGCTGAACTGCACGGCCAGGACCCCGACCTGCCGGTGCTGCTGATCACCGGCCACGGCGACGTACCGCTGGCGGTGCAAGCCATGCGTGCCGGCGCCTATGACTTCCTGGAAAAACCCTTCGCCAGCGACGCGCTGCTCGACAGCGTGCGCCGTGCCCTGGCCCTGCGCCGGCTGGTGCTGGACAACCGCAGCCTGCGCCTGGCTCTCAGCGACCGCCAGCAACTCAGTACGCGCCTGGTAGGGCACTCGCCACAGATGTTGCGCCTGCGCGAGCAAATCGGTGCACTGGCCGCGACCAAGGCCGATGTGCTGATCCTCGGCGAAACCGGGGCAGGCAAGGAGGTCGTCGCCCGCGCCCTGCACGACCTCTCAAGCCGACGCAGCGGCCCGTTTGTGGCGATCAACGCCGGGGCGCTGGCGGAATCGGTGGTGGAAAGCGAACTGTTCGGCCATGAACCCGGCGCGTTTACCGGCGCGCAAAAGCGCCGCATCGGCAAGTTCGAGTTTGCCAATGGCGGCACGCTGTTTCTGGATGAAATTGAAAGCATGAGCCTGGATGTACAGGTCAAGTTGCTGCGCCTTTTACAGGAGCGCGTCGTGGAACGCCTGGGTGGCAATCAGTTGATCCCGCTGGATATCCGCATTATCGCCGCCACCAAGGAAGACCTGCGCCAGGCCGCCGACCAGG
The DNA here is from genome assembly GCF_021609665.1 of Pseudomonas sp. PA-1-3F. Taxonomy (NCBI): domain Bacteria; kingdom Pseudomonadati; phylum Pseudomonadota; class Gammaproteobacteria; order Pseudomonadales; family Pseudomonadaceae; genus Pseudomonas; species Pseudomonas sp. PA-1-3F. Next base: position 70,224 of record NZ_WJZD01000013.1, on the reverse strand, counting down.
GCCGTTTCCGTGCCGACTTGTATTACCGCCTCAATGTGGCGCCGCTGCGCATTCCCCCGCTACGGGAACGGGGTGAAGATGCGCTGATGCTGTTCCAGCACTTCGCCGACGAGGCCAGCAGCCGCCACGGCCTGCCCTTGCACGAACTGCAACCGGGCCAGCGCGCGCTGTTGCTGCGCCACAGCTGGCCAGGCAATGTGCGGGAACTGCAAAACGCCGCGGAGCGTTTCGCCCTCGGCCTGGAGTTGGCCCTGGATAACACCCAGGACCACCCCGCGGCCGGTGTGCTGACCTCCACACCCGGAGGCCTGAGCGAGCAAGTCGAACAGTTCGAAAAAAGCCTGATCGCCGCCGAACTGACCCGCCCCCACAGCTCTGTGCGCAGCCTCGCCGAAGCCCTGGGCGTACCGCGCAAAACCTTGCACGACAAACTGCGCAAACACGGCCTGAACTTCGCCGACAGTGCCGGCCAGAGCGCCGATGACGAATGACATCGTCCACCTACAAAGAGGCCGCCATGAGCCGTGATAGCCGTTACCTGGAATCCATCCTCCACCACGACATCCCACTCACCCGGGAAATGGGCCTCAGGGTGCTCGACTGGCAACACGACCAACTGCAACTGCACCTGCCCTTGCAAGCCAATATCAACCACAAGAGCACCATGTTCGGCGGCAGCCTCTACTGCGGCGCGGTGCTGGCGGGTTGGGGTTGGCTGCACCTGAAGCTGCGTGAAGCCGGGATTGAAGACGGGCACATCGTGATTCAGGAAGGTCAGATCAGCTACCCGCTGCCGGTGACCCAGGACGCGACAGCCATTTGCGCGGCGCCGGATGAAAAGATTTGGAAGCGCTTTGTGGCGACCTACCAGCGCTATGGGCGGGCGCGGTTGGCGCTGGAGACGTGGATTGTGAATGAAGGCAGTGCAGAGCGTGCCGTTGTCTTCACCGGCCAATACGTCCTGCATCGCTAGCAGCCATGACACAAAACAACTGTGGGAGCGGGCTTGCCTGCGATAGCGGTGGATCAGCCAATACCTGTATGACTGACACTCCGCCATCGCGGGAAAGCCCGCACACATTTTGCTCTGCAGTGGCCTTAAGATCTGGCCAGGGTCAACAGCCGCTCACGCCACGCCGCCTTGGCCGGCAACGCCAGAAAGAACGGGTTCAGCAACGACTCCCGCGCCGGGTAACTGAACGGCTTGCCATTCAACTCCAATACTTCACCCCCAGCTCCTTCCAATACACCCTGGGCCGCTGCGGTATCCCACTGCGAGGTCGGCGCCAGGCGCGGATAACAATCGGCACTGCCCTCGGCTAATAAGCAAAACTTCAAGGAGCTGCCGATATTCGCCAGTTTCAACTCGCCCAAGCCTTCACTGAGGCCATTGAGCAGGCGCTCCTGCTCAGGGCTGGTATGACGACGGCTGGCCACCACCGTAAAGGCCTCACCCGAGGCCGGGGCCTGGCGTACTTGAATCTGCTTGGGCGCTGCATTGACGTCCGACCGCCAAGCCCCCAGGCCCGCGCCGCCGAAGTAGCAACGGCCAGTGGTCGGTATCGACACCACGCCGAACACCACGCGGCCCTGTTCGATCAATGCAATATTGACGGTGAACTCTTCACTGCCAGAAATGAATTCCTTGGTGCCATCCAGAGGGTCCACCAACCACCAACGCTGCCAGCCGGCACGCACGCTCTGATCGATATCGGCGTCCTCTTCAGACAGCACTGGAATGCTTGGGTCCAGCGCGGTGAGGCCTGCGAGAATGAGATGATGGGCAGCCAGGTCGGCAGCCGTCACGGGAGAATCATCCGCCTTGGACGTCACGGCTACCTCGGCACGCCAGTACGGCAGGATGGCTTCACCCGCCTGCCGAGCCAGTTCAATGACCGGTGCGATAAACGGGTGGCCTAAAAACAGTTCGCTCATGCGGTGAACGCTCCACGCTGGGTCAACAGGTCTCTCACCAGATACAGCGCAGCCAGGGCGCGACCTTCGCTGAACTGCTCGTTTTGCGCCAGCGCCGACAGCTCACGCAGGTTGACCCGGTCTACCCGCATTGGTTCGGGCTCATCACCTTCAAGACGCTCTTCGTAGAGATCGGTAGCCAACACCACCTGGATCTTCTGGCTCATATAGCCGGGCGACAATGACAGCTCGGTGATGTGCTCCAACTGCCGTGCACCGTAGCCGGCCTCTTCCTTGAGTTCGCGGTCTGCCGCTGCAAGCACGTCTTCGCCGGGCTCGATCAGGCCTTTGGGCAACGACAATTCATATTCGTCAGTGCCGCCGCAGTATTCTTCCACCAGCACTGCATGATCTTCATCGATCATCGCCACAATCATCACGGCGCCATAGCCCGTGCCACGCCCGACAAGACGCTCATAGGTCCGCTCAACGCCATTGGAAAAGCGCAATTGCACTTCCTCCACGCGGAACAAACGGCTACTGGCGACTATTTCGCGGGCGAGGACAGTGGGTTTCTGGCGCATAAACGGCTCCTTGGCGTGATCGGGTTACTATACCGTGGCTTTTCCGATTGTCTGTGTCGGATATTTTTACTTACATGAGACCCCACCATGTCCTCTCTGCCCTGGCACGCCATCGACACCGTCCTGCTGGACATGGACGGCACCCTGCTCGACCTGCATTACGACAACCACTTCTGGATGGAACACCTGCCGCAACGCTATGCCGAACTGCACGGCGTAAGCCGAGCCATGGCCGAGATGGAGTTGCAGCCACTGTTCGAGCGTAACGCCGGACAGTTGCAATGGTATTGCCTGGATTTCTGGAGCGCCGAGCTCAAGATCCCGGTGCGCGAGCTCAAATTGGAAACCGCCCACCTGATTGCCCTGCGTCCGGATGCCGATACCTTCCTGGCGGCGATCAAACAGGCCGGCAAGCGCGTGATCATGATCACCAACGCTCATCGTGATTCGCTGTCATTGAAGTTGGAGCGCATTGAACTGGCGCCGTATTTCGAGCGATTGATCAGCTCTCACGACTACGGTTTCCCCAAGGAAAACCCGCAATTCTGGGAGGCCTTACAAGCGGATATCCACTTTGACCCGGCCCGTAGCCTGTTTATAGATGACACTTTGCCGATCCTGCGCAGTGCCCGGGATTTCGGCGTGGGACATTTACTGGCAGTGAAAGAACCTGATAGCAAAAAAGGCTCAAAGGACACCGCAGAATTTGCGGCCGTCGGGGATTATCGAGAACTCATCGCCGGGCTTATGTAGGAGCGAGCTTGCTCGCGAAAAACGTCAACGATAACGCGTGCTTCCTGGATAAACGCGGTGCCTGTGAGTTTTTCGCGAGCAAGCTCGCTCCTACAAAAGGGCGAGCTTGCTCATTTTATCCTGCGTATTACTCAGGGATGCGCAGTGTCTGGCCCGGGTAGATCTTGTCCGGGTGCGACAACAGTGGCTTGTTAGCCTCGAAAATCTTGTTGTACTTATTCGCGTCGCCATAGACCGTTTTAGAGATTGCGCTGAGAGTGTCACCGCTTTTCACAACAACAAAGCGTGAAGCCACCACGACTGGACCACTGACAGTAATCTGGTCATCCACACTTGCCACGCCGGCAATGTTGCCCAGCGCCAACAGGATCTTTTCTTTCTCTTCCTGCGTGGCCACTTCACCGGTCACTGTGACCTTGTCGCCATCCACCGTGGTTTGCACGTTTGGATTACCCAGGCCCACCTTGCTCACATGCTCCTTCAACTGCTCACTGGCGTTCGCATTACCCGGCGTCAACAGGTCGACAATCTTTTCGCCGGCTTCTTTGATAAAGCTAAAAATACTCATGGTGCGCTCTCCTTGGGATTTAATTTCCAGATGCCCAAGACTAGACCAGTCCTGCCGACTTGGGTTCCAGACTGGCTAAAGACTCAAAAGTATCCAACTCACCCCTGCTTGGAATAAGCCCGACGAAAACGCGGGTGAACCTTGATCGACGCCCTCTATCAATAGATCAATACTGGCGATTAGACGTGACCCTTTGTCGCGCCTAGTCTAAACACTGATCAATCCGCCGGTGGTACTGCCCCATGAACGCCAAGCGCCCTCACTGCGCGGCGCCCGCTCTCGAATCGACCGCGCCCGTCGCCAGCCAGAGCTATCACTATTGCAATCTTGAACACACTGAAGTCGCCAGCACTGCGCTGGCCGAAGAAGTGGCGTTGGCGATTGCCTACAACGATATCAGCCAGGCGGTGATGCTGGTGACGCCTACGGACCTGGAAGACTTCATTGTAGGTTTCAGCCTCGGCAGCGGCATTATCACCGACGTTAACGACATTTATGACCTGAAAATCAGCGGGTCAGGCGCAGCCCAGTACGCCCAGGTACAGGTTTCCAGCCGTGCGTTCTGGAACCTCAAGCAGCAACGCCGCCAATTGGCGGGCACCAGCGGCTGCGGCCTGTGTGGCGTGGAAGCGGTAGAGCAAGCATTGCCCGACCTCCAGGTACTGCCCGGCGCGCCCTTGCCGCCGGCGCAGTGGCTCGACGGCCTGCGCCAGCGTATCAGCGCATTCCAACCCCTGGGCCAGCACAGCGGCGCCGTGCATGCGGCGGTTTTTATGAACAGCCAGGGGGAATTGCTGATGGGTCGCGAAGACATCGGCCGGCATAACGCTCTGGATAAATTGATTGGCGCGTTGATCCGCCAAAAGATTCCGACCGACGGCGGCCTGGCGATTGTTACCAGCCGCTGCAGCCTCGAATTGATTCAGAAAGTCTTGCGCGCGGGTATCCAGACCCTGGTCAGCCTGTCGTCGCCCACCGGCCTGGCCTTGCAATGGGCGCGCCGGCACAACCTCAACCTTATCCACCTGCCGCAAAAAAGCGCGCCACGGGTCTATAGCCCTGCGATGGAGCACCAGCCATGAGCCTTCACCACCAAGCCGACCAGACCCCAACCCCACGCTACAAGCCCTATAAAGGCCCAGCCGGTGGCTGGGGCGCTCTGATCAGTGTGGCGCAAGCCTGGCTGACCAGTGACAACGCCCTGAAAAACCTGCGCATGATGCTCAAGACCAATCAGAACGGCGGCTTCGACTGCCCGGGCTGCGCCTGGGGCGACTCGCCGGAAAGCGGCATGGTCAAGTTCTGCGAAAACGGCGCCAAGGCGGTCAACTGGGAAGCCACCAAGCGCCGCGTCGATGCGGCCTTCTTCGCCAAGCACAGCGTCACAGCGTTGCTGGAGCAAAGCGACTATTGGCTGGAATACCAGGGCCGCCTGACCGAGCCGATGCGCTATGACGCCGAGACCGATCGCTACATGCCCATCAGTTGGGAAGCCGCCTTCGACTTGGTCGGCAAGCACCTCAACGCGCTGCCCAGCCCGAACATGGCCGAGTTCTACACCTCGGGCCGCGCCAGCAACGAAGCCGCCTACCTGTACCAGTTGTTCGTACGCGCCTTTGGCACCAACAACTTCCCGGACTGCTCGAACATGTGCCACGAAGCCAGCGGCGTAGCCCTGGCGCAGAGTGTCGGCGTGGGCAAAGGTACCGTAACCTTTGATGACTTCGAACATGCCGATGCCATTTTCGTCTGGGGCCAGAACCCCGGCACCAACCACCCACGCATGCTCGAGCCGCTGCGCGAAGCGGTGAAACGCGGCGCTCAGGTGGTGTGTATCAACCCCCTGAAAGAGCGCGGCCTGGAGCGCTTCCAGCACCCGCAACATCCGCTGGAAATGCTCACCAACGGCGACAAGCCGACCAACACCGCCTACTTCCGCCCGGCGCTGGGTGGCGATATGGCTATCTTGCGTGGCATGGCCAAGTTCCTGCTGCTGTGGGAACGCCAAGCCCTGGCCGAAGGCAAGGAAGCGGTGTTCGACCACGACTTCCTCAATGAGCACACTGCCAACGTCCTGGAATACCTGGGTCAGATCGACGATACCTCGTGGGAGGAGATCGTCGAGCAGTCCGGCCTGACCCTGGTGGAGATCGAGCAAGCGGCACGCATGTACGCCAAAGGCAAGAGTGTAATCATGTGCTGGGCGATGGGGATTACCCAGCATCGCCACTCGGTGCCGACCATCCAGGAAATCGCCAACCTGATGCTGCTGCGCGGTAATATCGGCCGCCCAGGTGCCGGGCTGTGCCCGGTGCGTGGCCACAGTAACGTACAGGGCGACCGCACCATGGGCATCAACGAACGCCCACCGGTGGCGTTTCTGGACGCGCTGGAGCGTCGTTTCCAGTTCCAGGTGCCTCGCGACAATGGCCATAACGTGGTGGAAGCGATTCACGCCATGCTTGAAGGCCGCTCCAAAGTCTTTATCGGCCTGGGCGGCAACTTTGCCCAAGCCACGCCAGACAGCACGCGTACCTTTGAAGCGCTGCGAAATTGCGACCTGACCGTGCAGATCAGCACCAAGCTCAACCGCAGCCACCTGATGCACGGTAAAGATGCGTTGATCCTGCCGTGCCTGGGCCGCACCGACATAGACATCCAGGCCGACGGCCCGCAAGCGGTGACGGTGGAAGACTCGTTCAGCATGGTCCACGGCTCCAACGGCCAACTGCAACCGCTGTCGAAACTGATGAAGTCCGAGCCGGCGATCCTGGCGGGCATTGCTGCCGCCACTCTGGGCAGCAAGCCCGTGGATTGGAACTGGCTGGTGGCCGACTATGGGCGCATCCGCGACCTGATCGCCGACACCATCCCAGGCTTCAAGGACTTTAACGAGAAGATCAAGCATCCAGGCGGTTTCTATCTGGGCAACTCCGCCGGCGCACGGCGCTGGAACACTCCGTCAGGTCGCGCCAACTTCCGCCCGAACATCTTGCCCAAAGACCTGATCCACGAGCGCACCCACGCCACGGGCCGGGTGCCGGACCTGATCATGCAGTCAATGCGCTCCCATGATCAGTACAACACCACCATCTACGGCCTGGACGACCGTTATCGCGGGGTCAAAGGCCAGCGTGACGTGCTGTTCGTCAACGAAGCCGACATCATCCGCCTGGGCTTCAAGCCGGGGCAGAAGGCAGACATCGTGTCTCTGTGGGAAGACGGTCGTGAGCGCCGCGTGAAGGGCTTTACGCTGCTGGCATTTGATATTCCGGCGGGGCAGGCGGCGGCTTACTACCCCGAAGTGAACCCGTTGGTGCCGTTGGAAAGCACTGGCGATGGTAGCCATACGCCAACGTCCAAGTTTGTTGCGATTCGCTTGGAAGCGGCGAGTGACAATGGGTTGATCATGGCGCGCTCGGCCTGACTTGATCCGAGATATGTGTTTCTTGAACTACCGCTTTCGCGGGCAAGCCCGCTCCCACACTGGGATGGGTTCACCATTGAGACTGTGTGGACCGATCGAATGTGGGAGCGGGCTTGCCCGCGAAGAGACCAGCACAAGCACCGCACATTCTGCAGGCACAAAAAAAGGCCGCTTTTGCATAAAAACGGCCGTTCCGAAGTAGCTAAAGACCCGTAAAAACGACTTAAGTTCCCCATACAAAACAGCAACTTAGCAAATTGTATACAACCTCTGCCGCCGGTCGGATTTCGATTGTCAGCGCCTCGATACAACCTCAGGATCGCGCCGTCATCCCTTGAGGTTTCCCTGAATGAAGTTCTCCTCGATTCTCTTGTTGTCCCTTGGCCTGGTCAGTGGCGCAGCCATGGCAGGCGGCACCACCGAAGCCGGTGTAGGCGGCGCATTGGGTGGGGTACTAGGTTCTGTTGTCGGCCAGCAGTTGGGCGGCAACACCGGTTCGACCATTGGCGCGGCCCTGGGCGGCGCAGGCGGTAGTGCAGTCGGCGCCGACAAACGTAGCCGTGGCGAAGCCGCCATTGGTGGCGCACTGGGCGCAGCCGGCGGTAACGTCGTAGGGCGCAGCGTTGGCGGCAGCACCGGTGCACTGATCGGCTCCGCAGCCGGCGGTGGCGCGGGCGGCGCGCTAGGCAACTACATGGGTAACGAAAGTGATCGCGACAGCCGCCATTACCGCGATCGCGACCGTGATGATCGTCGCTACTACCGCGATGGCCACCCAGGTCGCGGCCATGCCTATGGGCATCGCAAGAACAAGCATCGTTATCGCGACTGATAAACCCGCGCTCTGACGAACACATCCGATGTGGGAGCCGGGCTTGCCCGCGATAGCAGTGAATCAGGTTTAGACGTACTGCCTGATACTGCGCCATCGCGGGCAAGCCCGGCTCCCACATTTGGTCTGTATTGCTTGTAGGTGCGTCAAACCAGCAGCCGCTGCATCGCTTCGCGCAACATTCCCGGAATCGGCACTGGCTGGTTCGAGGCTCGGTCCACAAACACATGGACAAAGCGCCCCGCCGCACGCGCCTCCTCCTCGCCCGCCTTGAATACCGCCAGCTCATACTGCACCGAGCTATTGCCCAGCTTGCCCACCCGCAGACCGACCTCAATGCACTCGGGAAAAGCGATCGAGGCGAAGTAATCGCAGGCCGAACTCACCACAAACCCCACCACTTCACCGTCATGAATATCCAACCCGCCCTGTTCGATCAGGTAGGTATTAACGGCTGTATCGAAGAAGCTGTAGTAAGTGACGTTATTCACATGGCCGTAGGCATCGTTGTCGTGCCAACGCGTGGTGATCGGTTGGAAGTGGCGGTAATCGTCGCGCACAGGCGTTGAGTCAGGCATCGGCAAGTCTCATCAAAGTTGATCCAATTGAGCATGGGCCCAGTCGCGCACCTCGGCGTAGGGGTAGTCTTCCAGCGCAGCAAAACCGGGAATGCCTCGCGCCTTCAACTTGGTAAACAACGGTACGCTGATACCGCCAAGGAAACGCGTCAAACGCTCCGCATTCGGCAAGTGCCCCGTGTGCTCATGATGCCTGTGGATAAAATCACCGCACAGCCCCATGAAGTTTTTATCCACAAGCGGCGGCAAGCTCGGCGGCGCCGGCAGATGGGCGACCTGGCCGTGGCATACCGAACAATGCCCGCAACGCCGGGGCGCATTATCATCACCAAAGTAGTGCGCCAGACGTTGCCCCAGGCAGTGGTCGGTGGCGAACAGGTCGAGCATGGCGTGAATCCGCGCGACCTCCGTCACCTCATGCTGCTTGAAGCCTGTGTATAACTCGGCGCTTAACGCGTGGGGGTCGAAATGGGTGTCGAGCAAACTGTAGACCTCAGTCATTTGCTTGCTTTCGAGCTCGATCAGGCCCTGCTCCTGAAAATAATCCAGTGCCTTCACCACCCGACTACGCTCGGCATTGTGCTGTTGATAAAGCGCATCGAAATCGACCGTCGCCCAGGTTTTAGCGCGCTTGCACACCTGGATGATCGCCGCGACAAACTGCTGCCGCTCGCCGGAAAAACGCGCCAGCAAGGCTTCGGGTTCGATCAGGTATTTGAAACGGTATTCCGCATAAAACGCATAGCGCGGCGCGATCACGCCCTTGAGCTCCAACTGCACCAGGAGCGTCTTGAGCGGCAACTCGCGAATATTGCTGTGGTCCGACAGCGACCTGAGCAGGAACTCCCACTGCCCTTCACTACGCGCGGCCTGCAATTCCTCCAGTACGCGCAAAATGCCGTCCTGCTCCGGCGTATCACCGTACACGAAGTTTTCCAGCACATTGAGGCTGTCGCGGTTGGCCAACACCAGGCAATCCGACGGCTGCCCGTCACGCCCTGCGCGGCCGATTTCCTGGCTGTAGTTCTCGATTGACTTGGGCAGGTCGAAGTGCACGACATTGCGGATGTCACTCTTGTCGATGCCCATGCCAAACGCGATAGTTGCGACAATGCAATTGGAACGCCCGCCCATGAAACGCTGCTGGATACCTTCGCGTTTTTCATGGGGCAGCCCCGCGTGATAAGCCTCGGCCTGAATACCGTGGCGGTTCAGATGCTCGGAAATCTGTTCGGCGGTTTTCTGCAAGGTGACGTAGACAATACTCGGCTGGTTGGCCCGCGCTTTCATCCATTCCAGCAGCCTGCGGCGTTTGTCGTGGCCGCTGACCGGTTCCACCAGCAGGTTGAGGTTGGGGCGATAGAAGCCCGTGGTCACTACATCTTCGGCAGCAATGGCGAACTTGGCCTGCATGTCGGCGATCACCTGGGGCGTGGCCGTGGCCGTCAGCAACAGCGCCTGAGGGATGTTGAACTGGCGCTGGTAGTCCGGCAGCTTCAAATAATCCGGGCGGAAGTTGTGGCCCCATTCGGAGATACAGTGCGCCTCGTCTACCACCAGCAACGAGATCTGCACGCTGTTCAGGAAATTACGGAAACGCTCGTTCTTCAAACGCTCCACGGAAATCATCAGAATCTTGAGCTCGCCCGATCGCGCACGGGCCATTACATCATTGGCCTCATCACGGCTCTGGGCCGAGTCGATACTGCCCGCCGAAATGCCATGGCGCTGCAGGAAACCCAACTGGTCCTGCATCAACGCCAGCAACGGCGACACCACCAGCGTCAGGTGCGGCAGCAACACGGCCGACAGCTGGTAACACAAGGATTTGCCCGACCCCGTAGGGAAAATGGCGGCGGCAGATCGCCCAGCCAGCACGGCGCTGACCGTCTCTTCCTGGCCCAAGCGAAAGTGTGGGTAACCAAAGACCTGCTGGAGGGTGTCGTGCATAAGGCTGTCACTCCATTGACCGCTGAGTTGGCTCAAAAACATAGCCCGGGATTCTCAGCGAATCGAGAAAGGTCGCGAGGAAAAAAGAGACAGGATGATACACAGAGGGAAGGATGGCTCAGGGCCGAAGTGGGACTTTTCCTAGAAAGTAACAAGACGCAGCAGATACAAATGTGGGAGCTGGCTAGCCCTCTCCCACATTTCAAAACCGTGCTACTGCTGAATCAGCGGTTTTGCACCCGCTCGATCGCCGTGTCATACACCGGGTTGGCCTTTTGCTCCTTGGCCAACTGGTAATGACGCAGCGCATCCGGGAACTGCCCGGCCGCTTCGTAGATGCGTGCAATGTTGTAGTAAGCACCGGCGCGCACAGTCGCGGCATTGATACCGGTGGCCAGGGCGATAGCCTTGCGGTTAGCCCAGATCGACTCCGCGGTATTGCCGGCTTTCTGATACGCCAGGCCCAGGTTGCCGTAAGCCTTGCCGAAGCTGTTATCCAGCTCGATGGCTTGACGGAAGAAGTCGATGGCCTGGTCCAGGTTACCGGCCTGGTAGGCCGCTTCGCCCTTGAGGTTCAGCCTCTTCGCATCGGCCTGTACCGACGAGCTCACTGTCACGGCGGTGACGGCCACGCTGTCGTCCAGCAAAGGCTTGACCTCGTTGAGTACATCTTCGGCGCCGACTCTCACGCCGGTGAAGGTGTTGATGTCCTGGAAGTCGCCACTGCCGGTCATGCGGAACACAGTCCACAGGTTGCCCGTGCGGTTCTGCGGCACATAGTAGGTGCGTACCAGGGATTGCCCCATGTACACAAACACCTTGGCCTCACTGTTGGACAACTCGCTGGAAGTGGGAGAGCCGCTGTTGGAATAGTCGTGCACGGCATAGACGTAGCTTTCGCCGTAATGCTTTTTCTGCAGGGTGATGGTCTCCGGGCCATAGCTATCGGTGTCATCCACGTCCAGTTCGGCGTCGGTGCCCTTTTTATTGTTGAAGAAGATGTTATTGCCGGGGAAGATCATATGGGAGTCGAGGTCGCGCGGAGCCTTGCCCCAGGTCAACACCACACGCAGGCCGTCGAGATTTTCCATCACCGGGCTGATGGCATAGGTCATGCCTTTGCACGGGCACTTCACCACCAGGTTGGAATAGCCAGGCTTCTTGATGATCAGCAGGTTGCTGGCATCGTCAGCCACTTCACTGGTCAGCGTCACCTGGCCTTGCGCGTTGGTACGGCCCACCACGTTCTGCGCGCCATTACGTTGCAGCAGCACCTCGGCATCGGCGATTTTCTGGTCCTTGACCACCGCGCTCAGCACTTCAATCGGCAACTGCTCGGCCTGGGCAGAAAACGCCACCGCACACAAAGACATCGCCGAGGCGACACGAAGCAAACCCATGCTTAACTCCCTTTAAGTAGTGGGCGGAATCGCCCTACAAGATTTTGCGGTGAAACATACGCTGAAATGAGCTCGCTGGCAGACTTTTTATACAAGTTGTGACGGGCGTTTTATCCCGCCTACCGAGCTACGCATTGCGCTACATTCAAGCCTTGCTCTCCAAGAGGACGCAGCGATGAGCGAACTGACGTTTGAGCAAAAACAGGATCACTATCACAAGATCCGGCGTTCCAATTACTTGGCCAGCCTGCGCCTGGAAGGGTTGGATACCCAACCGACCGACGTCGACAAACCCCTGCCGACACGCGAAGCCGTCCTTGCCAAGTACCGCAACACCTCTAGCTGATGCTCGACAAATACGGGGTGGGCCAGGCCCCATACTGCTACCCCGGTAGCAGCACTCTGCGCAACCGCCTCCATTTGCTCGATGAGGCACGCCTGCACCAGGCCGAGCGGGAATTATCCGAAATCGCCGTAGGCAACCTTCCACTCTTTGCGCCGCCCTACGACCTTGATCGCCTGTCACCCGCTTCTCATCGACACTCAAGCATCAGCCAAAGACATCCAATCCGCCGCCCACCAGCGTATCCGCGCCGCCAGCGACTGATTGGAAACTTTCTCTTGCCTGACCTTCGAACACGCTGACCTCAAAGACATTTCCCACATCATTAATGCGCTGTACCTGCTCGTTCAGGACGGCTGTGATTTGTTGGAAGCCGCGCAACACGTTCAGCTGCAACCTGAACAAGCGCAAGTCTAAGCAACACCTGTGTAGGAGCGAGCTTGGTCGCGAAAATCGCCAACGATGACGCGGTAAATCAGAAAAAACGCGGCGCCCTTGAGTTTTTCGCGAGCAAGCTCGCTCCTACAACTGATCAGCTTTACCCATCACATCGTTGCAAGCCATAAATGCCGGAGGCTTTTGTAAGACACCGCCAAACGTCACGCCATCCGTTTCCCAAACTGCTTCAAATACCCGTTCAACCCTCTATACCAGTTACGCGTAGCCGACTGAACATAACCTCCTATCAACTGTCTCGGAAAAAACCGTGAACATGGAAAGGACTCAATATATCGGCCACTATGGCATCACTTTCACGGTAATTCGACTCACCGTGATGCCAAGCAATCGACAAGAGCTAGCCACACTTTGCTTGCTGGAAGCAAAAGCTTCAGCGATAGAGGTCCGCTTGCGGCTTCAGAAGTTGTACGAAAAGATGCTCGCCCGAGATCTACCCTGCGTCATGACAGTGGCCGTCTCAAAGCCACTGACCAGGAAGCAGGCAGATAGCTCGAACAATCGGAACAACCTCATAAAAGAAATCATTTCTGGCGCAGTTGCAGCCCCTGTCGGGATCATATCCAGCAAAGCAGAATCGATAGTCGAGAACGCTATCAGCGATTTGATTTCTCGCAGGATCCGCAACTTTCACAGCGCAGACATCGTCATCGGCCTGGATGCTCAGGTCAGCGGTGGCATAGGCCCGCAGCGCTCAAGTGTCTCAATGCATGTGCACTCCAGATGAACTTTAGTCAATGGCTTTACCTACAAACAGCGCTATTGTTCGCTCTCCATCTGCTGCTGTATTACAAAATCACTGACGGCACGTTAAGAACGCGTTTCGCCGTTACCTTCATCGTAACGGGATTGCTTCTGTTGTTCTGGCTACCCTACATCGCCATTGTCCTGAACATTCAACTTCTACCCCTGACCTTGTTCTTGATAGGCTTGGTTCTCTTCATCACGCGAAACAAATACCGCCTGCAACGTGACAGGCCCCCTCACCCACTCCTGCGTGCCCCCACCATGAACCTGGCCCCCAACTTCCCAGAAGACCCTGCCATGCAGCAACTTGTGCAATTGCTGCATGAAGAAATCGGCTTGCCAACACACAAGACCATTGGCTTGCACACCTCACTGAACTTCGACCTCGGGTGCGATGGTGCTGAGGCCAAGCAATTCATGGAGGCGCTGGAGCAGGATTTTGGTGTCGACCTGAGCGACTACGACGCTTATCGTTACTTCCAGCCGCCGGTGTTCGACGTGTTCCTGAAGCGTCGCGCCAAAGGCCGTGGTGACAAGATTCCGCTGACCATCGGCATGCTCTACCTGGCGATCAAGACCCACCGCTGGGACACGCAGACGCTGGAAAACCTGAGCTGAATCCAATGAAGGATTTTTTGTAGGGGCGAGCTTGCTCGCGAAAAACTCACAGGCGCCGCGTTCATTCAGCAAGCACGCGTTATCGTTGACGTTTTTCGCGAGCAAGCTCGCTCCTACAGTATTAGGGCAAGCCCGCTCCCACACTGGATCTGCGCTAATCTGGCGAGCCGTATAAATAACAAGGACCTTACATGGACGTAACAATGGGCCTGCTGGCCGCCCTGCTCTGGGGCGGCACGGACTTTCTGGTGGGCCTCAACGCCCGAGCCGTTGGCGTAAAACGCGCGGTGTATTTCGGCCAAGCCCTCGGTTTTTTGATCATGACCCTCCTGCTGGTCATTTTCCCAGCCTTCCTTTTCAAAGCCCTTGATGCAACTTTAAGCGTTTGGCTCCTGGGCGTCGCCGCCGCTCTGCTGACGGTGTCCGGCGCCCTTGCGCTATCCAAAGCCTTTGCCATGGGCAAAGCAGCCATCGTCGCGCCGCTGGTGACGTCCTATGGCGTGGTGACCACCCTGCTGTCCTGGGCCAGCGGTGAACACATCAGCCTGATACAACTGGGCTGCATCGCCCTGTGCGTGATCGGCGTTTTGCTGTCCAGCATTCACAAGGACAACGGCACGCTTCACAACAACCCGCGCCTGTCCATTGCCTACGCCATGTTCGCCGCAACCTTGTATGGCACCAGTTTCTGGCTGCAAGGTCGCTACACACTGCCAGCGCTGGGGCCAATCACCATGTTGTGGCTGGGTTACCTGGTAGGCCTGTGCGTCCTGGTGGTGATGGTGCTGAAGATCAAGGATGGCTTGAAGATCCCGCCACTGAAAAACTGCGCGACTTTGACCGGTGCGAGCTTGATGAACCTCGGCGGTTTTTCGGCGTTTTCGTGGGGCGCAATGGCCGGCTCGGTGTCGGTGGTGACGGTGATCAGTACGCTCTCTGGAGGGATCGCGGCGATCCTGGGGTTCGTATTTTTCAAAGAGCGCTTGTCAGCGGTGCAGGTGGCAGGCGTTGTACTGGTGCTGGTCGGTGCAGTGGTACTGCACATCGCCGACTAATCGTTCGCCCATAAAAAAGCCGCCTAAGAGGCGGCTTTTTTACAACCGGCGAATTTTACAACTTAGGACCCGCCGCCTTGATCGCATCGCTGACTTCAAACTTCTTGAAGTTCTCAATGAACAGGCCAGCCAGCGCTTTCGCTGCTTCGTCGTAGGCAGCCTTGTCAGCCCAGGTGTTGCGTGGGTTCAACAGGCCGGTTTCAACGCCCGGTACGGCCAACGGCACGTCGAGGTTGATGGTGTCCAGGTGTTCGGTTTGCGCACCGATCAACGCACCGCTCTGGATCGCTGCAATCACGCCGCGAGTGGTCGGGATGTTGAAGCGTTTGCCGACGCCGTAGCCGCCGCCGGTCCAGCCGGTGTTGACCAGGTAGACCTTTGAGCCGAAACCACGGATACGCTTGATCAGAAGCTCTGCGTATTCGCCAGCCGGGCGTGGGAAGAACGGCGCGCCGAAGCAGGTGGAGAAGGTCGACTTGATGCCGCTGCCCGAACCCATTTCGGTCGAGCCCACCAGAGCGGTGTAGCCGGACAGGAAGTGGTAGGCCGCTTGTTCTTCGCTGAGGATCGACACAGGCGGCAGTACGCCGGTCAGGTCGCAGGTCAGGAAGATCACCGCGTTTGGCTCGCCGCCCAGGTTCTTCTCGGAACGCTTGGCAACGTGCTCCAGCGGGTAGGCGGCACGGCTGTTCTGGGTCAGGCTGACGTCGGCGTAGTCGGCGTGCTTGGCCTCGTCGATCACGACGTTTTCCAGCACAGCGCCGTGCTTGATAGCTTTCCAGATAACCGGCTCGTTCTTCTCGGACAGGTCGATGCACTTGGCATAGCAACCGCCTTCGATATTGAACACCACGCCTTCGCCCCAGCCGTGCTCGTCGTCACCGATCAGGTAACGGCTTTCGTCGGCGGACAGGGTGGTCTTGCCAGTGCCTGACAGGCCGAAGAACAGGGTCACATCGCCTGCTTCGCCAATGTTGGCGGCGCAGTGCATCGGCAGCACGTCGGCAGCCGGCAGCAGGAAGTTCTGCACCGAGAACATGGCTTTTTTCATTTCACCGGCGTAACGCATGCCGGCAATCAGTACTTTTTTCTGGGCGAAGTTGAGGATCACGCAACCGTCGGAGTTAGTGCCGTCACGCTCTGGCACGCACTCGAAGTTGGCCACGTTGAGCACTTGCCACTCTTCACGACCGGCCGGGTTGTACTGGGCCGGGTTGATGAACAGGCAACGACCGAACAGGTTCTGCCAGGCAGTCTGGGTGGTCATTTTCACGGCCAGGTAGTGGTCTTCTGCAGCCCCTACGTGAACATGGGAAACGAAATGCTCTTGCGCGTTATTGAACGCCTCGACGCGAGCCCACAGGGCATCGAACTTGTCGGCCGGGAACTTGCGGTTGATCGGGCCCCAGGCGATGGCGTCCTGGGTGGAAGGCTCTTCAACGATGAAACGGTCAACCGGCGAACGACCGGTGCGGTGACCGGTTTCTACGACCAGCGCGCCAGTATCGGCAAGCACGCCTTCACCGCGCTGCAGGGCTTCTTTGACCAGATCGTCAACACTCAGATCGGTGTATACGGCGTTATTGGCTTGCGTCATGAGGTTCCCCGTCGGCCTATGGCCGAGTGCTCCAAACGTTTTGTAGTAGAAAGTTGCGCACTACTACCGCGAAAAAAGTGGGCCGGATTATGCCAGAAAAGCCCAAAAAGAGTAGGGCCCTCCCGTCAGAACACCTCTAATCCGGCGTTTGTCAGGTGATTTACCTGTGCTTAAACGTTTTAGTGGCGGGTGCCGGAAGGGGTGTCGCTGCCTGCGCCGGCGAACAATTGCGCTACATCAGCCGCGTCGAACAGGTAGCGCTGGTTGCAGAACTGGCAGTCGATCTCGATATGGCCGCCATGTTCCACCACCAGATTTTGCGCATCTTCCAGGCCCAGGCTGACCAGCGCGTTACCGGAACGCTCGCGCGAGCAACTGCAGTGAAAATGCAGGCCCTGTGCGTCGAACAGGCGCACGGCCTCTTCGTGGTAGAGGCGGTGCAGGATGGTTTCGTTGTCCAGGCCCAGCAGTTCTTCGGCCTTCAAGGTGTCGGCCAAGGCGATGATATGCCGCCAGCTTTCGGCACGATCATCCTCATCCTTGATGCGATCGGCCGGCAGTTGTTGCACCAGCAAACCACGGGCGCGCTTGCCGTCGGCGTTAAGCCAGAACTTGGTGCCCACTTGCTGGGACATAACGAAGTAGTTGGTGAAGCATTCCGACAGGGTCTGGCCGTCGAGGTCGACAATACCCTGGTACCGCTGGCCTTCAGTCGGGTCGACAGTCAGTGCCAGGACGCCGTTGGGCATCAGGTCGGCCAAGGTGGCATCTGCGGCAATCCGGTCAGCCTCGTAACGGGCCAGGCCACGGATCTCGCGCTCGCTCGAGCACTCGATCATCAACATGGGCACTGGCCCTTCGGAACGAGCCTGCAAGATCAGCAAACCGTCGAACTTCATGGTGCCCACCAGCAGCGCCGCGGCGGCCATCAACTCGCCGAGCAATTGCGCGACCGGCTCCGGATAGGCGTGTTTGGCAAGGACTTCGGCATAGCTGAGCTCCAACGAAACCATCTCGCCGCGGGCATCGCTCTCATCGAAGATGAAGCGTTGGGTGAAGTCGGTATCCGGTAGATCAGTCATAGGTCTGGGTATCTGAAGTGATGACAAAATGATTACAAGGTTTATAAAATTAAACGCTTTAGCACCATCTTGGTGCGACTTCTCCTGAATTCAAGGAGCTGAATAGAGCGATGAGGGACAGTTTATGAACAATCCGGGTTTGTTCCAAGCCAACTGGAACCTCCGGCGATGGGCTCTTTGCAATCTACTCGCTATCGGACTGCTGTGTTTTTGGCTGTGGCCCACGGGCCAGATGCTCTGTGTGATTTTCGACGAGTGGCTGTTTCATCTGCTCAATGGCCCATTGGCCACGAACTCGACCTGGCTACATGTGTGGGCCGTGGCCAGCCTGCGGCCGTTTGATGCAGTGGTCGGCGTGATTTTGCTGGCGCTGTTGATCCGCGGCGACTGGGTGTTCAAGGCCGTACAGGTGCGCCAGGCGTTTTTTGGCTTCCTCGGCATTCTGCTGCTATTGCTGTTTATCCGCATGCTGTTCTCAAAACTCGCGGCGCACATGGGCTGGCAGCACAGTAGCCCGTCGATGGTCATCAGCGGCGCGATTCAAATGAGCGACTTTTTCCCAGGGTTGGAGAAAACCTGGGAATTGAAGGACCGCTCGAGCCAGAGCTTCCCCGGCGACCATGCTTCGGTGCTATTGATCTGGGCGATGTTCATGAGCGTGTTCGCCCGGCGCATCGGCCAGGTGCTGGTGATCTGGGGCCTGGCGCTGCTGTTCATGATGCCGCGGCTGGTAGCCGGCGCGCACTGGGGCCAGGACGATTATATCGGTGGCGTACTGCTGGCGCTGTTGGCGCTGGGGTGGGGGTATTACACGCCGTTTGCGGCGAAGGTGTCGGGCGCTTTGTTGCGGATGACGGCGCCGCTTTTCGGGCTACTGAGCAAGTTGCCCGTTATTGGGCGGTTGAGTGTCATGCGCACAACTCCGTAACCCCCAGGGCTAAAAGTGGGAGCGGGCTTACTCGCGAATGCGGGGTGTCAATCAATGCATCTGTGCCTGACCCACCGTATTCGCGGGCAAGCCCGCTTCCACATTTGATCGAGTTTGCATGGGCGACTCGTGCAATCAATCGTCATTGCCGCTGCCGCGAAACTTGAACAGATCGCGGCGCTGCTTCTTGCTCGGCTTGCCGTCAGTGGTCAGGCCTGAAGCCCCTGCCTTGCGCATGGCCGCAGCGTTTTCGCGCTTGGCGATGCTGGCTTCGGTCTCGGCATACAGTGCCTGCGCTTCAGGCGCGCCGCGGCGGACGATGGAAAGCGCCTGTACTACGATGGTTTTTTCATCAAAGCCTGTACGAATCTGAAACTCGTCGCCGACGCGCGGCTCCTTTCCCGGCTTGCAGCGCTCGCCGCGATGATGCACCTTGCCGCTCTCGATAGCGGCCTTGGCCAGAGCGCGGGTCTTATAGAACCGCGCTGCCCACAACCACTTGTCCAGCCGGACCTTCTCTTCATCTTCCTGCTTTTGAGCCACTTGAATTCCTCGCTCTGAAAAATGTCGCAACTTTACCGTTGAAACCCTTCGACGCATAAACCCCAAGGCTCACCTAAGATACGCCAGGTAGCACCCTGTTTTCGCGAGGATACGCCGTGACCGACTTTCCCCTCTCACTCACCTCGCCCAACCAGCGGTGCGTGGGTTGCCAGCAAAGCGAGCCTCTGGGGTTCGATTTTGCGTTCGCCTACCAGCCTATCGTAGATCTGCGTGACCATACGATCTTCGCCAACGAAGCCTTGGTGCGCGGTCCCCAGGGAGAAGGCGCGCTGTCGGTGCTGGCTCAGGTCAACGAAACCAATCGCTACCGCTTCGACCAGCGCTGCCGGACCAAGGCCATTGCCGGTGCCGCAGCCCTGGGCATGCAGACTCACCTTTCCATCAACTTCATGCCCAATGCCGTATATCGCCCGGAGCTGTGTATCCGCAGCACTCTGGAGGCCGCCCGGGCGCACAATTTCCCGCTGGACCGGCTGATTTTCGAGACCCTGGAAAGCGAGCACGTAGATAACTATCGCCATTTGACGAATATTCTGCGTGAATACCGCGAATTCGGCTTCAAGACCGCCATCGACGATTTCGGCGCGGGCTATTCGGGGCTGAACCTGCTGGCCGATTTCCAACCTGACTTGATCAAGCTCGACATGGCGCTGATTCGCGATGTCGATCAGGATCGTGTCCGTCAGGTGATCGTCCGGGGGATTGTCACAATCTGTGAGCAGTTGGGGGTTACTGTCATCGCCGAGGGCATCGAAAGTGCCGGCGAGCGCGACTTCCTGTCCGACTGCGGAATATTTCTGATGCAGGGCTTCTGGTTCGCCAAGCCTGCATTCAAAGCGTTGGCTGAGGTATCTCCTCAAGCCTGGGCGAATTGACCGGTTAACCATATTGAAGACATTTGACCATTTGACCGTTGTGGGTCTGCGTGAGTGGGTGGCACTTCCCGACTTGGGAGTGGCGGGCCTGCGGGCGAAGATCGACACCGGTGCCAGCACCTCCAGCCTGCACGCCACCGATATCGAGCCTTTTGAGCGCGACGGTGAAAAGTGGGTGCGTTTTACCGCGCATCTGGGCAGCGTGGTGCAACTACGTCACCGCCGCTGTGAAGCGCCCCTGGTGACGATGAAAACCATCAAGAGCTCCAACGGCCATGCACAGGTGCGCTACGTGATCAGCACTACCCTGGCCCTGGGTGATCGGGTATGGCGGGTGGAGTTCACCCTCGCCTGTCGCAAAGCCATGCGTTACCGCCTGCTGCTGGGCTCCAAGGCGCTGATTGACGGCCAGTTGGTGGTCAATCCAGGCCTCAAGTACGTTCAAGACAAGCCGGTGTTCCCGGTCTCCACTATTTCTGCCCCAGGTGCTGCATGAAGATTGCTGTGCTGTCGCGAAACCCGCGTCTGTATTCCACCCGTCGCCTGGTCGAGGCCGGCACTGAACGTGGCCATGAAATGGTGGTGATCGACACGTTGCGTGCCTACATGAACATTGCCAGCCACAAGCCGCAGATCCACTACCGGGGCAAACC
The DNA here is from genome assembly GCF_021609665.1 of Pseudomonas sp. PA-1-3F. Taxonomy (NCBI): domain Bacteria; kingdom Pseudomonadati; phylum Pseudomonadota; class Gammaproteobacteria; order Pseudomonadales; family Pseudomonadaceae; genus Pseudomonas; species Pseudomonas sp. PA-1-3F. The sequence goes on along the minus strand of NZ_WJZD01000013.1, from coordinate 49,300 downwards.
CCTGGAAGGCTTTGATGCGGTAATCCCGCGTATCGGCGCTTCGGTGACGTTCTATGGCTGCGCGGTATTGCGCCAGTTTGAAATGATGGGGGTGTTTCCGCTGAATGAATCCGTGGCCATTGCGCGCTCGCGGGACAAGCTGCGCTCCCTGCAACTGCTGTCGCGCCGGGGCATCGGTCTGCCGGTCACCGGTTTTGCCCACTCTCCGGACGACATTCCCGACCTGATCGAGATGGTCAATGGCGCGCCGCTGGTGATCAAGGTACTGGAAGGCACCCAGGGCATCGGGGTGGTGCTGTGTGAAACAGCAACGGCGGCGGAGTCGGTGATTGAGGCGTTCATGGGCCTCAAGCAGAACATCATGGTGCAGGAGTACATCAAGGAAGCGGGCGGCGCGGACATTCGCTGCTTCGTGGTGGGCGACAAGGTGATCGCAGCCATGAAGCGCCAGGCCAAGCCCGGTGAGTTCCGCTCCAACCTGCACCGTGGCGGCAGCGCCAGCCTGATCAAGATCACCCCGGAAGAGCGCATGACCGCGCTACGGGCGGCCAAGGTGATGGGGCTGAGCGTGGCGGGTGTGGACATCCTGCGCTCCAACCATGGCCCCCTGGTGATGGAAGTAAACTCATCGCCTGGCCTGGAAGGGATCGAAACCACCACCGGTAAGGATGTGGCGGGGATCATCATTCAGCATCTGGAAAAGAATGGCGGGCCGAATATGACTCGGACCAAGGGAAAGGGCTGAATACCCACATCTGCCACACGCCGCAAACCACTGTGGGAGCTGGCTTGCCTACGATGACGCCGGTACATTCAACATCGTCGTTGAATGAACTACCGCTATCGCAGGCAAGCCAGCTCCCACATTTGCATTCATATTGCTTGTTAGACAGCGTCTCGAGGCAGCATCAACCCCAGCGGCAGCCGCACCCGCGCTTCCAACCCGCCGCCTTCACGGTTGCGCAACTCGACATTGCCGCCATGCATCGACGCAATACGCCGCACAATCGCCAACCCCAACCCCGTGCCCTTGCCTCCTCGGGCGCGGTCACCACGGGTGAAGGGGTTGAAGATACCTTCCAATTCCGCCGGGTCGATTCCTGTGCCACGGTCCATCACGCTCAGCACCACGTAAGGTGCTGCACTGTCGCCGGATACGTACGCCGCCACCTCCACATCGGAACCGGCATGGTGCAAGGCGTTGCCAATCAAGTTGTTCAGCAGGCGCTTCATCGACACCCGGCGTAATGCGAACGGCTGGATCGGCTCCAGGCGCGTGCGCACCTGCTCACCATTCTGGTTATAGGGCGCAACCACCTCACGCACGAGGTCGGTGAGGTCGACCTCCTCGACCACTTCATCCCGCCCGTCACGGATGAACGCCAGGAACTGGTCCAGAATAGCGTCCATGTCCTCGATGTCGCGCACCATGTCATCGGTGAGGTCGGTATGGTCTCCCATCAACTCCAGGGACAACCGTAATCGCGTCAGTGGCGTGCGCAAGTCATGGGACACCCCCGCCAGCATCAACTCGCGTTCGCGCCCGGCCTGTTCGACATCTTCTGCCATCTGGTTGAAGGCGCCGTACACCTCGGTCATCTCACTGGGCGTGTCGCTGACCGGCAAGCGCACACTGCGCCCCTGGCCCAGTTGGCGAGCGGCAAACACCAGGCGCTTGAGGGGTTGGTTGAGCTGGCGGACGAAAATCCACGCGGACGCCGTTGAAAGCAAGCCAATGGCCAGGAACCAGCCCAACACGTTCCAGATTTTTTGCCCCCGCAGCGGGTGCGGATAAAGCGGAACCTTGATCCAGGCATCCCCCAGGCTTGGCGCTCGCACCCACAGCGCAGGCGAAACATGCATACGCAGCCGCACCTCGGTGTCGGCACCCAACTCGGCCTGCATCTGGCGCTGGTAGATCTCGCTGTAAGGCCAATGCTGCTCGCCTTCAGGCACACCAGCGCCGTCAACCCGCGTCAGCGTCGACGCCTTGGCTACTTTTTCGCGGTTCTCAGGGTCTACCGCCCAATAGCCACGCAACGTCAGGGCGACACCATGGCTGTACTGCCGGTCCACCAGCACGTCTTCGTTCATCAACAGATAAACCAGCGTGAGCGCCTTGGAAAACAGAACGACAATAAGCACCAGCCAGAGGGTGCGGGAGAAGAAACTTTGTGGGAACCACAGCGGGGTTTTCATAGATGAAAGCTGCACACCTTGCAGGAACGAGCGGCGCTCGCAGAATTGCAGACGCCGGGCATCCCGTCGCCCCTCATGGAGTCAAACGCCAGGATACCCGCCCCTGCAAATCATCGGTCACTTGGTTGCGGTGCCATCCGGCACAAACACATAACCCACACCCCACACCGTCTGGATATACCGCGGCTTGGACGGGTCTGGCTCGATCATCCGGCGCAATCGGGAAATCTGCACGTCGATGGAGCGCTCGAGGGCGTCCCATTCCCGGCCACGGGCCAGGTTCATCAGCTTGTCACGGGTCAGCGGCTGGCGAGCGTTCATCACCAGGGCCTTGAGCACTGCGAATTCGCCGGTGGTGAGCATGTGCACTTCTTCACCGCGCTTGAGCTCACGGGTGGCCAGCGACAATTCGTAATCGCCAAAGGTGACGCTTTCGTCTTCGCTGCCCGGTGCACCCGGTACCGCCGGTGCCTGGCGACGCAACACGGCCTTGACCCGCGCCATCAGCTCATCGGGGTTGAACGGCTTGGCCAGGTAGTCATCAGCGCCCAGCTCCAGGCCCTTGATGCGGCTCAGTTCATCGCCCTTGGCGGTGAGCATGATGATCGGGATCTGATTGTTCGCACCGCGCAGGCGCTTGCAGGCAGTGAGGCCGTCTTCACCGGGCAACATCAGGTCGAGTACGACCAGGTTGAAAACTTCACGCCCTAACAGACGATCCATCTGTTCGGTGTTCGGCACCGCGCGGGCACGATAGCCCTTGGAGTTGAAAAAACGCTCCAGCAGGCTGCTCAGCCCCGGATCGTCATCAACGATGAGAATTTTTTCGCCTTCAGCAGTTTGTGCGGTGCTGCTCATTGGATGCTCCTCTTATCTCGGCGCGCATTATGGCGTAGCTGCCGTTATACGCACCGTGTGCATTGTTAGCAGATTTTTCATCTACTGCCAGCGAACCCGCGCCCTACAAGCTGCGGCGCAGTAGCCCCCAAGGGCAGAACGCTGGTTATAATGCGGCGCCTCCGTGCAGGGCAACGTCAGATCGTTACCGTTTGCTGCCGGGCTTTTTTTACCCGCTTGTCGTGAATTTTTCGATTTCGAGGGTCAATAGCCAGCCTCTTGACCCAGGCAGCGGCGCCAGTCGGGCCGCTCAACCAGCCTCGCCGAGCCTTGTTTTTACGGGCCGGCGCGCTGATTTTAAGAATTTCAGGTGGTTTTATGGACAGCATCAACAGCCGCATCGCCGAGGAACTCGGTGTACGCCCACAACAGGTCGAAGCGGCCGTCGCTCTACTGGATGAAGGCTCCACCGTGCCCTTCATCGCCCGTTACCGAAAAGAAGTGACCGGCAGCCTCGACGACACCCAACTGCGTCACCTGGAAGAGCGCCTGCGCTACCTGCGAGAACTCGACGAACGGCGTATCAGCATCCTCGCCAGCATCGAGGAACAGGGCAAGTTGACCCCGCAACTGGAACGCGACATCAAACTCGCGGACACCAAGACCCGCCTCGAAGACCTTTACCTGCCGTACAAACAGAAACGTCGTACAAAGGGCCAGATCGCCCTGGAGGCCGGCCTGGGTGATTTGGCCGATGGCTTGTTCAACGACCCATCGTTGACCCCGGAAACCGAAGCCGCGCGCTTCATCGACGCGGAAAAAGGCGTCGCCGACGTCAAGGCCGCCCTCGAAGGCGCCAAGTACATCCTGATGGAGCGCTTCGCCGAAAACGCCAGCCTCCTGGAAAAACTGCGTACCTACCTCAAGCAGGAAGCCATCCTCAGCGCCCGCGTCATCGCCGGCAAAGAGGAAGAAGGCGCCAAGTTCCGCGACTACTTCGAACACGACGAGCCGCTCAAAAGCATGCCGTCCCACCGCGCCCTGGCGATTTTCCGCGGCCGTAACGAAGGCATTCTCAGCTCCGCGCTGAAAGTCGGTGACGAGCTGCCGGGCACCATGCACCCGTGCGAAGGCATGATCGGTCAACAATTCGGCATCCAGAACCAGAACCGCCCGGCAGACAAGTGGCTCGGCGAAGTGGTGCGCTGGACCTGGAAGGTCAAGCTCTACACTCACCTGGAAACCGACCTGCTGGGCGAGTTGCGCGACGGCGCCGAAACCGAAGCGATCAACGTGTTCGCCCATAACCTGCACGACCTGCTGTTGGCCGCACCGGCTGGCCCGCGTGCCACCCTGGGCCTCGACCCGGGCCTGCGCACCGGTTGCAAGGTCGCGGTGGTCGACGCCACCGGCAAGCTGCTGGACCACGCTACCGTTTACCCACACGTACCGCACAACAAGTGGGACCAGACCCTGGCGATCCTGGCCGCCTTGTGCGCCAAGCACGCGGTGGACCTGATCGCCATCGGCAACGGCACCGCCAGCCGCGAAACCGACAAGCTGGCCGCCGAGCTGATCAAAAAATACCCAGCCATGAAGATGACCAAGGTCATGGTCTCCGAAGCAGGCGCTTCGGTGTACTCGGCTTCGGAGCTGGCCTCCAAGGAGTTCCCGGACCTTGACGTGTCGATCCGTGGCGCGGTGTCCATCGCTCGTCGCCTGCAAGACCCGCTGGCCGAACTGGTGAAGATCGACCCTAAATCCATCGGCGTCGGCCAGTACCAGCACGACGTATCGCAGCTAAAACTGGCACGCGGCCTGGATGCGGTGGTGGAAGACTGCGTAAACGCCGTGGGCGTAGACGTGAACACCGCTTCGGTGGCACTGCTGGCGCGAATCTCGGGCCTTAACGCGACCCTGGCGCAGAACATCGTCAGCCATCGCGACGAAAATGGCGCGTTCAAAACCCGTGCTGCGCTGAAAAAAGTCGCACGCCTGGGTGAAAAAACCTTTGAACAAGCGGCCGGCTTCCTGCGCGTCATGAACGGCGATAACCCCCTGGACGCCTCGGCAGTTCACCCGGAGGCCTACCCGCTGGTGCAACGCATTGCCGCCGAGACCGACCGCGATATCCGTTCGTTGATTGGTGATGCCGCGTTCCTCAAGCGCCTGGACCCGAAGAAGTACACCGACGAAACCTTCGGTGTGCCGACCATCACCGACATTCTGCAAGAGCTGGAAAAGCCTGGCCGCGACCCACGTCCCGAGTTCAAGACCGCCGAGTTCCAGGACGGTGTCGAAGACCTCAAGGACCTGCAACCGGGCATGATCCTCGAAGGCGTGGTGACCAACGTGACCAACTTCGGCGCGTTCGTGGACATCGGCGTGCATCAGGACGGTTTGGTGCATATCTCCGCGCTTTCGGAGAAGTTCATCAAGGACCCACGTGAAGCGGTGAAAGCCGGTGACGTGGTCAAGGTCAAGGTCATGGAAGTCGACATCCCACGCAAACGCGTCGGCCTGTCGATGCGCATGAGCGATACCCCCGGCGAAAAAATCGACGGTGCCCGTGGCGCTCGCCCCGGTTCGGCGCCGCGCCAGTCGCAGAACAACGCCCCGCGCAAGGAAACCACCACCGCCGCGCCAAGCAACAACGCCATGGCGTCGCTGTTTGCCAACGCTAAACAGTTGAAGAAGCGCTGATGGAAATTCCCGCCGGTTTGACCCAGAGCGCATTCAGCGAACTGATCGGCTGCCGCCTGCAACGCCTGGAAGAAGGCGTTGCCGACGTGGCCCTGACCCTGGAGCCGCACCTGCGCAACCGCGCGGGCAAGCTCCATGGCGGGGCGATTTTCAGCCTGGTGGATATAACCATGGGCCTGGCCTGTTCCAGCGCCCATGGTTTCGACCAGCAGAGCGCCACCATCGAATGCAAGATCAACTATATTCGCGCTGTGGAAGACGGTGAGGTGCTGTGCACCAGCCGGGTGATCCACGCCGGTCGCCGCACCCTGGTGGTCGAGGCCGACGTGTATCAGAGCGAAAGACTTGTCGCAAAAGCACAGGGCACGTTCGCTGTCCTATAGCTCCCCACCCCCGATTTGAGTTAATTTCGGCGCTGCGATAACAGCGTCGGAATTTTCTCGCTGCGCTGTAGCCCAATTCATGGAGTGAAGTCGGCAGATTCAGAGCGGGTCAAATCGACTCAAAACCAGGCGATCACGCCAGTTTCAACTTCACCCTTGTAGACCGTCCTGCCCACCCCCATATTGGGGCGACTGACGCGTGAAGGAATCCAACTTGAGCGAACTTCTCAACCGCCGCCTGGCCCTGCTCGGCAAGCGCGAACACCTCTCCCTGCTAGAGCAATGCTTGCACGGCATCGAGCGCGAATGCCTGCGCGTCACCAACGAAGGTCGACTGGCGCAAACGCCGCACCCCGAAGCCCTGGGCGCCGCGCTGACCAATGAACAGATCACCACCGACTACTCGGAATCGCTGCTGGAGTTCATCACCCCTGCCCTGCCGAACCCGGCCGATACTCTGAGCAGCCTGGACAAGATCCATCGCTTTGCCTACACCAAGCTGGGCAGCGAATACCTGTGGAGCCCCTCGATGCCGTGCCCGTTGCCGGCCGAGGAAGATATTCCGATTGCCTACTACGGCACCTCCAACATCGGCCAGCTCAAGTACGTGTACCGCAAGGGCCTGGCCCTGCGTTACGGCAAGACCATGCAGTGCATCGCCGGCATCCACTACAACTTTTCCCTGCCGGAAGCGTTGTGGCCGTTGCTCAAGGAAACAGAAGGGTTTGTCGGCACCGACCGTGACTATCAATCCACGGCCTACATCGCGCTGATCCGTAATTTCCGTCGTTACAGCTGGCTGTTGATGTACCTGTTCGGTGCCTCGCCAGCCCTGGATGCCGGCTTCCTGCGCGGACGCTCGCATCAGCTTGAAGTCCTGGATGCCGACACCCTGTACCTGCCCTACGCCACCAGCCTGCGCATGAGCGACCTGGGTTACCAGAGCAACGCCCAGGCCGGCCTGACGCCGTGCTACAACGATTTGGCCAGCTACACCGACAGCCTGCGCGAAGCGGTGGCAACACCCTACGCGCCATATGTCGAAGTCGGCACGCACAAGGATGGCGAGTGGGTGCAGCTCAATACCAACATCCTGCAGATCGAAAACGAGTACTACTCCAACATCCGTCCCAAGCGCGTGACCTACACCGGCGAGCGGCCGATCCAGGCGTTGATGGCGCGCGGCATCCAGTACATCGAAGTACGCTGCCTGGACATCAACCCGTTCCTGCCGATGGGTATCGACCTGCCAGAGTCGCGGTTCCTCGACGCATTCCTGCTGTACTGCGCGCTGAACGACAGCCCATTGTTCGCCAACAACGAGTGCGGCAACGCCACCTCCAACTTCCTCAGCGTGGTCAAGGAAGGCCGCCGTCCGGGCCTGCAATTGCAGCGTGACGGCCAGCCGGTGGACATGAAGGAGTGGGCGGCCGAGTTGCTGGAGAAGATTGCCCCGCTGGCCGCCCTGCTCGATCAGAGCCATGGCATCACCGAGCACAGCGAGGCATTGGACGCCCAGTTGGCCAAGGTCAAGGACCCGTCCCTGACGCCGTCGGCCCAGGTGTTGGCAGCCATGGCTGAGCGCAAGGAAAGCTTTGCGCAGTTCTCCCTGCATCAAAGCGAAGTCCATGCCGAATACTTCCGCAAAGAACCTTTGGCGCCTGAGGAACAAGCGCACTTTGAAGAACTGGCCCGTGCGTCGCTGGCGCAACAGGCAGAGCTGGAGCAGAACGAAGTAGGCGATTTCGATGTGTTTGTCGGTTCGTACCAGGCAAGCATCCTCGCCATCAGCAACTAACCTCAGGCTCGCTCCCCTGTGGGAGCTGGCTTGTGTGGGAGCTGGCTTGCCTGCGATATCGGTGGGTCAGCAACCCACCTGTTGACTGATACACCGCTATCGCGGCAAGCCAGCTCCCACATTATTCTGCCAGCCTGAAAACAGGCTTCGCCATTTACCCTCATAAGCTAATTCGAAAAAGTTATTTATTTTCGAATTCTTAGATCATTTAGTCTCCTCTCACGCCGACTCTCGGCCGCCTGATTGAGGAGCTTCCCTTTGAAACTGCTGACCCCTCTGCGCCTGTTGGCCGCATTGTCCCTGGCCGGTGCCAGCCTGTTTGCCCAGGCGGCGGACGTGACCATTGCGTATCAGACCACCGTGGACCCGGCCAAAGTCGCCCAAGCCGACGGCGCCTATGAAAAAGCCACCAACGCCAAGATCGACTGGCGCAAATTCGACAATGGCGCCGACATCATCGCTGCCATCGCGTCCGGCGACGTGCAGATCGGCTACCTCGGTTCCAGCCCGCTCACCGCCGCGATAACCCGTAAAGTCCCGGTGCAAACCTTCCTCGTCGCCACCCAGATCGGCGGCGCCGAAGCCCTGGTGGCGCGTAACGGTTCGGGGATCAACAGCCCTCAGGACCTGGTCGGCAAAAAAATCGCTGTGCCCTTCGTTTCCACCGGCCACTACAGCCTGCTCGCCGCCCTTAAACACTGGAACATCGACCCGGCCAAAGTCACCATTCTCAACCTCGCCCCGCCGGCCATCATTGCCGCCTGGAAGCGCGGTGATATCGACGCCACCTATGTCTGGGACCCAGCCCTGGGCGTGGCCAAGGAAACCGGCAAGGTGCTGATCACCTCCGGGGAGCTGGCCAAGTTCGGCGCGCCGACGTTCGATGCCTGGATCGTGCGCAAGGACTTCGCCGAGAAGCACCCAGAGATTGTCACCGCCTTCGCCAAGGTCACTCTGGATGCCTACGCCGCCTACCGCAAAGACCCACAAGCCTGGCTCGCCGATTCCGGCAACGTCGACAAACTGGTGAAACTCTCCGGCGCCAAGGCCAGCGATATCCCGTTGCTGCTGCAAGGCAACGTCTACCCGTTGGCCGCCGACCAGGTAACGCTGCTGGGCGCACCGACCACCAAGGCCGTCACCGACACCGCTGCGTTCCTCAAGGAGCAAGGCAAGGTCGAGGCCGTGCTGCCCGACTACGCCCCTTATGTCAGCGCCAAGTTCATTACCAACTGACTCAGGAGTTCACTGCGATGGCCTTGCTACAACTGGAGCGCATCAGCGCACAGTACCCAGGCGCCCCGGAACCGGTACTGTCCGATATTTCACTGGAGCTTGGGCCCCAGCAATTACTGGTCGCCCTGGGCCCGTCCGGCAGCGGCAAGACCTCGTTGTTGAACCTGATTGCCGGCTTCGTCGAACCGTCTGCCGGGCGTATCACCCTCGATGGCGTGCCGGTCAAAGGCCCCAGCGCCGAGCGCGGCGTGGTGTTCCAGGACGATGCCCTGCTGCCCTGGCAGGACGTGCTGGCCAATGTGGCTTTCGGCCTGGAACTGGCCGGCGTGCCCAAGGCGCAGCGCGACGTGCGGGCGCGTGAAATGCTCGCGCTGGTGGACCTGGCCGGTTTCGACAACCGCCGCATCTGGCAACTCTCCGGTGGCCAGAAGCAACGCGTCGGCCTGGCGCGTGCGCTGGCGGCCGACCCGCGTGTACTGCTGATGGACGAACCCTTCGGCGCCCTGGATGCCTTCACCCGTGAACAGATGCAGGAGTTGCTGCTGCAAGTGTGGCGGCGCACGGCCAAGCCGGTATTCCTGATTACCCACGACATTGAAGAAGCGGTGTTTCTGGCCACCGACTTGATCTTGCTGGCGCCCAACCCCGGCCAGATCGTCGAACGCCTGCAGCTGGATTTCGGCCAACGTTACGCCGCCGGTGAATCAGCCCGCGCAATCAAATCCGACCCGCGCTTTATCGAAACCCGTGAGCATGTGCTGGGCAAAGTGTTCTCCCAACGGCAGGTGTACGCATGAGCAGTTACGAACTTCCCGCCACGGCCACCGAGCCTGCGACACATCCCGTGATCCCGCTGCGCCGTCGCCTGAGCACGCGCTGGATCAGCCTGCTGACCCTGGCGGCCTTGCTGGCCCTGTGGTGGGCGGTGACCGCCACCGGTTTGATCGAACCTTTGTTCCTGCCACCACCGTCCGCCGTGTTGCAAAAAGGCTGGCTGCTGGCAACCACCGGCTACATGGATTCCACTTTGTGGCAGCACCTGGGCGCGAGCCTCAGTCGCATCGGCCTGGGCCTGAGCTTTGCAGTACTGACCGCCGTGCCGGTGGGGATCGCCATCGGTGCCAACCGTATTGCCCGTGGCATTCTCGATCCGCTGATCGAGTTCTACCGGCCGATTCCGCCCCTGGCCTACCTGCCGTTGATCGTGATCTGGTGCGGCATTGGCGAGCTGTCCAAGGTGCTGCTGATCTACCTCGCTATCTTCGCCCCGATTGCCATCGCCACCGCCACTGGGGTGCGCACCGTCGACCCGGCCAAATTACGCGCTGCGCAGTCGTTGGGCGCCAGCCGCGCGCAACTGATTCGCCATGTGATCCTGCCCAGCGCCCTGCCCGATATCCTCACCGGTGTGCGCATCGGCCTGGGCGTGGGCTGGTCGACCTTGGTGGCGGCCGAGTTGATTGCCGCCACCAGCGGCCTGGGCTTTATGGTGCAGTCGGCGGCGCAGTTTCTGGTCACTGATGTGGTGGTGCTGGGCATCCTGGTCATCGCCCTGATCGCCTTCGCCATGGAAATGGGCCTGCGCGCCCTGCAGCGTAAATTAGTGCCCTGGCATGGCCAGGCACACTGAGTGAAGAACCCACAATGAGCAGCCTGACCGTTACCCCATTAAGCTCCGCCCTGGGCGCCCAGATCGGCGGCGTCGATATCACCCAGCCGCTGACTCCCGAACAGCGCGACGCCATTGAACAGGCGTTGCTCGACTATTCGGTGCTGTTCTTCCGTGACCAGCCGATCACCCCTGCACAACAGGCACGGTTCGCGGCAAACTTTGGCGACCTGCACATCCACCCGATCTACCCCAACGTGCCGGAACAGCCCGAAGTGCTGATCCTCGACACCGCCGTCACGGATGTGCGTGATAACGCGGTGTGGCATACCGACGTGACGTTCCTGCCCACGCCTGCTCTGGGCGCAGTGCTCAGCGCCAAGCTGTTGCCCGCGTTCGGCGGCGATACCTTGTGGGCCAGTGGGATTGCGGCTTATGAAGCACTGTCTGAACCGCTAAAGCGCTTGCTCGATGGCATCACCGCCACACACGACTTCACCAAGTCGTTCCCGCTGGAGCGCTTTGGCAACACCGCCGAGGACATGGTGCGCTGGGAGGCAACTCGCAAGAAAAACCCGCCGCTATCGCACCCAGTCGTGCGCACGCATCCGGTGAGTGGACGTAAATCGCTATTCGTCAGCGACGGCTTCACCACCCGAATAAATGAACTGGAACCGGCCGAAAGCGAGGCCATTCTCAAGCTGCTGTTCGCCCACGCCACCCGCCCGGAATTCACCATCCGCTGGCGCTGGCTGGAAAATGACGTGGCGTTCTGGGATAACCGCGTCACCCAGCATTACGCTGTGGATGACTACCGGCCGCAGCGGCGGGTGATGCACCGGGCGACGATTCTTGGGGATGTGCCGTTCTGACGCTTGGCGACAGATCGTTCCCACGCTCTGCGTGGGAATGCCTCCTGTGATGCTCTGCGTCACGACTTTAGAGCGGACGCCGAGCGTCCGGGCTGCATTCCCACGCAGAGCGTGGGAACGATCACCCAGTGGTGTAAGGTTATTCAGCGGTGGATGGCTTTTCCCACAGGTTGATCCCACCTTCCTGCGCAAACCGATCAATCTCCGCCAGTTCTTCAGCACTGAAGCTCAAGTTCTTCAACGCCCCGACGTTCTCGATAATCTGCTCCGGCCGGCTTGCGCCGATCAGCGCACTGGTTACCCGTGGATCACGTAACGTCCACGCCAGCGCCAACTGGGCCAGGCTCTGGCCACGGCGCTTGGCGATTTCGTTCAGGCCGCGTACATGGGCGATGTTGGCTTCGGACAGGTGCTGGGCCTGCAACGAGCCACCACCCGGACGATTGACCCGCGCATCGGCCGGTACCCCGTTGAGGTATTTATCGGTCAACAAACCCTGGGCCAGCGGCGTGAAGGCGATCACCCCGGCGCCGAGTTCTTCAGTGGTGTCCAGTAGGTCTTTTTCCACCCAACGGTTGAGCAGGTTGTAGGCCGGCTGGTGGATCAACAACGGCACTTTCCACTCGTTGAGCAACGCTGCGATTTCGCGGGTTTTAACCCCGGAGTAAGACGAGATACCGATGTACAACGCCTTGCCTTGTTGCACGGCAGTGGCCAGGGCGCTGGCGGTCTCTTCCAGGGGCGTGTCGGGGTCGAAGCGGTGCGAGTAGAAAATATCCACATAATCGACGCCCAGGCGTTGCAGGCTCTGGTCCAGGCTCGCCAATACGTATTTACGCGACCCGCCACCCTGGCCGTAAGGGCCGGGCCACATGTCCCACCCGGCTTTGCTGGAGATGATCAACTCGTCGCGATAGTGCTTGAAGTCTTCGCGCAGCAACCGACCGAAATTGATCTCGGCGCTGCCGTAGGGCGGGCCGTAGTTGTTGGCCAGGTCGAAGTGGTTGATACCCAGGTCGAACGCCGTGCGCAGCAATGCGCGCTGGGTGTCGATCGGGGTGCTGTCACCAAAGTTGTGCCACAACCCCAGGGACAGTGCCGGCAGCACCAGTCCACTGCGGCCTACGCGGCGATAAGGAATAGATTCATAGCGGTTTTCGGCAGCAATGTACGTCATCGAATCCTCTCTTGATCTAGGGCAAATAAGGCCCGGGAATAGGCATATTCCCGGGCCTTTTAAGCAGCTGAATCGCTTAAGTCTGCCTCTTCCTTTTACAGCAAAGACCTACTTGAGAGGAACGCTATCAGCGCACCATGTGCAAGAACTGCAGATGGCGCTCGTACTGGTCGAGGATGTCATTGATGATCTGCTCCTTGGTGTAGCCCACCAGGTCATAGTCCTGGCTGCCCTCACTCAAATGCACTTCGGCCCGATAGTAGCGGCGGTTGTTGATCTCTTTCTTGCCAATGCCGCCCAAGGCGAACGACGGTGTGAAATAGCCACGCATCTGCACCTGGTAGATGAACGGACGTTCTTCACCATGGCCGATTTCGAGGCTGACGCTGTCGTTGGACGGGTCGGGCTGGGTCACCACCGTAAGGCCCTTCTCGACAAACACTGCGGTCACTTCCTCAATCGCCGGGCGCACCGTGGTGTCGAGGAAACGGTATACCTCATCGCGGGATGGGAAATGCACCGCCTGGCTCAAACGCTGGCGCCAGCCGCCTCGGCCTTTGCGCGAAGCGGAGATCGGTGCCAGGGAATGCAACTGCGCGATCTGCTTTTGCGACTCCAGGTAGAACGCCTTGTGCAGCCCCCACATCATCAGCAGCAGGATCAGCGAGAACGGCAGCGAGGTCAGTACCACCGCAGACTTGAGCGAGTCGATACTGCCGGCGAACAGCAACGCACTGGTGACCAGGGCGGTCATCGCGCCCCAGAACACACGCAGCCACTTCGGCCCGTCTTCATCCGCGTTGCCGCCTTTGGACGAGAGGGTGGACAACACCACAGTGCCGGAGTCAGCCGAGGTCACGAAGAACACAAAGCTGATGAACACCGTGACCGCGATCACCGTCTTGCTCCACGGGTAGGTTTCCAGCAGCAGGTAGAGGCTCATCGATGGGTCATCGATCGCCGACTGGCCCAGTGCGGCCATGCCATGGTTGAGCACCTGATCGATGGCGCTGTTACCGAAGATCGACATCCACGCCAGGGTGAAGCCCAGCGGAATCAGCAGCACGCCAAACACGAATTCGCGGATGGTGCGGCCACGGGAAATGCGCGCGATAAACAGGCCCACGAACGGCGACCATGCGATCCACCAGGCCCAGTAGAACACCGTCCAGCCGCCCAGCCAGTCGCTCGGCTTGTTGTAGGCGTACACATCAAAACTCTTGGTGGGCAGCGCCCCCAGATAGTCACCGATGTTCTGGATCAAGGTGTTGAGCAGGTGCTGGGTAGGCCCGGCGAACAACACGAACAGCAGCAGCGCACAGGCCAGCAGCATGTTGATGTCGGACATCACCCGCACGCCCTTGTCGACGCCGGCCACGGCCACGATGATCGCCGCGCCCATCATCAGGGTGATCAGGCCCACCTGGATCCACTGGGTATGGGCAATGCCAAACAGGTAGTCCAGGCCAGAGTTGAGGTGCAGTACGCCAAAGCCCATGTCGGCGCCCAGGCCGAACACCGTGGCAATGATGCCAAAGCCATCCACCGCGTAACCGATAGGGCCATTGATGCGCTTGCCGATCAGCGGGTACAGCGCCGAGCGCAACGCCAGCGGCAGGTTATGCCGGTAGGCGAAATAAGCCAGGGCCATGCCGACAAACGCGAACACGCCCCAGCCATGCAGGCCCCAGTGCAGGAACAACACCTGCATGGCCTGGCGCGCCGCATCGGCGTTCATTGCTTCGCCCTGGGGCGGCTGCACCAAGTGCGTCAACGGCTCCGAGACGCAAAAGAAAAACAGCGTGATGCTGATCCCGGCGGCGAACAACATGCCAGCCCAGGACAGGTAACTGAATTCGGGCTCGTCGTGGTCGGCACCGAGTTTTATCTTGCCGTAGCCCGATAGCGCGGTGACCACCACGAAGACCAGATACAGCGTCATCGCCAGCATGTAGTACCAGCCGACCGTATTGGCCGCCCAGTTTTGCGCCGCCAGCAGCCAGGCACCGGCCTGTTGCGGGATAGCGATGACCGTGATGCCGAACAGCAGGATGACGGTCGCGGCAAAATAGAAAACGGGCGCATTCATGCGCACCATGCCGCTGGAAGGGGTGGACGATGCACTCATGAACGATGCACCTCAAGGTTGCGGGATATGGCTGTAAAAAACGGACTCAGCAAAGGTAAGCCTCCTGTTGTGAGCGGGCAGCGAACCACCGGTTTAACTTGAACGAACGTTCAAGTTAAACATGAATAGGCGGTCTGGGACTAATCGCAGGGCTGAGTGGTAGGTGTTTCCTACACTAGCTCAGGGATTGGTATGACGCGTGAAGGAGACGAATCGTTCAGCAACCCGACGGTGAAATACATACGAAATGTGGGAGCTGGCTTGCGTGCGATAGCGCTGGGTCAGCCACCCATCTGTTGACTGATACACCGCTATCGCAGGCAAGCCAGCTCCCACACTGACCGGCGTTTGACTCAGGTATTACTTCTGCGCCCCATCATCATGCTGCAAATTCGCCTGGGTGATATTCGCCCCGGCCGGCACGCTGCGGGTCAGCCACACATTGCCGCCGATGGTCGAACCCTGGCCAATGGTGATCCGCCCCAGGATCGTCGCCCCGGCGTAAATCACCACATCATCTTCAACAATAGGGTGACGCGGGTGGCCTTTCTGCAATTGCCCATCTTCATCCGCCGGAAAGCGTTTGGCGCCCAATGTCACGGCCTGGTAGATGCGCACCCGCTCGCCGATGATCGCGGTCTCGCCAATCACCACGCCTGTGCCGTGGTCGATAAAGAAACTCGGGCCGATCTGTGCGCCGGGGTGGATATCAATGCCGGTGGCCGAGTGGGCGATTTCCGCACTGATCCGCGCCAGCAACGGCAGGCCGGCGCGGTACAGGTGGTGGGCCAGGCGGTGGTGGATCACCGCCAGGATGCCCGGGTAGCACAACAGCACCTCATCCACACTGCGTGCGGCCGGGTCGCCGTGGTAGGCGGCCAGTACGTCGGTGTCCAGCAGGCTGCGCAAGGATGGCAACGCCAGGGCGAAATCCTGGATCAGGCGAATGGCGTGGGCGTTGACTTCGCTGTCGTCCTCACCGCTCTGGCGCGCGGCATAGCGCAACTCCAGGCGCGCCTGGGCGAGCAAGGCGTTGAGCGCGACGTCGAGGGTATGGCCCACGTAGAAGTCTTCGCTTTCTTCGCGCAGGTCCGCCGGGCCCAGGCGCATCGGAAACAGGGCGCCGCACAAGGCCTCAAGAATCTGTGCCACCGCCTCGCGGGACGGCAACTCGCGGCCACCATGCTCGCCACTCAAGCGCCCATTGCGCGTTCGCCACTGGTCGCGGGCGCCGCGCAGTTGGCTGACGATGGTCTGCAATTGCCAATGACTGGAACGCTCACTCACGGTATTCACTCCTGACGAAATGGCCATCACTTTACGGTATGCACCCAGGCAGCTCTTAAGA
The DNA here is from genome assembly GCF_021609665.1 of Pseudomonas sp. PA-1-3F. Classification (NCBI taxonomy): domain Bacteria; kingdom Pseudomonadati; phylum Pseudomonadota; class Gammaproteobacteria; order Pseudomonadales; family Pseudomonadaceae; genus Pseudomonas; species Pseudomonas sp. PA-1-3F. Next base: position 33,010 of record NZ_WJZD01000013.1, on the reverse strand, counting down.
ACCAATGGTGTGAGCATAAGAACATTTCGTCATAAGCGATTGACGGTTGCCCGATGAAAAGTGCCTGCCTATAGTCCCCCAATCACTCAGCCACCGTGCGTAACCATGATCAAACAACAGCTCGACCGTTTTAACCGTCTGGAACTACTGGGCAGTGCCACGGCCCTGGAAAAACTCGAGCGGCTGTCGGCTTGGCTGGGCAGGGACATCTACGTCAAACGCGATGACACCACGCCGCTGGCCATGGGCGGCAACAAGCTGCGCAAACTCGAATACCTGGCCGCCGACGCCATCGCCCAGGGCGCCGACACCCTGGTCACCGCCGGCGCGATCCAGTCTAACCATGTGCGCCAGACCGCCGCGCTCGCCGCCAGGCTTGGCCTGGGCTGTGTTGCCCTGCTGGAAAACCCTACCGGCACCGACGACCCCAACTACCTGGGCAACGGCAATCGCCTGCTGCTGGAGCTGTTCGACGCCAAAGTGGAGCTGGTGGAAAACCTCGACAACGCCGACGACCAACTCAACGCCCTCGCCGACCGCCTGCGCAGTAACGGCAAGAAGCCGTACCTGGTGCCTATTGGCGGTTCCAATGCACTCGGCGCGCTGGGCTACGTGCGCGCCGGGCTGGAGTTGGCCGCGCAAATTGAAGACAGCGGCATTCAATTCGCCGCCGTGGTGCTCGCCTCTGGCAGTGCGGGTACCCACAGCGGCCTGGCCCTGGCCTTGAGCGAAGCACTGCCGCAGCTGCCAGTGATCGGCATCACGGTGTCGCGCTCCGAGCAAGCGCAATTCCCGAAAGTGCAGGGCCTGGCCGAACGCACTGCCGAGTTGCTCGGTGTGGCTATCCCCGACGCCTTCAAGGTCACCCTGTGGGACGAGTATTTCGGGCCGCGGTATGGCGAGCCAAACGCTGGCACCCTCTCGGCGATCAAACTTTTGGCCAGCCAGGAAGGTCTGTTGCTGGACCCGGTGTATACCGGCAAGGCCATGGCCGGTTTGCTCGACGGCATCGGGCGCCAGCGCTTTGAAGAGGGGCCGATCATTTTCCTGCATACCGGTGGCGCGCCGGCATTGTTTGCCTATGACTCAGTATTCAACTGATTGAATACTGTCGATGTGGGAGGTGTACATATTTCTAAAAAGAATATGAAATTGTATTTTTATTATTTTCAAGACTTAAAAACCCACCTTATCATCGCGCCGAAGGCGAAGACGCGCTTCGCGCTTTAGGGCAGGATACGACTACCGCGTCACCTGCTTCGCTCACCATAAAAAACACAGGGGCTCTCCATGACTATTTCTGCATTTCGTCGCACGCTGTTGGTTGGCACTTTGGGCCTCGCGCTTGGCGCTGGCTGGTTGGGCCAGGCGGTTGCCGGCGAGCAATTGAACACCATCAAGAAGGCCGGCGAGATCAAGATCGGCCTGGAAGGCACCTACCCGCCGTTCAGCTTTGTCGATGAAAGCGGCAAACTCAGCGGTTTCGAAGTGGAACTGTCCGAGGCGCTGGCCAAGGAGCTGGGCGTCAAGGTCAAGCTGCAAGCCACCCCTTGGGACGGCATCCTCGCCGCGCTGGAATCCAAGCGCCTGGACGCCGTGGTCAACCAGGTGACCATCTCCGAAGAGCGCAAGAAAAAGTATGACTTCTCCAAGCCTTACACCGTGTCCGGCATCCAGGCGCTGGTGCTGAAAAAGAACGTCGACTCGATCAAGAAAGCCGACGACCTGGCCGGCAAGAAAGTCGGTGTGGGCCTGGGCACCAACTACGAACAATGGCTCAAGGACAACCAACCAAAAGCCATTATCAAGACCTACAACGACGACCCGACCAAGTTCCAGGACCTGCGCATCGGCCGTATCGACGCCATCCTGATCGACCGCCTGGCCGCCCTGGAATACGCCAAGAAAGCCCCCGACACCGCCGCTGCCGGCGACGCCTTCTCCCGTCAGGAATCCGGTATCGCCCTGCGCAAAGGTGAGCCCGAGCTGCTCGATGCGGTGAACAAGGCTCTGGACAAACTGCGCGCCGACGGCACGTTGAAGACGCTGTCCGAGAAGTACTTCAACGCTGACGTCACGCAATAATGGAAGCAGGTTTCCAACTCGCGCTGGACTCCGCGCCCTTTCTGCTCAAGGGCGCGTACTACACGGTAATCCTCAGCCTGGGCGGGATGTTTTTCGGCCTGCTGCTGGGCTTCGGCCTGGCCTTGATGCGCCTCTCGCGCTTCAAGCTCTTGAGCTGGACCGCCCGGGTCTACGTGTCGTTCTTTCGCGGCACGCCGTTGCTGGTGCAGCTGTTCCTGATCTACTACGGCTTGCCGCAAGTGGGCATCGAGCTGGACCCGATCCCGGCCGCCATGATCGGCTTTTCGCTGAACATGGCTGCCTATGCGTGTGAAATCCTGCGGGCCGCCATCGCCTCCATCGAGCGTGGCCAGTGGGAAGCTGCTGCCAGTATCGGTATGACCCGTGCGCAGACGTTGCGCAGGGCCATCCTGCCCCAGGCGATGCGCACGGCGTTGCCGCCTTTGGGTAACAGCTTTATTTCACTGGTCAAGGACACGGCGCTGGCCGCCACCATCCAGGTGCCCGAGCTGTTCCGCCAGGCCCAACTGGTGTCGGCACGTACCTTCGAAATTTTCACCATGTATCTGTCCGCGGCCCTGATCTACTGGATCCTGGCGAGCATCCTGGCGCATCTGCAAAATCGTCTGGAAGACCGGGTCAACCGGCATGACCTGGAGTCTTGAAGCATGATCGTGGTTGAAAAACTGACCAAGCAATTCAACGGCCAGGTGGTACTCAACGGCATCGACCTTGAGGTCAAGGAAGGCGAAGTGGTCGCCATCATCGGCCCCAGCGGTTCGGGCAAGACCACCTTCCTGCGCTGCCTGAACTTCCTCGAAGAACCCACCAGCGGCCGTATCAAGGTGGGTGACATCGAGATCGACAGCAGCAGGCCGCTCAACCAGCAACAGGGCCTGGTGCGGCGCCTGCGCCAGCATGTGGGCTTTGTGTTCCAGAACTTCAACCTGTTCCCCCACCGCACCGCGCTGGAAAACGTCATCGAAGGCCCGATTGTGGTCAAGAAGATGCCACGGGAAGCGGCGGCCGAACTGGGGCGCAAGCTGTTGGCAAGGGTCGGCCTGGCGGGCAAGGAAGCGTCGTACCCGCGGCGCCTGTCCGGCGGCCAGCAACAGCGTGTGGCGATTGCCCGCGCATTGGCCATGGAGCCGGAGGTGATCCTGTTCGACGAACCCACCTCGGCCCTCGACCCGGAACTGGTGGGCGAAGTCCTGGCGACCATTCGCAGCCTGGCCGAAGAAAACCGCACCATGGTCATCGTCACCCACGAGATGAGCTTTGCCCGTGATGTGGCCAACCGGGTGATCTTTTTCGACAAGGGCGTGATCGTCGAACAGGGCGAAGCCAAGGCGCTGTTTGCCAACCCCAGGGAAGAACGTACCAAGCAGTTCCTGAGCAAATTCCTCGCCCACTGACGCCTCCCAGTGTAGGAGCGAGCTTGCTCGCGAAGAACGTTAACGATAACGCGGTGAATCAGATTGACCGAGTTGCCTGGGCGTTCTTCGCGAGCAAGCTCGCTCCTACAAAGGGTTGCAGGTTGAGCGTGTAAAAGCCCCCGTCGCAAGCGCCTTAAAATCCCCCTCCCCGTCAGACCCGTCTGAATCTCGCCAAACCCGCCGTTTAGCCCTTTGCCTCCATTGACGCTCCTTGGCCAACCCTCTTATCTAGCGCCTTAAGGATTGGATCCTATCCCGGCTACTGACTGAATCGTGCCTTTCGAACCCCCTTGCGCCTGTGCGTCCAGGTTTCGGAACGATTGCTGCTGGCTGCATCAAGGAGATTACTTATGACACACACTCAAACCCCGGCCACGCTCAGTGCCCCAAGGCTTCCCCAGGCTATTGGAAACGGCATCAGCGCCCTGGCCTCCGCCCACTTGCAGGTCGATATTTCACCCTACCCGAGCATGGAAGAAGGCGACCTGATCGAACTGTTCTGGAACAACTGCTTCGCCGCCTCGCGCAAGGTGACGGCCTGCAGGATCGGCACGTGTACCCACTTATGCGTACCGCAGAGCTTTGTGCAGGACGGACCGGCACGCGTCCATTACCAGGTCTTGCAGATCGGCCATGGCCCGATGCGCTCGGCGGTGACGCTGGTGCGGGTCAAGACCAGCTATCCGGGCGGTCAGCCTTCGCCGCGCCTGAACCCTGAAGGCGACACTGAAAACCAGAATCTGGCGCCCGTGAACTTGCCCGAGACGATTCGCCGCCACGGCGTCAACAGCAGCCAGGTAAGGCGTGGCATTCCGCTGACCATCGAGCCTTACCTGAACATGAGCACGGGCGATGCCATTACGTTGCGCTGGGGCGATGTACGCTTGGACCTGCCCCGCATCCAAGCCAACAGCGTCGGCCTGGCGGTGCAGGTGTGGGTGCCGCCCCACGTGATTGTCGAAGCCGGCGACGACTGCCGGTTGGAAGTCACCTACTGCATTCTCGACCGCGTGGGTAACAACTCCCGCTGGGCGCCCGCCCGCACGCTGCGCATCGCCGCCTGCACACCGCCCCGCCCTGCCTCGCCCGCACCGGGCTATCAACCGCGTCGCTTCGGTTCACCCTGTGAACCGGGGTGACAGCCCTTCTATGCATATTCCTAAAAGTTAGTTTATTTAAATAATTAACACGCTTAGGGTATATGCACCGGACCACCGGACATTCCTGATTTTTCTGTTTATTTCATTGAATGCGAGGTCGGTATGGTCAGAATTACCCCGGTGCGCAACGCCAGGGCATTGCGTGCAGCCAAGGAGCGGCGCTGATGTCTAACTTGGCTCTAACACCCCCCCAGAGTGATCTGGACGTAGCCCCCCTGCTGTTGCCCGCCACGGTGTTGCGCAACGACGCTCAGGCACTGAGTGCAGCCCGCGAACTGGCCCAGGCTGCACGCCTGCACGCCGCCCAGCGCGACCAGCAACGCAAACTGCCCTGGGCGCAGCTCGAACAGTTCACCCGTAGCGGCTTGGGCAGTATTTCCATTCCCCGTGAATACGGCGGCCCACAGGTGTCGTTTGTGACCCTGGCCGAAGTCTTCGCGATCATCAGCGCAGCCGACCCGGCACTCGGGCAGATCCCGCAGAACCATTTCGGCATCTTGCACGTATTGCAGGGCACCGCGACCGAGCGTCAGAAAAAGCAGCTGTTCCAGAGCGTGCTCGACGGCTGGCGCATCGGCAACGGCGGCCCGGAACGCGGCACCAAAAATACCCTGGAGCTCAAGGCACGCCTTACGGCCGAAGGTGATGGGTACGTGGTCAGCGGCCAGAAGTTCTACTCCACCGGCGCCCTGTTCGCTCACTGGGTGGCAATCAAGGCCCTGAACGATGACGGCAAGCAGGTCATGGCCTTTGTGCGTCGCGGCAGCGAGGGTCTGCGCATCGTCGATGACTGGTCGGGCTTTGGCCAACGCACCACCGCCAGCGGCACCGTCTTGCTTGATCGCGTGGCCGTGGAGCCGGAACTGGTCATCGACAACTGGCGCCTGGGCGAGAGCCCGAATATCCAGGGGGCCGTGTCGCAGCTGATCCAGGCCGCCATCGACGCTGGCATCGCCCGAGGCGCCCTCGACGATGCCATTGCCTTCGTGCGTGAACGCTCACGCCCGTGGATCGACGCCAAGGTCGAACGGGCCAGCGACGACCTGTATGTGATCGCTGATATCGGCAAGTTGAAGATCGAACTGCACGCCGCCGAAGCCCTGCTGCGCAAGGCCGGCCAGGTGCTTGACCAGGTCAGCGCTGCGCCGATCACCGCGCAGTCCGCCGCCCACGCCTCGATTGCCGTGGCCGAGGCCAAGGTGCTGACCACCGAAGTGGCGTTACAAGTCACCGAGAAGCTCTTTGAACTGGCCGGCAGCCGCGCCACCCTGGCCGAATTCAACCTTGACCGTCACTGGCGCAACGCCCGGGTGCACACCCTGCACGACCCGGTGCGCTGGAAGTACCACGCCATCGGCGCCTATCGGCTCAACGGCACCTTGCCGGCTCGTCATTCGTGGATTTAACCAACCAGAACACTTTTTCCACGAGCTTCTGGAGAAACTCATGACCCTTTCTCACCCCGTCGCGGTCATCACCAGCGACGAACAAGCGCTTATTGTCGCCAGCGATATTGCTGAAGACTTGCGCCGCGACAGCGCCCAACGCGACCGCGAACGCCGCCTGCCATTGCCCGAACTGGACGTGTTTTCCCGCTCTGGCCTGTGGGGCATCAGCGTGCCCAAGGCCTACGGTGGCGCGGGCGTGTCCAACGTCACCCTGGCCAAGGTCATCGCACTGATCGCCCAGGCCGATGGCTCGTTGGGCCAGATTCCGCAAAACCATTTCTATGCCCTCGAAGTACTGCGCGTGAACGGCAGCCCCGAACAGCAGCAACGCCTGTACGCCGAGGTGTTGGCCGGCCAACGCTTTGGCAACGCCTTGGCGGAGCTGGGCACCAAGACCGCCCACGACCGCATTACCAGCCTCACCCGCGACGGCGACGGTTTTCGCATCAACGGGCGCAAGTTCTACGCCACCGGCGCGATCTACGCCCAGCGCATCCCCACTTCGGTGGTGGATGCAAATGGCGTGCAGCAACTGGCCTTCGTACCGCGTGACAGCGAGGGACTGACGGTGATCGACGACTGGAGCGGCTTCGGCCAGCGCACTACCGGCAGCGGCTCGGTAGTGTTCGACAACGTGTGGGTCGCGGCGCAAGACGTGGTGCCGTTCCAGAGCGCTTTCGAACGCCCGACCACCGTCGGCCCGCTGGCGCAGATCCTCCACGCAGCCATCGACACCGGCATCGCCCGCGCGGCCTTTGAGGACGCCTTGCATTTTGTGCGCACCAAGACCCGCCCATGGATCGACGCCGGCAACGACAAGGCCACCGAAGACCCGCTGACACTCAAGAGCTTCGGCCACCTGAGCAGCCGGCTGCACGCCGCCGAAGCCTTGCTGGAACGCTCGGGTGAATTCCTCGACCGCGCCCAGGCCGACAGCAATGCCCAGACCGTCGCCGCAGCCTCCATCGCCGTTGCCGAAATACGCGCCCTGAGTACCGAAATCTCCCTGGCGGCCGGCAGCACCCTGTTCGAACTGGCTGGCAGCCAGGCGACCCTGGCCGAACACGGCCTGGACCGCCACTGGCGCAACGCCCGGGTGCACACCCTGCACGACCCGGTGCGCTGGAAATACCATGCGGTTGGCAACTACTACCTCAACGATGAAAACCCGCCGCTGCGGGGGACCATCTGATGAGCAAAAAAAAGATCCTGCTCAATGCTTTCAACATGAACTGCATCGGGCACATCAATCACGGTTTGTGGGCTCATCCACGAGACAACTCGACCGAGTACAAGACCCTCGAATACTGGACTGAACTGGCGAAGATCCTTGAGCGCGGGTTGTTCGACGGTTTGTTCATCGCTGATATCGTCGGCGTGTATGACGTCTATCAGGACTCCATTGACGTGCCCCTCAAGGAGTCGATCCAGCTACCGGTCAACGACCCGCTGCTGCTGGTGTCGGCCATGGCCGCAGTCACCCAGCACCTTGGCTTCGGCCTCACCGCCAACCTCACCTACGAACCGCCGTACCTGTTCGCCCGGCGCATGTCGACGCTGGATCACCTGAGCCGTGGCCGGGTGGGTTGGAACATTGTCACCGGCTACCTCGACAGCGCCGCCAAGGCCATGGGCCTTACCGAACAGGTCGAGCATGACCGGCGCTACGACCAGGCCGATGAATACCTGCAGGTGTTGTACAAGCTCTGGGAAGGCAGCTGGGAAGACGACGCGGTGCGCAACGATCGCCAAGCGCGGGTGTATGCGCAACCGGGCAAGGTGCACAAGGTAGAGCACCACGGCGAGTTCTATCAGGTGGAGGGTTACCACCTGTGCGAGCCCTCGCCGCAGCGCACGCCGGTGTTGTTCCAGGCCGGCAGTTCCGAGCGCGGCTTGCTGTTCGCCGGGCGGCATGCCGAGTGCGTGTTTATCAGCGGGCAGAACAAAGCCGCGACCAAACGCCAGGTGGACAAGGTGCGCGCCAGCGCAGTGGAGGCTGGGCGCAACCCGGACGACATCAAGGTGTTCATGGGCCTTAACGTCATCGTTGGCGCTACTGAAGCGTTGGCCTGGAACAAGCACGCCGAGTACCTCAGCTACGCCAGCGCGGAAGCCGGCGTGGCGCACTTCTCGGCCTCGACCGGGATTGATTTTGCCCAGTACGCGTTGGACGAACCGATCCAGTACGTCAAAAGCAACGCGATCCAGTCGGCCACCCAGAACCTGCAGAACAACGACTGGACCCGGCGCAAATTGCTTGAACAGCACGCCTTGGGCGGGCGCTATATCACCCTGGTGGGCTCGCCTGAACAGGTGGCCGATGAGCTGGAATCCTGGATCAGCGAAACCGGGCTGGATGGTTTCAACCTGACGCGCATTGTGACGCCAGAGAGCTATGTGGATTTCATTGAGCTGGTGATACCGGAGTTACAACGACGGGGCTCGTACAAGACGGAATATGCGCAGGGAACGCTGCGGGAAAAAGTCTTCCACGACACGGCCCGCTTACCCAGCCAACACACCGGCTCTACCTACCGCCACATTGTTTGATCGTTCCCACGCTCCGCGTGGGAATGCCTCTTGGACGCTCTGCGTTCGCTTGTGGGACGCGGAGCGTCCCTGGCGGCATTACCACGCGGAGCGTGGGAACGATCTAGCTACCTAAGACCTTATGACTGGAAAACCACTATGAAAAAGACATTCCTAAACCACCCAGTCAAAGCACTGGCCCTGGCCTTCGGCTTATTCAGCTCGGCGGTATTTGCCGCCGACGCCCCGCTGAAAATCGGCACCACCGCTGCCTTCGCCATTCCGCTGGAAGCCGCCGTAGAAGAGGCCGGCAAGCAGGGCCTGAAGGTCGAACTGGTGGAGTTCACCGACTGGATCGCGCCCAACGTCAGCCTCGCCGCCGGCGATATCGACGTGAACTACTTCCAGCACATCCCCTTCCTGGAAAACGCCAAGGCCGCCGCCGGGTTTGACCTGGTGCCGTATGCGCCAGGCATCATCAATAACGTCGGGCTGTATTCGAAAAAGTACAAAAACTTCAACGAGCTGCCCGCAGGCGCCAGCGTGGCGATTGCCAACGACCCGATCAACAGCGGTCGCGGCCTGCAACTGCTGGCCAAGGCCGGGCTGATCACCCTCAAGCCGGGTGTGGGCTACAAAGCCACCGAAGAAGACATCGTCGCCAACCCGAAAAACATCAAGATCCTGCAAGTGGAAGCGGTGCAACTGGTGCGCGCCTATGACGACGCCGATCTGGTGCAGGGCTACCCGGCGTACATCCGCCTGTCCAAGACCTTCGATGCCGAGTCGGCGCTGCTGTTCGACGGCCTCGACCACCCGGAATACGTGATTCAGTTCGTCATCCAGCCCAAGAGCAAAACCGACCCACGGGTGATCAAGTTCGTCGATATCTACCAGCACTCGCCGGTGGTGCGTGCGGCCTTGGACAAGTCCCTCGGCAAGCTCTATCAGGTTGGCTGGGAAGCTAAACCATGAGTGCCGCCAACGCCCGATTGCACGATCTGGTCCCTGCACCCAGCCACGCCGAACAGACTGAACTGCACCCGGACTTGAACCGCGCCCATGTGCGGTTCATCAACCTGGGCAAAACCTATGACGGCACGGTGCATGCGCTGCAAGGCATTGACCTGGCGATCCAGCGTGGCGAAGTGTTCGGCATCATCGGCCGCAGCGGCGCCGGCAAGTCATCGCTGATCCGCACCATCAACCGCCTGGAACAACCCAGCAGCGGACGGGTGCTGATCGACCAGGTGGACATCGGCAGCTTCGATGAAGACCACCTGGTGGCGCTGCGGCGACGCATCGGCATGATCTTCCAGCACTTCAACCTGATGTCAGCCAAGACCGTGTGGCAGAACGTCGAGTTGCCGCTCAAGGTCGCCGGTGTACCCCAGGCACAACGCGCGCGAAAGGTGCATGAACTGCTGGAGCTGGTAGGCCTGCAAGACAAACACAAGGCGTACCCGGCGCAGCTGTCCGGCGGGCAAAAGCAGCGCGTCGGCATCGCCCGCGCGCTGGTGCACGACCCCGAGATTCTGCTGTGCGACGAAGCCACCTCGGCCCTCGACCCGGAAACCACCCAGTCGATCCTCGGCCTGCTGCGCGAGATCAACCAGCGCCTGGGCCTGACCATCGTGCTGATCACCCATGAGATGGCGGTGATCCGCGACATCTGCCACCGCGTAGTGGTGCTGGAGCACGGGCGTATCGTCGAGCAAGGCCCGGTGTGGCAGGTGTTTGGCGATCCGCAACATGAGGTCAGCAAGACCCTGCTCGCACCGCTGCAACACGGCTTGCCGCCAGAGTTGCAAAGCCGCCTGCAACCCACGCCAGCCTCGGCCGACGCCGCACTGGTACTGCGCCTGCAGTTCACCGGCAGCGACACCCTGGAGCCAGACCTCGCGGCACTGTTCAGTGCCCTCGGCGGCCGTGTGCGTTTACTGCAAGGCGGCGTGGAACGCATCCAGGGGCATGCCTTGGGGCAACTGCTGCTGGCGGTGAATGGATCGCCGCACAACGCCGAAGAACTGCGCAAACGCGCGGCCAATTGGGCACAACAGGTGGAGGTGCTGGGCTATGTGGTTTGATCGTTTAGTGCAGGGCGCCATCGACACCTTGTTGATGGTGGGGGTGTCGTCGCTGATCGCGCTGCTGGTGGGCATTCCGCTGGCGGTCTTTCTGGTCACCAGCGACAAGGGCGGCATCTACCAGGCACCGGCCCTTAACCGCGTGCTGGGAGCGTTCGTGAATCTGTTCCGCTCCATTCCGTTTCTGATCCTGATGGTGGCGCTCATCCCGTTCACGCGCCTGATCGTCGGCACCACCTATGGCGTCTGGGCGGCAGTGGTACCGCTGACCATCGCCGCCACGCCGTTCTTTGCACGCATCGCTGAAGTGAGCCTGCGCGAGGTCGACCATGGCCTGATCGAAGCCGCGCAGGCCATGGGTTGCCGCCGCTGGCACATCATCTGGCATGTGCTGTTGCCAGAGGCGTTACCCGGCATCGTCGGCGGCTTCACCATCACCCTGGTGACCATGATCAACTCATCGGCCATGGCCGGGGCGATCGGCGCCGGTGGCCTGGGCGATATTGCCTACCGCTATGGCTACCAGCGCTTCGATACGCAGATCATGCTCACGGTGATTGTGCTGCTGGTGGTGCTGGTGGCGGTGATCCAGCTGAGCGGGGACCGATTGGCGCGGGTATTGAACAAGCGCTGACGTCACGGGCACTCATCCAATTGGGCAACGCTGGCACGGGGCACGAAGGTGATGGTTTTTTCCTTGGCCTGCCAGGGCCGCACGATGTAGCTGCCATCCGAGTCGGCCATCACTCGCAGTTTTACGCTGCGCTTGGGGTTGTCGGCGTCTACCAGCGCGCCGGGGACCTTGGCCTCTGCCGCCCAGGTCATCAACGTACAAACGCGCCCTCCCGAGGCGGAGCCTTGCAGCGGCAGGCCACCCAACTTGGCCCCGCTCGCCGGGATCAGCCCGAGTAAAACGATGAGCGCAAAGGCCACCAATGAGGCGAACGCAACCGGGTTTTTCTGGACGCGCATGCGCACCACCAAGCAGGCGGCGCTCCCCTGGATCAAGACCAGCACGCCCAGTTCGGCGGCCATGAACGGCGCAAAGAACACGGCGCTATCGGAGTACTCGCTGAAGGCGCGGGAGACCGGCACCGTCACCATCAGAATGACCACCATTTGAACGACCCCGGCGCCAGCACTGGCCAGCCAGAACTCGCCGGTCAGCTCACGCAGGGCAACATCGGCGGGCCGGGCACGAATGATGATGCCGACATAGGCCACTATCGCCGCCATGAATGCGACGATCCAGCTGAAGGTCAGCCAAAACCCACTTTCGGCGTTCACAGACAGGTATACAGCGGACATCCAGAAAACACCCATTACGACCAGACTGACAGTCCAATGCCCCAATAAGCGCCTATGCTGGGCCGTCTCTTGGGGCGACTGCGGGCGGAGATTGAGTTGATCACTCAGGCGCACACCGGTGCCGTTCAGGCGCGTGAACAAGATGAACGTGGGCACCAGGATCGACGCGCCCATCATGCCGATCACAAATACCAACATGGCGAACATGGCCGGCAGGGCAGTGAACGCCGACGCCGACAGGATACTCAGCGGCACCTTTTCCACCTGGATGTACTGGTACAGGTACAGGCCCGCCACCGAGAGAACCCCCACCGTCAGCGGCCAGGCACGCTCATTGAGCCAGAACAGCCCACTGCTCAATCTTGTGGCGTATTGGTCTACCTTGTTCGGTGCGGTGTCGTTGCCAACGGGTGAACATTTTTCCTCTTCCATGGATGTGTAGCCCTCTGCAAATGAGGGCCAAATCTTACCCATAATTTCCCGTGGCGGTCTGTCGGATGCGCGCATTGCGACTGCCGTGAAGTGCCCTACAGCGGATACACGGTTTTCAACTCAAGAGTGGGCCGGGGTATAGTCCCGCTACCTCAGCCGCAGCCGTGCGCCATGCCATGAAACTTGCTCCCGACGACCTCAACCAGATCACCTCCACCACCCTGGGCCATTACAACAAGGTGGCCGAAGACTTCCGTGAAGGCACTCGCGATCACGATGTGAGCCAGAACATCGACGCGCTGTTGCGGCATATCCAGGGCACGCCGCCGTTCACCGTGCTGGATTTCGGCTGTGGGCCAGGGCGGGATTTGCAGACGTTTACGCGCATGGGGCATATCGCCGTGGGCCTGGATGGCTCCGAGCGTTTTGCGCAGATGGCCCGCGAAGACAGTGGCTGTGAGGTGTTGCAGCAGGACTTTCTCAAGCTGGACCTGCCCGCCGAACGCTTCGATGGGGTGTTTGCCAATGCGGTGCTGTTTCATATTCCCAAGCAGGAGTTGCCCCGAGTGCTCAAAGAGCTGCACGGCGCGTTGAAGCCTGGGGGCGTGCTGTTCAGCTCCAACCCTCGGGGTGAGAACCAAGAGGGCTGGAATGGGCCGCGGTATGGCTCTTATCACGACCTGCAGGCGTGGCAGGCCTTGCTGACCGCGGCAGGGTTTGAAGAGTTGGAGCATTACTACCGGCCGGACGGGTTGCCGCGGGAACAGCAGCCTTGGTTGGCGAGTGTGTGGCGTAAACTTTAGTGCTGCATCGCCTGTACCTGCCTCATCGCAGGCAAGCCAGCTCCCACCTTTGGAATGCATTCCCCTGTGGGAGCGGGCTTGCCCGCGATGGCGCCGTAACGGGCAGCGTTATTTCACCTGATACACCACCGGCTCCTCCCCCTCCACAAGCACCGTCACACTGCGCCCGGCATACCCCTGTTTTTCCACCGCCGAGAAATTCGCCACCAGCCGCGTCCCATCGGCGAAGGTGGTTTGCTGCAGCTGTTTGTCCACCGTCAGCCAACGGAAACCAGTCATTTCCTGGGTCGCCAAGCGCTGGTGCAACGGCCGGAAGAAGCGGTCCTGGCGCTGAATAATCGGCAGCCGCGCCTTGAGCGTCGCAGCACTGAGGTGGTACAGCGGCGGCACGTTGTAGAGCAGTTGGGTCAGTTCATTGTCGCCCTGCACATTGCTCAGCTTGAGGCTGTCGAACAGCCAATGATGGGTGGTGATCACCGAGCCGTGGAACACCGCCTGATACAACGGCAGGCGCATCGTCGGTTCGAAATACAGCGTGCGAAACGGCTCCTTCAACGGCACCGATTTGAAGAACACCGCCGGTTGCTCCGTGGGGTACCAGTTGCCTACGAAGTACGGCGACTGCGGGTCATGGGTCATCTCGCGGTCACCCCAGCCGATCACCGGGGTCTGCATGCCGTGGGCAAACAGGATGCCCTGGGCGGTGATCGCGTTGCCGTCTTCGGAGCCTGTGACCAGCTTCGGCACGGTGTTGATCCAGCGGGAGGCGTCGATATTGCCTTCGGCGTTTTGTGCCTGGGTCATGCTGGCGTTGCTGCGATAGCTGTCGAACAGCATGCTGGTGGCGTAAGCATCGAGAAACCAGGCATTGAAGCCAGCCTTGGCGTGTACCGCCTTCACCCGCGCCTCCAGCAGCGGCCGGACACACCGCGGGTCGGTGTAATGGCCGGACTTCTGGAAACCGGTTTTCAGCTTGCCGTCTTTCAACACGATCGCGCAGTCGCGATAGGCCTTGGCGCCCAAGTGGGCAGTGGTCCAATCGGGGTTTTCGGTGGCGGACAGGGCCGTTTCATAGGAGTCGTAAGGCGCCATCAGAAAACCGGCTTCCACCCCCGCGCGAATCGCTTCGGGATGCCAGAGGCCACCCTCCCAACCTTCGCCCAAGGTCAGCAGAAGACGCTGCAGCCCGGCGTCGCGCAGGGTTTGAATCGTGCTACTGCCCCAGGTTTGCGGGCTGTCACTCAAGGCCCCCGCAAAGTCCACGGCCAGTTCACTGCGCAGCTCACCGTAGCGGGCGGCAAGGCGGGTCATGTCGGGCTCTTCCACCTGCCAGGCCTGCCGGGCCTTGGTGTTGATCGCCGCGTTGAGACCGCGCAGCAGCACGGTTTGCTCATAGCGATTCAAGGGAGTGGACTGCGCCAGCAGCTGTGCGCTCTCTTTGTCCATCAGCGTCTTGAGTTCATGGCTGCGCAGCCGTTTGATCAATGTTGGCCAATCACGCACATCGCCCAGAGCCAGCAGGCCGTTGTCCCAGACGTACACATGGCTGGCGCCCAGCAGCTTCTGGGCTTCGGGTGTTTGCCGCAGCTTGTCCGCCAACGGTTCATAGCGGCCCTGCTCCACCAGCCACTGGCGGTAGCGCTTGGCGCCAGCCAATGGGTCGGCATCGCCCAGGTACAGCCGCAGCGTCATCGGCGCATCAGGCGCCAGCGAGGTGAATTCATGGGCCGCGGAGAGGGCCATGCCGTTGCCGTCGGCTTGCCATTGCAGGCGGTTGTTGTAGGGGTTGGTCAACAGCCAGTTCAACGTGAAGCCACCGTGATCCACGCCCCACAGCGGCAGGCTCAGGTCCTGGGTGGTATTGAACTCACCCCGCTCCAGCAGAAACGTCTTCCAGATGGCATTGCCGGCAGGCACGTAATGCCCCTCGGCCAAGGGCCAGATCAACCCTCGCCCCATGGCCTCGGCAGGCTGGCGCAGCAGGGCCAGCTCACCGGGCTCGCGGGCGTTGATGGTCAAGGCCAGGTCGCGCTGTTGCAGGCGGGCGGTCAGGCGATAGGCGCCGTTGTCCCATTGCCAAGTGGCTTGATCAGGCGTGTTCTGCAATTGGCTGACGGCATGCGTGGCCACACCGCTGGATGCCTGCACCGAAGTCTGGCCTGCGGGTGTCACGCGCAGCGCCAGGGTGGCGGGGTCGAGTTCGACGCGCCACAAGGCGTTTTCCAGTACGGTGGCGGCGAAGGCAGGCGGTGCAAGGAGCAACGCGCAAAACAGCAAGGTGAAACGCAGGCACTGCATGAGGACCGACCTGGGTTTGGAATGAGGACCAGAGGGTACAGCATGCAGTAGTGAGCCAGGACGACATGGGGATTTTTCAGAAACTTCACACAGCCTCAGTCAGTTAAGGCTCTTTTGTAGGAGCGAGCTTGCTCGCGAAAAACTCACAGGCGCCGCGTTTACTCAGGAAGCACGCGTTATCGTTGACGTTTTTCGCGAGCAAGCTCGCTCCTACAGAATTAATCCTGTTGTGGCTGATGTTCCTGTTTCGGCTCGCGAATCTTGTACCAGGCCACATACAGCGCCGGCAGAAACAGCAACGTCAGCAACGTCGCAATGATGATCCCGCCAATCATCGCGTAGGCCATCGGCCCCCAGAACACCTCCCGCGCAATCGGGATCATGCCCAGGCTCGCCGCCGCAGCCGTCAGCAGAATCGGTCGACGCCGGTGTTCGGTGGCTTCCACCACCGCATCCCACGGCGTGTAGCCGGCCTCTTCGTACTCGTGGATCTGTGTGACCAGAATCACCGAGTTGCGGATGATGATGCCGATCAGCGCCAGGATCCCCAGGATCGCCACAAAGCCCATGGGCGTTCCCGTGGGGATCAACGCCAGCACCACGCCGATCAGCCCCAGTGGCGCGACGCTGGCTACCAGGAACATCTTCTGCACGCTGTGCAACTGGATCATCAGGAAGGTGGCCATCAGGAACAGCATCAACGGCACTACCTTGGCGATAGGTCCCTGAGCCTTGCCACTTTCTTCCACAGTGCCACCGGTGGCGACTTTATAGCCCACCGGCAAGCCTTCGCTGAATTTCTCGATGGTCGGCGCCAATTGCTTGACCAGGTCGGTCGGCTGCATCTCATCGCGCACCGCGGCCTTGATGGTAATCGTCGGCTTGCGGTCACGACGCCAGACCAGCGGCTGCTCCAGCTCGTAACGCACGGTGGCGAACGCCAGCAGTGGAATCGAGGTGCCGTTGGGCGTGACGATCTGCAGGTTCTGCAAGGTTTCCGGCGTACCGCGCTCGGCATCCTCGGCGCGGCCGACCACGTTGATCAGGTAGATATCGTCGTGCACCTGGGTCACCGCCGCGCCGCTGACCACGCTGTTCATCAACTGCGCCACGTCTTCCGACGAAAGCCCCAGTTGCCGCGCCTTGTCCTGGGCGATGTCGACGCGCAGCACTTTGCCCGGCTCGTTCCAGTCGTAGATGATCTCGCCCAGGTGGGTGTTCTGATCCAGCAAGGTCGCCAGTTCAATGGCGTGTTTGCGCACCTGGTCGATGTCTTTGCCGGACACGCGGTACTGGATCGGCCGCCCTACCGGCGGGCCCATTTCCAGCGGCTGCACGTAGCTGCCGATACCGACAAAATCATCGCGCAAGCGTTGTTGCAGGCGGGCGATCAGGGCGCCACGCTCTTCCAGGCCCTTGCTCACAATCACCAGTTGCGCGTAGTAGGGGTTTTCCAACTGCTGGTCCAGCGGCAGGTAGAAACGGATCGCGCCCTGGCCGATGTAGGTGCTCCAACGGGCGATATCGGGGTCGTCCTTGATGATCGCTTCGAGGCGGTCTACCGCCTTGCGCGTCTCGTTGATCGAGGCGTTTTGCGGCAGGTTCAGGTCGACGAGGATTTCCGGACGGTCCGACGACGGGAAGAACTGGTTCTGCACAAATTGCATGGAAAACACCGAGGCCACGAACAGCGCCACGGTGATACCAATCGCCCACCAACGGTTGCGCATGGCCCACAGCATGCCGCCATTGAAGGCACGGCCAATGCGCCCCGGCTCGGCGTTGTGCGGTTTCACATTGGCGCTGAGGATATGCACGCCGATCACCGGCGCAAACAGCACCGCCACCACCCACGACACCAGCATCGCCACGGCAATCACCGCGAACAAGGTAAAGGTGTACTCGCCCGCCGAACTGGCGTTGAGGCCAATCGGCACGAAGCCGGCGACGGTCACCAGCGTGCCGGTGAGCATCGGGAACGCCGTGGAGGTATAGGCGTAAGTCGCCGCCTGTTCCTTGGTTTCGCCTTTTTCCAGGCGCGTGATCATCATCTCCACGGTGATCATCGCGTCATCCACCAGCAGGCCGAGAGCGATGATCAACGCGCCCAGCGACACGCGCTGCATGGTGATGCCGCTGTATTCCATGAACACGAACACCAGCGCCAGCACCAACGGAATCGAGCACGCCACCACCAATCCGGCGCGCATGCCGAGACTGATAAAGCTCACCACCAGCACGATGATCACCGCCTCGAACAATGCGCTGGTGAAGCCGCCGACTGCCTCTTCCACCACTTCGGCCTGGTCGGAGACCTTGTGCACGCCGACGCCCACCGGCAGGTCGGCGGTCAGCTCGTCCATGCGCCCGTGCAGGGCCTTGCCGAACGACTGGATATTGCCGCCCTTCTGCATAGCGATGGCCAAGCCAATCGCCGGTTTGCCGTTGAAGCGAAACATCGGCCGCGCCGGGTCCACATAGCCACGACTGATGTCGGCAATATCCGCCAGCCGGTAGAAACGGTCATTGAGCCGCAGGTTGACGTTGGCCAGGTCTTTCTCCGAGGCGAACTGCCCGGAGGTGCGCACGGAGATGCGTTCCGGCCCTGCCTCGATCACCCCGGCGGGGGTCACGGCGTTTTGCGATTGCAGGCTTTGCACGACCTGGCGCTGATCAATCCCCAGAGCCGCGAGTTTGCGCGTGGAGAAATTCAGGTAGATCACTTCGTCCTGCTGGCCGATCATTTCGACCTTGCCCAGCCCCGGTACCGAACGGATTTCGGCGCGCACCTGCTCCACGTAATCACGCAGTTGACGCATCGACAGGCCATCGCCGGTAAAGGCATACACCGAGCCGAACACGTCACCGAATTCATCGTTGAACGACGGCCCCTGCAAACCCTGGGGGAAGGTGCCGCGAATGTCGTCGATCTTCTTGCGAACCTGGTACCAGATTTCCGGGATGGCCTTGGCACTGGTGGTGTCCTTGAGGAATACGAACACCGTGGACTCGCCGGGCCGGGTGTAGCTTTTCACGTAGTCGAGGGAGTCGAGTTCCTCGAGTTTTTTCTCGATGCGGTCGGTGACCTGCTTGAGGGTTTCTTCCTGGGTCGCGCCCGGCCAGCGGGTCTGGATCACCATGGTCTTGATGGTGAACGACGGGTCTTCTTCACGGCCCAGGTTCATGTACGAGAACACGCCCATCAGCAGCGCGACGAACATCAGGTACCAGACGAAGGACTGATGCTTGAGGGCCCAGTCGGATAAGTTGAAGCTCCCTTTCATCGCGGGCTGTCCTCGTCGATTTTGACTTTTTGCCCAGGTTTCAGGCTGTTCACGCCGGCAGTGACAATACGCTCGCCGGGTTTGACGCTGCCGTTGAGCAAGGCGCTGTGAGCATCACGGCTGATAACCGTGACCTCGCGGGGTTGTACGGTCTGGCTTTGGGTGTCGAGCAGCCAGATACGGGTCTTGCCGTCGAGTTCCTGCAAGGCGCTCAGGGGCAGTTCGATACGCGGGGCGATGGCGGTGCTCAAAGTCACGCTGATTGCCGTGCCCAGGCGGAACGCCGGCGGGGTTTCGGCCAGGCTCAGGCGTGCGCGACGGGTGCGCGTGGCGCTTTGGGCCTGAGGCTCGATCTCACGTACCACGGCAGTGGTGTGCACGCTGGGGTCCAGTTGGCCGGCGACCAGGAACACCACATCGGCAGGCAAGCGTTCAGCCAGGCCGGCGGGCAGGTCGATCACCGCTTCCTTGATGTCGGGACGGGCCAGGGTCACCACTTGCTGGCCGGCGCTGACTACTTGGCCGGCCTCAGCGTTCCAGGCGGTGACGATGCCGGCATGGTCGGTACGCAGTTCGGCGTAGTTGAGTTGGTCCTTGGCCTGGTTGACCGAAGCACGGGCCTGGTCGAGGGTCGCCTGGGTGGTTTTCAGGTCGGTCTGGGCCACGTCCAGCTGGGCCTGAGCGCCGACGCCACGGTTGAACAGCTCCTGTTGCCGCCGAGCGTTGGCCTGGGCGTTGATGAACTGCGCCTGTACACGCGCCAGGTCGCCCTGGGCAGCGCGTAATTGGTTCTGCTGGTCGGTGGGGTCGAGCACGGCGAGCAGCGCGCCCTTCTCCACTTCGGCGCCGACATCCACGGCGCGACGGGCGATGCGGCCCGGCACGCGGAAACCCAGGTTGCTTTCATAGCGGGCCTGGATGGTGCCGGCGAAACGACCGAGGTTTTCCTGTTCTTCAGCCTTCACTTCCATGGACAGCACCGGGCGTATGGGTTCGGGCGGCGCCTCTTCCTTGGAGCAGGCCATCAGCAACAGGCTGGCGGCGACAATGAGCGTCAATTGCTTCATGGCTGCGCTCCGGGTTGGGCGATCTCGACGACCATGCCGGGGTGCAGCAATTGCCCACCGGCTATCACGACTTTTTCACCGCCTTTGAGGCCCTCGCCGATGATCACTTTGCCGGTGAGGTAGCGCGCCACGGTGACCTTGTGCAACTGCGCCTTGCCTTCGCCGTCCACCAGCCACACGGCTGGCTCGTTGAGGTCTTTGGTCAGCGCTGACCAAGGCAGCTCGATGCTCGCCTTGGCCGGGCCATTGGCGGTGGCGCTGACCACCGACCCCAGTTCCATGCCCTTGGGCAGGCTTTGCAGGGCGATCTTCACTTGGACGGTGCCGGTATTGGCGGCCACGGCGGGCGTGACTTCGCGGACTTTGCCCACGGCCTTGATGCTCGGGTTGTCCAGCAGGCTCACCGTAATCGGCGCGTCGGGCGGCGGCTCCACCAGCAAGGACTCATACACGTTGAACACGGCGTCACGTTCGCCATCGCGGGCGAGGCTGAAGATCGGCACGGTGGCCTGTACCACTTGGCCGACTTCGGCCTGGCGCGCCGTGATGATCCCCGGGGCATCGGCAATCAGCGAGGTGTAGCCCAATTGTTCGCGGGCATTGGCCAACTGCGCCTGGGCGGCGGCCAGGGCACTTTGGCTGCTGCGCAGCGCGGCCTGGGCGGCGTCATATTCGCTGCGGCTGGTATAGCCTTTGGGCAGCAGTTTTTCCTGGCGCACAAAGGCGGCGGCGGTCTGCTTGACCCGCGCCTGTTCGGCCACGACCTGGGCCTGGGCCGAATCGACGTTGGTTTGCAGGTCCTTGGGGTCGAGCTTGGCCAGGACTTGCCTGGCTGTGACGCGGTCGCCCACGTCGACCATGCGCTGGATGATCTTGCCGCCCACGCGAAAGGACAGATCGGTTTGCACCCGCGCCTGGATATCACCGGTCAGCGTCACCGCCGCGGCGAAATCCGCCGACTGCACGGTTTGCACGAACACCCGTGAATGCTGCTTGGGCTCGGCTTTGTCCTGGCCACAGCCGCTGAGCAGCGCCAGGAGGCCAAGGCTGAAAATAAATGTCGAGGTGCGACCGCCCATGCAGGCTCCTTTTGCGTGATGCCGACGTTCAAGTGTGTATGCGACTGTGAGCTTAGATCAGGGTTCCTTATCTGCATGGAGGATCCCATACTCCAATGGTTCCCATGCTGACTAAATACACATGCTTAAAACCCTCGCGGTGGCCAATTACCGCTCGATCAACAAATTGGTGGTGCCCCTGGACCGGCTGAACCTGGTGACAGGGCCCAATGGCAGCGGCAAGTCCAACCTGTATCGCGCCCTGCGCCTGCTGGCCGAAACTGCCCAGGGCGGGGTGATCAATGCGCTGGCCCGCGAAGGCGGGCTGGATTCCACATTCTGGGCCGGGCCGGAAAACATCAGCCGGCGCATGCGCAATGGCGAAGTACCGGTGGAGGCCGTGGTCGCCCAAGGCGTCAAACGCTTGCGCCTGGGCTTTGCCGGGGAGGACTTCAGCTACGCCATCTCCCTGGGCATGCCCATCCCGGTTCCCGGCAGCGAGTTCAAACTGGACCCGGAGATTAAAAAGGAATGTATCTGGGCCGGCCCTCTCTATCGCCCGGCCAGCCTGCTGGTTCAGCGCTCGGGACCGATGGTACGCGCCCGTGATGGCCGCGCCTGGGACGTGCTGGCCCAACACACGCCCAACTATCACAGCCTGTTCGATCAGGTCGGCAGCCTGCGCGGTTCGCCGGAAGTGTTGCTGCTGCGCGAAAGCATCCGTGGCTGGCGCTTTTATGATCACTTTCGCAGCGATGTGGATGCGCCGGTACGCCAGCCGCAATTAGGCACGCGCACGCCGGTGCTGCATCACGACGGTCGGGATTTGGCGGCCGCGTTACAGACGATTCGCGAAGTGGGCGATGTCGAGGCGTTGCAGCACGCGGTCAGTGATGCCTTCCCCGGCGCACGGTTGCATATCGAACCGTTGCAGGGCGGACGCTTTGCCATTGAGTTCTATCAGGAAGGCTTACTGCGCCCGTTGTCGGCGGCGGAGCTGTCGGACGGCACCCTGCGTTACCTGCTGCTGATCGCAGCACTGCTGACCCCACGCCCGCCGACCATGATGGTGCTGAACGAGCCGGAGACCAGCCTGCATCCCGACCTGTTGCCGGCACTGGCGCGCTTGATTATCCAGGCGTCGAAGCAGTGCCAGGTGTGGGTGGTGAGCCATGCCAGCCGCTTGATTGCAGCGTTGCAGCAGGATGAGGGGTGTAACTCGATTGTGTTGGAGAAGGTGATGGGGGAAACGCGAATTGTAGGGCAGGGCATTTTGGATGCGCCGGCGTGGCATTGGCCGGAGTAGGAGCGAGCTTGCTCGCGAAAAACGTCAACGATAACGCAGCGCTATCTGGTAGCCCGCGTTGCCTGTGCGTTCTTCGCGAGCAAGCTCGCTCCTACAAGGACGGGGTGATCAATCAGCCCTGCCACTTACCGCCTTCGACAATCACACTCTCAGGCTTGGTGTCATCGCTCAGTTCTTTTCGCACATATTGGTCATAAAGCTTGAGCAGAAACTTCTCCTCGCCCAACTTCGCCAGCTCGGCATTCACCCAGTCACGCAGCTCGGTATTGCCCTTCTTCACCGCCGGGGCAATCGGCGCTTCATCACCCAGCTTCTCTTCCAGCACGCGGTAACCCGGGTTCTGCTTGGCCCAACTGAACAGCACCAGGTTGTCTTGCGCATAGGCATCCCCACGGCCAGCCGACAACGCCTGCAGCGACTCGGAGTTCTTCTCGAACTTGAGCAGCTTCCAGTCCGGATGGTTCTTGGTCAGCCAGATATCCGCCGTGGTGCCGGTGGTGACGATGGTCGTGCGGGTTGCCAGGTCATCCAGGCTTTTGACGGCGCTGTCATTCGGCACCAGAGCCTGCACCGCGACTTTCAGGTTGGGGTTGGTGAAGTCCACCGCGTCCTTGCGTTCAGGCGTCACGGTCATGTTGGCGAGAATCAGGTCGACCTTGTCGCTTTGCAGGAACGGAATGCGGCTGGCCGGTTCCACGGCGACAAATTCCACCTTGTTTTCGTCGCCCAACAGGTCCTTGGCGAATTGACGGCCGATGTCGGTATCGAAGCCGACATAACGACCCGCTTCGTCCACAAAACCGAATGGCGGCTTGTCGGTAAACACGCCGACAATCAGCTTGTCCCGCGCTTTGATTTTGTCGATGTAGCTCACAGCCGCGGGTTTTACCGGCTCTTCGGCCTTTTTATCGCAGCCGGCCAGCAAGGCGACGGCAAACAGTGGCAGCAGTAACTTTTTCATATCAGCTCCAGTTCCTTGATCTTTTTGGGCAGTGTTGAAACAAAGGAGAACTTCTCCAGGAACTGCTGCGCGCGCGCGGTCTGCGGGTTCGTAAAGAATGCCTCGGGGGTGTTGTGTTCGAGGATGCGACCGGCCTCCATGAACACCACGCGGTCGGCGACGGCGCGGGCGAAGGCCATTTCGTGGGTAACGATCAGCAGGGTCATGCCATCGCGGGCCAGGTCCTGGATCACTTCCAGCACTTCCTTGACCATCTCCGGGTCGAGGGCCGCGGTGACTTCGTCAAACAGCATGACCTGGGGGTTCATGCACAACGAGCGGACGATGGCGATGCGTTGCTGCTGGCCGCCGGAAAGCTGGCGTGGGAAGGCGTCGCGCTTGTCGGCAAGGCCCACGCGCTCCAGCAATTTTTCCGCCTGCTCACGGGCCTCCCGGGGGTCGCGCTTTTGCACTTTGAGCGGGCCGAGCAGGATGTTGTCGAGCACGCTCATGTGCGGGAACAGGTGGTAGCTCTGGAACACCATGCCGATGTCCTGGCGTACCTGGCGCCAGTCGGTGGTTTTATCCAGCAGCTCTTTGCCGGCGAACCGCAGACTGCCGCTGTGTGCCACTTCCAACCCGTTCAAACAACGCAGCAAGGTGCTTTTGCCACAGCCGCTGGGGCCGAGGATCACCACCACTTCGCCGCGTTGCACGCTCAGGTCGATACCCTTGAGCACCTGCGCCTCGCCGAAGAATTTGTTGAAACCCTGGAACTCGATCAATACGCTCATGCTTGGGCCCAGCGCCGTTCCAGCACCTTGGAGGCGGCTGACAACGGGTAGCAGATAAAGAAGAAAAACAGGAACAGCGCACCGTAGATCAATACCGACTCATAGGTGCGCTCGATGATTTGCTGGCCGACCTTGATCACATCCACCACGCCGATCAGCACCGCCAGGGAGCTGGTCTTGATGATGCGCGTGTACACATTGATGGTCGGCGGCGTCATGCGCTTGAGGGCCTGGGGCAGCAGTACATAGCCGTACAACTGTGGGCCGGACAGGCCAATCGACAAGCCCGCTTCGCGCTGGCCACGGGGCAGCGAATGCAACGCGCCACGCACCACTTCGCCCACCTCGCTGACGCCCCACAACGACAGCACCAGCACCGCGCACCAGAAACTGGGGATGCTCAGGCCGAAGAAGATCGGCACGCCAAAAAACAGCAGGTACAACCACACCAGTACCGGAATGGCGCGGAACAGTTCCAGGTAGACCCGCAGCACGCCGTTGATCGCTTTGTTATTCAAAGTGCGCAGCACGCCGTAGAGCACGCCGCCAACCGTACTGAAGGCGATGCTCAAAAACGAAATCGACAGGGTTTGCGCAGCGCCCTTGCCCAGTTGCGGCAACGACACCCAGAGCAACTCAAGACCCGAACTGGCCATGCTGGAGCCTCCTTTCCAGGCGGCTGAGCAACAGCGACAACGGCAGGAACAACAGCACGCAAATCAGCGTCAGCACAGCGAGCATTTCGTAGGTCTTGTAGTAGAGGGCGATGTAGCTCTTGGTGGTGTAGAGAATTTCCGGCACCGCCACGGCGGAAACCACCGTAGTTTCCTTGAGCAGAAAGATGAAATTGGCGAACAGCGCCGGCAGGCTGAGGATGCCGGCCTGGGGCAGGATCACATGGCGCAACAGCTGCCAATCGGACAGGCCAATGGACTTGCCCGACTCGATTTGCGCCAGCGGCACCGCTTCCACACCAGCGCGCAGCACCTCGGTGAGATAGGCGCCGCCCAGAAAGGTCATGGTGATGATCGCCGCCCAGAACCCGGAAATATTGAAACCCAGGGCCGGCAGCGCGAAGTAGACGAAGAACAGTTGGATCAACAGCGGCGTGTTACGCGCCAGCTCCACATAGAGCGCCACCAGGCGCGACAGGTAAGGCGTGCGAAACACCAGCAGCGCAGCGTTGATCAGCGCCACCAGCAAGGACGTGGCAATGGCGATCAGGCCGACTTGCAGCGTCACACCCACGGCCTTGAGAAACGCCGGCAGGGTGCTGAGGATAAAAGCGAAATCGAAGGTCATGTGCAGTCCATATCGCCGCATGGGTAATGCCGCGAGCGCAGTCCGTGCCGACGTGGATAACGTCAGCTAGCGCGAACTTTAAAGGTATAAAAATCAAAATTTAAATACCAAAATAGCATATTGATATCACCCAAAAACCTAACCCCTGCGGGAGCTGTCGATCATTCCCACGCTCTGCGTGGGAATGCAGCCCAGGACGCTCTGCGTCCGCTCTAAAGTCGTGACGCAGAGCGTCACAGGAGACGTTCCCACGCGGAGCGTGGGAACGAGCAATCGCACAGTTTTGACTGTATTTCAGATAAAAAAACGCCGACGCTGTAGTAGCCGTCGGCGTTGAAACCTTGAAGGGGGTTTTGGCTTACATCAGAACGCTGGCACCACCGCGCCGTTGTACTTCTTCTCGATGAAAGCTTTGACTTCCGGGCTGGTCAGGGCCTTGGCCAACTTCTGGATAGCATCGCTGTCCTTGTTGTCCGGGCGGGCCACCAGGAAGTTTACGTAAGGTGATTTGGCGTCTTCGATGATCAACGCGTCCTTGGCCGGGTTCAGGCCAGCTTCCAGGGCGTAGTTGGTGTTGATCAGGTCGAGGTCAACCTGGTCCAGCACCCGTGGCAGCAGGGCCGATTCCAGCTCTTTGAACTTCAGGTTCTTCGGGTTGCTGGCGATGTCTTTCGGCGTGGCCAGGGCGTTGGTCGGGTCTTTGAGGGTGATCACACCGGCCTTTTGCAGCAGCAACAGGGCGCGGCCGCTGTTGGAGCCTTCGTTCGGAATCGCCACGGTGGCGCCATCTTTCAGATCTTCGATTTTCTTGATCTTTTTCGAGTAGCCGCCGAAGGGTTCAACGTGCACGCCCACCACGGTAATCAGATTGGTGCCTTTACCCTTGTTGAAGTTTTCTAGGTACGGCAGGGTCTGGAAATAGTTGGCATCCAGGCGTTTCTCAGCGACTTGCACGTTTGGCTGTACGTAGTCGGTAAAGACTTTGATCTGCAGGTCCACACCTTCCTTAGCCAGGGTCGGCTTGATCAGCTCGAGGATTTCGGCGTGGGGAATCGGCGTAGCAGCCACCACCAGTTTCTCGCTGGCCTGGGCAAAGCCAGCAGTCAGGGCAGCCGCCAGAGCGGTAAACAACAGAACCTTTTTCATGCAATGTCCTTCTAACGACCGTTTTTATGTGAGGTGCCAGCGAAGTGCTATCGCGGCGTGGAAAGGACAATACCTAGATTTTTTATTCCCGAACAATATCTTTTATTCACGTTGATATTCCATTTTGCTCATACAGGATTTTACGCACCGATTCCTGCTCGGCCGGGCTGGCGCTGGCCAAAATTCGTCGCACTTGCTCCAGCGGCGAACCCGCCGCTGGCAAGTTCAAATGCTCGGGCAAGATTTCATCGCCGCTGCTCACCAGCAAGGCAAAGTGAATGACGTTTTCCAGTTCGCGGGTGTTACCCGGCCAAGTGTGGTGTTCCAGCACCTGCTGGGCGGCGTCGCTGATCAGTGGCACCGGCAGGTCCAGGCGCTGGCTGTAGATGCCGAGGAAATATTCGGCCAGGGACAAGATATCCCCCACCCGCTCGCGCAACGCCGGCAGGTCCAACCGGCCCTCACTCAAATAATGGAACAGACGCTCGTGAAACTTGCCCACGGCCACGGCCTGGGCCAGGTCGATGCTGGTGGCGGCCACCAGGCGCACATCCACCGGGCTGGGCTGTTGGGCACCGACACGGGTGACTTCGTGGTTCTCCAGGGCCGCGAGCAATTTCACCTGGATCGGCAGCGGCAAGTCACCAATTTCATCCAGATACAAGGTGCCGCCATTGGCCGAGCCAAACCAGCCCGCGCGGCTGCTCGCCGCGCCACTGTGACTGCCGGCGGCATAGCCAAACAACTCGGCATCGGCATAGGTGGGGCTGATGGCGCCACAGTTGACCGGGACAAACAGGCCTGTACGGTCACTGCCACGGTGGATGTGCCGCGCCAGCAACTCTTTACCGCTGCCGGTTTCTCCTCGAATCAATACGGGTAAGGCGCGCGGCGCAAGGCTTTCCAACTCTTCACGCAGTTGGCGTGAGCGTGGGTCGACGAACACCAGCGCCTTGGCGCGAATGCTCAACGGGCTTTTTTCAGCATCTGGAAAGGTCAGCAGCGGCTGGCCGAAGGTTTCATGCAGACTCATGGCAGGCTCCCGCCCCAATCCACACAGGGACGGGGCGTTGAAAAATATTAGGCGCTGCGCCGAGCGTGGTGCTCGAGGCGATGTTGCAGGCGATAGAGGTAAGCAAACCCTTGCTCCCAGCGCCGGTGGCCGGACTTCACATTGATATGCCCGGCGCCCGACAAGATGCCGGCTTCGGCGCCCCACTGACGCGCCAGTTCCAGAGCCCTGGGGGCGCTTACGGCACTGTCGTTGTCGGAGCTGACCACCTGGCTGGGAAATGGCAGCAGGTCAGTTGGAATAGGGGCGAAATTGCGCAGTGCAGGGGCACACGCAGGACGCTCGACATCCGCCGGTGCCACCAGCAATGCGCCGCGTACCTGCCGCAAGAAGTGCACGGGGGCAGTGGCGGCCCAGTGGGCCACGGTGATGCAACCCAGGCTATGAGCGATCAGGATGACCGGCGTGCTGTCGGCAGCGATGGCCTCGGCCAGTGCGGCGACCCAATCCTCGCGACGCGGCGTCAGCCAATCGGCCTGTTCCACCCGTGCGCTGTTGGGCAAGCTGTTTTGCCAATGGGTTTGCCAATGATCTTCTGGCGATCCTTGCCAGCCCGGCACGATCAGATAACGAATCGACTCGCTGTGCATGGGTGTGCCCTCCTGCAGCGTTTAACGTTGCTGGTCAGTATAGGGTGAGGCTCACGCACAAATAAGGAATAAAAAAGAATTTATTAATAACCAAAAGGAATTTGCACCCTTTTCAGAACTTGCTTTTACCAAGCCCTTCATTAAAACCGGCCATTGCGCCCCTGCCACCGCGGCGCAATGACCGAGCCAACCTCAGCGAGAATGATGCATAGAGTGTTCCGAGCCGATAGCAACTCCGAGCTTATGATTCATCGCCATATAATAATCACGCACTTGTGTAAGTTTTTCCGCATACGCTTGCGGAAGTAAAATACGCGCATTCATCAGATCCGTCAGTTCCTCAACTTCTGAAAAAAATCCATACTCTTTTTGCGCCAATACATCACCAAACATTCTCGGCCCAGTGATCTCGAAAATTTTCTTTTCATACTCGTTATAAATTTGCCGCTCTGCGGCTGTCGAGTTTTCCTTCAGAAAGGGACGATTAGCGTTTAGCCATTCTTCGTTTGCCTTGTATCGCTCATACGCCGTCTCCAGAATCTCGTCAAATACAGGGTTGTCTGGATGACTGGCAAAATTACTGGTGTTGAAGCCATTGAAGTCCGTAGGTTCGTAAGTAACCGGCACGTTCATCAAGATATCATTAGGCGTGGCTTTCAATGTGACCTCGCCCACATTAAAGGTCAGCGCATCATCCGTATCCAGATAGATGCCACCGTACTTTTTCATTAGCACAGCGCGCATGACGTCCGATGACGCCGCTAAATTCTGCCCACGCCCTGAACGGAAAAACTGATACATCTCGCCGTATTGACCTGCATTCAGAGCCTGAAAACTTTCATCGGCCTTTAAATCATGAACTTCAAGCCCGCCCACTTTATGATCCAACGCTGAATGTATTTTCTGAAAAGTATCCGCGTCATTGGCATCAACGTGAACAATCGATTTATACCCGGGGCTTTTCCGGGAATTTTCCATAATATTATTGAGTAGATTTTCCGGCATTTCATTGCCGGCCCAAAAATAGTGGATCACTTTCGGCACGTCTGTAGCACCGGACGGCAGTACCGGCATTCTCGGTAGTTTCAGTACTTTGGTTGTCATCGAAGCAGGCGCATTTTTACTGGCCTCAATCGCTTCGGCTTGAGTGCCACCCAGCCACCGTCCCTGACCTTTACGCCAATAAAAGATGTCGTTCACCTGACCATTGGCTTGGAGCCCGCGCCAAAGACCCGCTTCGACGTCATACGTAACTTTGGTGCCGTATTGACCGACATAAACCATATAGTCTTTCCCGATCATGCGCCTCACGTCATCCATGGGAACCCTGACCTCCTCAAGGATCACTGGAGGTGAGACGGGCCCCATCGGGTATCCGATATGCCCATTGACACGTTGTGGTGGCCTGAAGAATGGGCGCGCTTGTTCAGTCACTTGGGTGGGTGTGCGGGTTGCAGCATCAACCCCTGCTGCAACGCCACCGCCGGACACCCTCTCTGTCAGCGCTTTCGCCAGTGGTGCCCCCGCGTGAGTGGCCAACGGCGGTACGGCGTTCAACACGCCAAACACAATGCGGTCGGAAGCCGTTGCTTTTCCCTGGACGGCGTCATCAATACCGATACCTGTCTGGGCAGCACCGGCGGCGAGGAAGAAAACATCCAGCCCTATAGCGACTTCGGGCATCACCAGCGCCAGCGGCGTCATGAACATAGCGACCTTGGTAGCCTCTTCCACGACATGCAGCACCTGGTTCTTGGTGTAGTCCCCGTCACTGACAATCGCATTGTCGGCGTCCGAATAGGACCGTGCTTTTTGCCGAACCTTGACCGCTTCGAAAGGATCGCCGTGCAACTGCTCAACAGCGATGAAACGATCCGGCACCCAACCGTTGAGGCTCGCAAGGAAAGCATTGCCTGATGCCTGCGCATCGGACCAGTTTCCCATCCCTTGCAGGGTCTGACGTACGCCGTCTGAAAACGTTCTGTCAGCTTGATCCTTGAGGGAAAAGTGCGTCAACAAGGACGCGCGCTTTACGGGGTCCGAGGCTTGCCCGGCCAGCCACGTTGTCATTTGCTGCGGATTATCGAAGCGATGTATTGGCGAGGAGTTGCCAGGGATGTAAAGCAACGTCAACTGGGTTTTCCGATCGGTCACACACATCAAGTCGGTCGACTCAAACCCATTGATGCTCAGCAGCCCGATGTCCAGATCCGGGTCCTTCACGGCAGGCCCTTCAAAATCCTGGACCGTCAGCTTGGACCAATCCTTTTGCGCAACAGGCCCCAACGCTCGCTGAGCGAGTGCCGTCTCGGCAGGGCCAAGGCTCCCTTCCAGGCGCTGCAGATTGATGGCTTTGACAAACGAGATTTTACTCAATGCCGTATAAGATTCGCTGTGCTTGTCCCAAAACCCATCAAGGGTCTTCTTATACAGTTGGGTCCGGTCTGTATCCCAGACTAATGCCTTGAAGTCATCCACCGGTATGGAAACGCGGGTGTCGTCGTTATAGGGGGCATCGCCCGGCGCACTGGGCTCCCGATAAATACCTTGTCGAGTGTTTGCTTCCTGCACCCAACCGTCAATCTGGTTGTAAATATATATCGCTGGCGAAAAGTACTTGCCAATCTTTACGAACCAGCTTTCATCTTTCTTAATTGTTACATCTTGCCTGTTTTTCAATGCCGCTTGTGTCAGGGTGATTTTTTCTACCACCTCTTTTTCATCCTCACTGTCATCTTTAAATGTCACCAGATAGGTTTTATCTGGATCAATATCCACACCCCATTGCTGCTTTATCTTTGCAGATAAAATAGTGGAAATTTCTTTTTCGGGCGTTACAAAGTCGGCGGTTTGCTTGCTGATATAAGATTCTAAACGAGCATTTTTTTGAATGCCGAGTTGCTCCCACTTCCTGGCGTAGGGCTTGCTTCAGCGCCCTGCAGTAAACTCTGTTTTCTCTTATAGTCAGCCAGCGTGGGCAAAATACAGGCTGATGGATGTCTCAGGCCGGCCATACGATCGTTCGAAGATGCCATTACCGCAGGCTTTTCTTCAGGCTTTTCAACCGTTAAATTGGGATTAACGAACGTATTCACGACTCGGACAGGAACGCGTATAGACATGCAATTACTCCATTAATTAAATCACTCTATGCGCCGACCAGAATAAGCATGCAGCCGAGAATTGCACGCTCGGATACATGTAAATTCTTTTCCTGTGCAACATCTGTAAACATGCAATGCTTAGATAAAAAAAGGGCCGCACCCTGCCAAGGAAAGCGGCCCAAAAACTGTCGAGACTTTTTGAAACTAACGTGCAGTGATCACCGACAACTTGGTGATGCCCGCACGCTCAATCGACGCCATGGCTCGTGCCACTTCGCCGTAGTTCACTCCATCGTCAGCCTGCAGTTGCACCCGCACATCGGGGTCCTTGGCCTTCGCCGCCTGCAGGTTGAACTCCAGCAGATCCGGCTGGATTTCGTCCTTGTTGATAAACAATTTGCCGGCGCCGTCGATGCTCACCACCAATGGATCCTTCTGCTCAACCGGTGCCACGGCCTGGGTCTTGGGCAGGTTGATCGGGATCGAGTTGGTCAACAGCGGCGCGGTGACGATAAACACCACCAGCAGCACCAGCATCACGTCCACCAGCGGCGTGACGTTGATCTCGCTCAGCACCTCATCACTGTCTTGCGTGGAGAAGGCCATGTCAGGACGCCTCCTTCACTTTCTGCGGGCTGCCGGCGCCGGCCTTGGTCAGCGCCGGGTGCAGCAGCACGCGGAACGCGTTTTTCTGCGCCAGGCTGTAGAAGTCGTGGGCAAAGTCATCCAGGTCTGCCGCCGTCAGCTTCAGGCGGCGCAAAAAGTAGTTGTAGACCAGCACCGCAGGCACCGCGACGGCGATCCCCACGCCGGTCGCCACCAGTGCCGCGCCGATGGGCCCGGCCACGGTTTCCAGGCTGGCGGACCCGGCAGCACTGATCCCCTTCAGCGCTTCCATGATCCCCCACACGGTGCCAAACAGGCCGATAAACGGCGAGGTGCTGCCGATACTGGCGACTACAGCCAGACCGGTTTCCAGGGAGCGACGTTCACGCACGATTTGCTGGCGCAGCGCGCGTTCGAGGCGATCCTGGTGATTGATCGCCTGGCTCAAATCCGCAGCGTGGGTGGTATCGCCCACCTGGATCGCGGCATAACCGGCCTGGGCTACACGGGCGGCGGCGCCAGGCTGGGTTTCGGCGAGTTCGGCGGCCGAGTCGAGGCTCGATGCCGCCCAGAACTGTTTGTGAAACTTGCGATCCTGGGCCTTGAGGCGACCGAACTGCACGCCCTTGAGCAAGGCCAGGCCCCAAGTGGCGACCGAAAAGGCCACCAGCAGCCAGATCACCGTGCTTTCGATGGATTCAAGTGGAGATGCCAATGCCATGATGTTTTCCCTCTGCGCCGCTGAATAATTAATGAATCTTGAAATCGATGGGCACGCTCACCCAGCCGTTCTGGGCCACATCGCCCTGCTTGGCAGGCACGAAACTCCAGCGCTTCACCGCCGCCAATGCCGCGTCATCCAACTGCTGGCGACCACTGCTTTTTTGCACCTGGATCTCACCCGGTTTACCGCTGGCCAGCACCTGCACCCGCAGCAACACCGTGCCTTCCCAACCGCGACGCTGAGCCAGTGACGGGTATTCCGGCGCCGGGTTTTTCAGGTACGCGGCGTTGGCCGAAGCAGGCGTCACCGGCGCTGGCGCCGCAGGTGCGGGCGGTGCAGGTGGCGCTGGCGTCGGTGGTGCAGGTGGCTGCTCGACGGCCTTGGGGGCCGGCTTGGGCTCAGGTTTAGGCACGGGCTTGGGCTTGGGTTTT
>NZ_WJZD01000012.1:0-166042 GCF_021609665.1 Pseudomonas sp. PA-1-3F | reverse complement strand
TTTGCTGTCAAGTGGTTATTTTCAGAAGTTTTCGAAGATTTCTTCAACAACTTCAACCACTTGCGCTTGCGATCTCTCGTAAGCGGGAGGCGAATTCTACAGCGTTACACGCTGCTGTCAACACCTCCTTTTCAACTTCCTTTCGGCTTCGATGAACTGAAGCAACTTGCTGCCGAAAACTGCATAACTCATTGTTTACCAAGGAGTTTTCCGTTTCGACTGCGCCGGAAGTGGGGCGAATTATAGGCCTCCAGAATCTGCCGTCAAGGCTTAATTACGCTTTTGTTGCAGAAGGCGCTTTTTTAGCAATAAGGCGAGGGATTCGACGCATTACCGGCGGCACGCGGATCAACAGAAGTAGCGCACCTATAGAAGCGTAGATAGCCCACTCCTTCAGATCCGCCCGCACTATCCACAGCATGTGCAGCAAACCGAGCCCAAGAATCACATAGACCAGACGGTGCAGCTTCTTCCATCGACTCCCCAACCGACGCTGGCTATAGCGGTTCGACGTAACGGCCAACATAAGGAGAGCAACAAACCCCAGCGCCCCCACAATGATGTAGGGCCGCTTGCTCAACTCTACGCCGAGCTGCGACCAATCCAGCCCCAGGACAAACACACAATAGGCCGCCAGGTGCAGCACAACATAAGCAAAGCACCACAGCCCCAACTGTCGTCGCACTGCTATCCACCCCGCCCAACCGCTCAACTTCTGCACCGGCGTCATAGCAAGCGTGATCAGCAATAAAATGAGCGTCCCCAAACCCAGGCGATCAACGAGCACCTTGCCTGGATCAGGCCCCAGCGCAGAACTCCACGCTTCATACAACCAGAGCAATGGCCACACTGCTGCGGCTACAAACACGCCGATGCGCCAGATGGGATAGCGCATCAGTAGTTCTTCCGCAGATCGAGGCCTGTATATAAAGAAGCGACCTCATCCGAATAGCCATTGAACATCTGCGTCTCGCGCACATTCGGACTAAACAGGCCGCTCGGCAGACGGCGCTCCCGCGCCTGGGTCCAGCGCGGGTGATCGACCGTAGGATTCACATTCGCATAAAACCCATACTCATCAGCTGCAATACTCTGCCACGTCGTTTTCGGCTGCTCACTGACCAGACTGATACGCACGATGGACTTCACACTCTTGAAGCCATACTTCCACGGCACCACCAAGCGCAACGGTGCACCGTTCTGGTTAGGCAACTCCCGCCCGTACATGCCCACAGCGAGGATCGCCAACGGATTCATCGCCTCATCCAGGCGCAGCCCTTCCACATAAGGCCAATCGATCAAGCCGAAACTTGAGCGTTGCCCAGGCATGCTCTTGGGATCCTGAAGGGTTTCAAAACGGATGTACTTGGCTTTGGAGGTTGGCTCGACCTGCTTGAGCAACGCCGAGATGGGAAAGCCTATCCACGGAATCACCATGGACCATGCCTCGACGCAACGCAGGCGGTAGATGCGCTCTTCCAGCGCATAGGGTTTCATGAAGTCTTCCAGGGCATAGCGCCCAGGTTTTGCGACTTCACCATCAATCACCACACTCCAGGGCTGCGTCTTGAGCGAGCCCGCATTCGTTGCCGGGTCGCCCTTGCCTGTCCCGAACTCATAGAAGTTGTTGTAGTGAGTTGCATCCTTGAATGGCGTGATGGCCTCATCTTTGACCGTCACCGACTGCCACTTCGCATTCGGAAGTTTTTCCGTAAACCAGTTGGGCGCACTGCCCGGCTCGACGTCGGCATACCGCGAAGCATCGCCGGCACTGGCCCAACGCGGCAAGCTGCTGGCGGCAACACCGGCAAGCGCACCACCGAGCAGGCTGCGGCGAGA
This sequence comes from Pseudomonas sp. PA-1-3F, assembly GCF_021609665.1. NCBI lineage: Bacteria > Pseudomonadati > Pseudomonadota > Gammaproteobacteria > Pseudomonadales > Pseudomonadaceae > Pseudomonas > Pseudomonas sp. PA-1-3F. Next base: position 164,203 of record NZ_WJZD01000012.1, on the reverse strand, counting down.
GAGATAGAAAGATTCAGGCGTGACATCCGATTCGTGACAATCGGACGCTTTGGGTAATTTGATTAACATGGTAACTCCGCAGCGTTGGAGAACTGATGCACCAATAGACTGCGGAGTATGGGGGAAATTACATTAAGACAATGTTTTGTCCCGACGCAGACGCAACAAGTACTGAATCGGGCCAGAAGCCGCATAGGCCAGGAACGCCAGCAGCAGGATACGCGGTGGATCACTGAACACGACCGCGAACACCAGCACCACCACAAGGATGGCCACGAAAGGCACGCGCCCCTTGAGGTCAAATTCCTTGAAGCTGTTGTACTTGATGTTGCTGACCATCAGCATGCCGGCCGCTGCCACCATCAGGGCAACCAGGAACGACATCTTCGATCCCTGAATCCCGTAGTCACTGAACGCCCATACAATCCCCGCGACAACACCCGCCGCTGCCGGGCTGGCAAGGCCGATGAAGTAGCGCTTGTCGGCAGTCCCTACCTGGGTGTTGAAGCGCGCCAGGCGCAAAGCGGCACCCGCGACATAGATGAAGGCAACCATCCAGCCGACCTTGCCCATGTCACCCAATGCCCAGGCAAACGCCAGCAGTGCGGGGGCAACACCAAAGGCAACCATGTCCGACAACGAGTCGTACTCGGCGCCAAAAGCACTTTGAGTATTGGTCATACGCGCCACGCGACCATCCAGGCCGTCGAGCACCATGGCCACGAAAATTGCGATAGCAGCAAAGCCAAAGTATTTGCTGGCACTCGCCGCATCACCCGCCGCCAGCGCGCTCTGGGCACTCATGGAGTTGATGATGGAGTAGAAGCCGGCGAACAGATTCGCCGTGGTGAACAGGTTGGGCAGCAGATAGATGCCACGATGCCGGACCTTGCGGCCTTCGGCGTCATGCCCTTCTTCGACATGTTCATCAATCGGCAGCATGCTTTCGGCGTCGGAAGCCTGGTTTGGCTCTTCGGGACGTTCGCTCATGGACTTTACCTTGCAACGGTGTGAAAAAATTCGACAGATACTTGCAGCGAGTGTTCGCCTGCAAACGATGCAGCTTTATACCAGAACCAACCCCTCAAACGAAAAAACGCGGCCTAAGCCGCGTTTTCCCTTGATGCGTACGACTTAGTTCTTGGCTTTGTCGACGATCTTGTTGGCACCGATCCACGGCATCATGGAGCGCAGTTGCTCGCCGATGACTTCGATACCGTGAGCGGCGTTATTACGACGCTTGGCGGTCATCGAAGGGTAGCCGGTAGCGCCTTCGCTGATGAACATTTTGGCGTATTCGCCGTCCTGAATACGTTTCAGGGCGTTGCGCATGGCCTGGCGGGACTCGGCGTTGATCACTTCAGGGCCGGTCACGTACTCGCCGTATTCGGCGTTGTTGGAGATCGAGTAGTTCATGTTGGCGATGCCGCCTTCGTACATGAGGTCAACGATCAGCTTCAGTTCGTGCAGGCATTCGAAGTAGGCCATTTCCGGCGCGTAGCCAGCTTCAACCAGGGTTTCGAAACCGGCTTTTACCAGCTCAACGGTACCGCCGCACAGAACGGCTTGTTCGCCGAACAGGTCGGTTTCGGTCTCGTCCTTGAACGTGGTTTCGATGATGCCGGTACGACCGCCACCCACGCCAGCAGCGTAGGACAGTGCAACGTTCTTGGCGTTGCCCGACGCATCCTGGTAGATCGCGATCAGGTCAGGGATACCGCCGCCTTTGATGAACTCGGAACGCACGGTGTGGCCCGGTGCTTTCGGCGCGATCATGATCACGTCGAGGTCAGCGCGCGGCACGACCTGGTTGTAGTGAATCGCGAAGCCGTGGGAGAAGGCCAGGGTAGCGCCCTTCTTGATGTTCGGCTCGATTTCGTTCTTGTACAGCGAGGACTGGAACTCGTCCGGGGTCAGGATCATGACCAGGTCGGCAGCCGCCACAGCAGAAGCAACGTCGGTCACTTTCAGGCCATGGGCTTCAGCCTTGGCTACGGTGGCCGAACCTTTGCGCAGGCCAACGGTGACGTCAACGCCGGAGTCTTTCAGGTTGCACGCTTGAGCGTGGCCCTGGGAACCGTAGCCGATGATGGCGACTTTCTTGCCCTGGATGATCGACAGGTCACAATCTTTATCGTAATAAACTTTCATGAGGTTCCTCTATATATCCAGGCCGTGAGGCCATTCGCTAATTTGGGTTAGATGCTGAGTACTTTGTCGCCACGGGCAATCCCGGTGACACCACTGCGTACGGTTTCCAGAATCGAGGCCGTCCCGATCGACTGGATGAAGCTGTCCAGCTTGTCGCTTGTACCGGTCAGTTGAACGGTATAAACGCTGGCACTCACATCGACGATCTGCCCGCGATAAATATCGGTAGTGCGCTTGATCTCGGCACGTTGGGCACCCGTGGCCTTGACCTTGACCAGCATCAGTTCGCGCTCGATGTGGGCGCTTTCCGACAGGTCGACCAGCTTGACCACTTCGATCAGCTTGTTGAGGTTCTTGGTGATCTGCTCGATCACCTCATCGTGGCCCACAGTAGTCAACGTCAGGCGCGACAGGGTCGGGTCTTCGGTCGGCGCCACGGTCAGGCTTTCAATGTTGTAGTTGCGTTGCGAAAACAGGCCGACAACACGGGACAAGGCGCCGGGTTCGTTCTCCAGAAGCAGGGAGATAATATGCCGCATGATTAAGTACGCTCCGTCTTGTTCAGCCACATGTCGCGCATAGAGCCGTCTTTGATCTGCATCGGGTAGACGTGCTCGCTGGTATCCACCTGAATATCGATGAACACCAGGCGGTCCTTCATGGCGAACGCTTCTTCCATCTTCGGCTTCAGATCTTTCAAATCAGTGATGCGAATGCCGACGTGGCCATAGGCTTCAACCAACTTGATGAAATCCGGCAACGATTCCATGTAGGAATGGGAGTGACGGCTACCGTAGCTCATGTCCTGCCATTGACGAACCATGCCGAGCACGCCGTTGTTCAAGCAGACGATCTTCACGGGAAGACCGTATTGCAGGCACGTCGACAGCTCCTGGATGTTCATCTGGATGCTGCCTTCGCCGGTGACGCAGGCAACGTCGGCATCCGGGAAGCTCAGTTTCACCCCCATGGCCGCAGGGAAACCAAAGCCCATCGTGCCGAGGCCACCGGAGTTGATCCAGCGGTTAGGCTTGTCGAACTTGTAGTACTGCGCCGCGAACATCTGGTGCTGGCCCACGTCGGAGGTCACAAAGGCGTCGCCCTTGGTCACTTCGCACAGGGTTTCGATCACGGTTTGTGGCTTGATGATGCTGCCGTCGCCCTTGTCATAAGGGAACAGGCCACGATCACCGCGCCATTCGTCGATCTGCTTCCACCAGCTGGCAACGGACTCCTTGTTCGGCGTTTCGCCGATGTCCTTGAGTGCAGCGACCATTTCGGTCAGTACACTTTCTACAGGCCCCACGATTGGCACATCGGCCTTGATGGTCTTGGAGATGGACGCCGGGTCGATGTCGATGTGGATGATCTTGGCATTCGGGCAGAATTTGCTCGCGCCGTTGATCACTCGGTCATCGAACCGCGCGCCCACGGCGAGGATCACATCGGCGTGGTGCATGGTGAGGTTGGCGGTGTAGCTGCCGTGCATGCCGAGCATGCCGACAAACTGACGGTCCGAACCCGGGAATGCGCCGAGGCCCATCAGGGTGTTGGTCACCGGCAGGTTGAGCAGCTTGGCCAGCTCGGTGAGTGGCGCGGAACCGCCGCCCAGAATCACGCCACCGCCGGAGTACAACACGGGGCGCTTGGCCGCCAGGAGCATTTCTGCCGCCTTGCGGATCTGCCCCGAGTGCCCACGGACGGCCGGACTGTAGGAACGCAGCTTGGCTTTCTTGGGAAAAACGTATTCGAATTTTTCGGCCGGGTTGGTCATGTCTTTCGGGATATCGACCACCACAGGGCCCGGGCGACCGGACTGTGCGAGGTAGAACGCCTTTTTCATGACTTCCGGGATTTCCGACGCGTGCTTGATCATGAAGCTGTGTTTCACGATCGGCCGGGAGATACCGATCATGTCGGTTTCCTGGAAAGCGTCGGTGCCGACCATGGTGCTAGGCACCTGGCCAGAGATGATCACCATCGGGATGGAGTCCATATACGCAGTCGCGATGCCGGTGATGGCATTGGTTGCGCCTGGGCCGGAGGTTACCAGTACCACGCCGGCTTTACCGGTGGCACGGGCGTAGCCGTCAGCCATATGGGTCGCGGCCTGTTCGTGGCGAACCAGGATGTGGGTAACAGCCGGTTCCTTGAACAGTGCGTCGTAGACATGCAGCAGAGCACCACCTGGGTACCCGTAGATATAGTCGACGCCTTCGTCACGCAAAAAGCGGACGAGCATCTCACCGCCAGATAAAAGCTCCACGTTGTTCACCTCTAAAACGCCAGAATACCGTCCGTTAAAAAACCGACGGGTCTTAATAGGTTTACTTCTCAACAGAGCATGAGCGACGGTGGTCGCCGACTACGTCAGCACTGACTGAGCAAGTATTGGGATCGTCCCAAGTGTTGCGGGCTTTTCCCACCCAGCGCGAGGTAACGCGTTGCGGGTGTTACAGGTCGGCGCGGATGTGCGCCTCATGATCTGCTGAGCGGGCCTGCTTCTGGCAGTCCCGATACAGCGGACTTTGGATTCTTCTGTTTCACGTCCTTCAAGTCAAGCAATAATTGCGCTTTTTTCCAACTAAGCGCATGAGAACGCAGAAGAAAGGGCTTTGAGGAGGGATAAAACTCGCCTGAATGTCGTCAAGCGGTAGAAATGTGCGCAAGACTGCCGGAAAAACCGGCAGTCAGGCAATTAACGAGCGTCGGCGATCAATTGATCGAACTTTTTCAGCGCGTTACGCAAGCCGAGGCTCTCCCGCGGCCGGTCGGCGTAGACCATCTCGGCCATTTCCAGGATCCCCGACGCATTCGGCAAGGGCAGGTCCTGTTCCAGGATCTGCTTCATACGCGCGAGGAAGATCCACTGCAGCCACTGGTGGAAGTCCAGAGTATCGACAGAAAAAGGTTCGACACTGCTGAGGGCTTCAACACTGGGGGATACTTCATCCCACCAGCCCTGAACGCGCAGTTCGCGCTCGATCAACAATAACTGCTCGGCAATCGCGGGAAAACGCGCATCCATCAGAGGCTGACCTTGGCTTTTTGCCGCGCCTGGGCGGCACCCGCTGCATCGCCCTGGGCGGCACGCGCATCCCCGATCAAGGCCCACAGGCTGGCTTGCAGGTCTGGGCGCCCATTGGCCAGGCTCAGGCCACGGCGAGCGAATTGCTCCGCCTGGGGCGCATCGCCCTGAGCCATGCGCACCTGGGCCAGGCGATAGAGCACTTGTGGCTCACGCGGCGCCACGCGCTGGGCACGTTCAAGGCTCGACGAGGCGCCATTCAAATCGCCACCCGCCTGCTGCTGCTGAGCGGTGGTGAGCAACGCCAGCACCGGGCCATCAAGTTGTTCGTCCGCCGACAACCCGCCCGCACTGGACGATGACGGAATACCGCTCGGCGTCGAAGGCATGTTGTAGGTGCCCTGATTGACCGGCGCGGTTTGAATCGGCGTGGAGTTCACCGGCCCGGAAGTGCTTGGGCCTGGGGTCCATGGCTCGGCACTGATAGGCGCCGAGGTTGCAGCCCCACTGCCGGGCACCATCACTACGACGCCGGAATCCTGGGGAATTGCCTGGGTTGCAGCTTGGGCAGGCCGTTTGACCACGGTCTGACGGAAGCCGCCATTGGCCGAAATGCGGTCGTTATTGGAAACGGACGTGCTTGAGTCCACCACAGGGATAGAGCCGCGCTGCACGCTGGAGCAACCGCCGAGCAAAGCCAGAGCCGTAATTGCTGGAATCCACAACTTGTTCACTTGAAACCCTCTTTGCTTAATTCATCCAGCCCTTGACCCAATCCATCACCGATTCCGCGTCAGCAGGTGTACTGCCACCGCACGCGGCGCCGGGTGGTGGTTCGCTGCCGCGAATATACGGCATCTGCACCGCGCCCGGACAGTTGGCGTCGGAGCCTTGACCCGTATGTGGATCAATCCAGGCCTGCACAATATTGTCCGGCTGCGGCATGTTGAGCGGTAACGGATCAGCCTTGCGCATGAAACTGGTCCATACCTGCAGCGCGCCGGTGGCACCGGTGAACGGCGTCTTGCCATTGTCGTCGCGCCCCAGCCATACCACGGCCAGTACATCTTGGCCGAAACCTGCGAACCAGCTGTCGCGGGAGTCGTTGCTGGTACCGGTCTTGCCCGCCAGGGTCAGGTTCGACGGCAGCACGCTGTAGACCGAACGCCCCGTACCCTCGCGCATCACGCGCTGCATGGCGTTCTGGATGAGGTAGATGGAGCCCGCGTCGAAGCGCTGCTGAATCTGGAACGGGTAACGCTTGAGCGGTTCGCCATCGGCGGTCAGCACACTGCGAATACCGCGCATCGGCGTATTGAAGCCACCATTGGCCAGGGTCTGGTACATGGTGGTCACTTCCATCGGCGTCATGGCCGCAGCGCCCAGGAGCATGGACGGGAACGCCGGGAATTCACGTTCGACTCCCAGTCGCGCCAGAGTCTTCAGCACGTTCGGCACACCCACTTCAAGCCCCAGACGCGAGGTCGAGATGTTGTAGGAATGCGCCAATCCTTGATACAGGAACACCGTGCCATGGGAACGGCGGTCGAAGTTCTTGGGCGTCCATACCTGGCCATCCGCGCCTTTGATCGACAGCGGGTCATCGGACAGCCAACTGGTCAGCGTGTACTTGCTGGGTTTTTCCAGTGCAGTGAGATAAACCGCAGGCTTGACCAGCGAGCCAATTGGCCGCACGGCATCCAGTGCGCGGTTGAAACCGGCGAAACTGGCCTGGCGGCTGCCGATCATGGCCTGGACCTCCCCGGTTTCCGGGTTGGTCACGACCATGGCGGCTTCGACTTCATCCGAGCCTTTACGGCCAGTCAGGCGCTTGAAGGTGTCGTTGACCGACGCTTCGGCCTTCATCTGCAGGATAGGGTCGAAGCTGGTGAAAATCCGCAGCCCCTCTTCGGTCAAGTCTTCGTCGCGGTAGTCTTCGCGCAGTTGGCGCTTGACCAGGTCGATAAAGCCCGGGAATGAGCTATCCGCCAGCTTGCCGCGGGTTGTCACACCCAGTGGCATTTTTTTCGCAGCGGCCACTTGCTCAGCGGTGGCGACACCCTGCTGCTCCAATACATCGAGCACCAGGTTGCGACGTTCAAGCGCACGCTCCGGGTTGCGGCGCGGGTTGTAATAGGACGGCCCCTTGACCATCCCCACCAGCAACGCAACCTGATGCAATTTCAACTCGGACAACGGCTGCCCGAAGAAGAACTGGCTGGCCAGGCCGAAACCGTGCACGGCGCGCTGGCCATCCTGACCGACGAATACCTCGTTGAGGTAAGCCTCGAGGATTTCCTGCTTGCTGTAATGCAGCTCCAGCAACATCGCCATCATGGCTTCGGTGAGTTTACGGGTCAGGCTGCGTTCGTTGGTCAGGTAGAAGTTCTTGACCAGTTGCTGGGTCAGCGTACTGCCGCCCTGGGTCATCTTGCCGCCGGACGTGTTGACCCAGATAGCACGGGCGATCGACTTCGGCGACACACCCCAGTGGCTATAGAAATCGCGGTCTTCGACAGCGACCAGGGTTTCGAGCAGATACGGCGGTACCTGATCGAGCTTGATCAGGATGCGATCTTCAAGATTTTTCGGGTAAATACCGCCGATCAGCAACGGTTCAAGACGCACCACCGGCAGCTTGGAGCCATTGAGCGACGACAGCTCAGCCACATAGTCGCCAGAGAAACGCACGCGCACCGGCTGGGCTTTTTCCAGGCCTTCGTAGAACTGGAAGCCACGGGTGTTCAGGTCGACGGTATTACCGCTGACCGCCGCAGCGCCAGGGCCATTGCTCACGGGTTCGCGGCGGTAGCCCAGCGCATCGAGCTCGGTAAGGAAGTCTTCCTTGCTCAGCTTCTGGCCAGAGAACAGCTCCAGCGGGCGTGCATACACCTTGGCCGGAATCGTCCAGCGCTTGCCGGAGAATTTTTCCTGCACCACGGCATCGAGGTACACCGCAAGGCCGGCGACCGCCACAAGGCCCACAAGGCCAAGCTTGATCACCCAGCCCAGCCAAGGGCGCGGGCCGCGGGAAGGAGGTTTTTTACGGGAACGGGGAGATCGGGTTCGAGTCATGGCGGCGGATTATACGCACTTTATTGATGATCAACATGAGCCGGACAGCGGTTTGCACGACTGGCATCAGCAGCCATAATGCCCCCCATGATTTTCCCCCGACTTTGAAGGATCGCCCGTGAGCCAGACCCTGATCGCTGCCCTGCAAAACCCGGCCTTGTACCCTCATCCGGTTGACGCGTTTCAAGTCATCGAGACCCATATTTCCTGGGTGATACTGACGGGCCCCTATGCATATAAGCTGAAGAAACCGATGAACTTCGGCTTCCTGGACTTCACCAATCTGGACGACCGCGGGCATTTCTGCCACGAGGAACTGCGCCTCAACCAGCGCCTGACCGAAGATTTGTATCTTGAAGTGTTGCCGATTACCGGCACTGCCGAGGCGCCGCAACTGGGTGGCGACGGCCCGGCCATCGAGTACGCGCTGAAAATGCGCCAGTTCCCGCAAAGCCAGATGCTCAGCACCCTGCAAGCCAACGGCGAACTGACCAGCGCGCACATCGATGAGATGGCCAAGCAGATCGCCCAGTTCCACCTCAACGCCCCCAAAGTCCCGCAAGATCACCCCGCCGGCACGCCGGAAGAGGTGATGGCTCCGGTACGCCAGAACTTTGACCAGATCCGCCCGTTCCTCAGCGACAAGGCCGACCTGACTCAGCTGGAGGCTCTGCAAGCCTGGGCTGAAAGCAGCTTCGAACGCCTCAAGCCTCTGCTTGCGCAGCGCAAGCTCGATGGCTATACCCGCGAATGCCACGGCGACATTCACCTGGGCAACGCCACGCTGATCGATGGCCGCGTGGTGATCTTCGACTGCATCGAGTTCAACGAGCCTTTTCGCTTTACCGACGTGTACGCCGACACCGCTTTTTTGGCGATGGACCTGGAAGATCGCGGCCTGAAATGCCTGGCACGGCGCTTCATAAGCCAGTACCTGGAATTGACCGGAGACTACCAAGGCCTGGAACTCCTGAACTTCTATAAAGCCTACCGTGCATTGGTGCGCGCCAAGGTTGCGCTGTTCAGCATGCCGAGCGAAGCCAACCCGGTGCAACGCGCTAACACCCTGCGCCAGTACCGCAACTACGCCAACCTGGCGGAAAGCTACAGCACCATCCCCTCGCGCTTCCTGGCAATCACCCATGGCGTTTCAGCGGTGGGCAAGAGCCACGTGGCCATGCGCCTGGTCGAAGCCCTGGGCGCGGTACGCCTGCGTTCGGATGTAGAGCGCAAGCGCCTGTTTGGCGAACAACAGGTAGAGAACACCCTGCAGGCCGGTATCTACAATCAGGACGCCAGCGCTGCCACCTACGCACGCCTGAACGAGATTGCCGACACCGTGCTGCGCGCCGGCTACCCGGTGGTGCTGGATGCCACTTTTCTGAAACGCGCACAGCGTGAGGCCGCCGCTCAGGTTGCCGAAGCCACTGGGGCGCCGTTCCTGATCCTCGACTGCAACGCCCCGCAAGCCGTTATCACCAGTTGGCTGGCACAACGCCAGGCGGATAAAAACGATCCGTCTGACGCCACACTGGCCGTTATCGAAGAACAACAAGCCAGTCGTGACCCGCTGACTGCCGAGGAGCTGCTGCTCAGCAAGCGTGTGGAGACCAATGAAAGCGGGACGCTCGACGCGTTGGTCGGGCATATCCGTCAACACCTGCCGGGCCTGTAAGAAATATTTCTTGGTCGCGTCGTCGTCTTCGGCGCGCGACCCAGCGATAGTGGCACTATAATGGCTCTATAACGCCAACCAGAGTCGCGATCATGAGTCAGCCAAAGCTTCTTGATACCCCGCTCTACGCCTTCCTGCACAAGGACGACATCCGCGGCTTCAACCAGGAGCGCCCTGAAAATGGCCCCATCGACATGCGCGGTGGCGACTTTCGAGGGCTGGACCTGCGCGACCTGAACGCCACCGGTATTGACTTCACCGACGCCTATTTTCGCTCTGCCGACCTGCGCGGCCTGGACTTGCGTGGCTGCTCACTGGAAGGCGCCAGCCTGGCCCATGCGCAGATTTCGGGTGCTTATTTCCCGCCCGAACTCACGGCTGACGAAATACTCATGTCGGTCAATTTCGGCACTCGCCTGCGCTACCGCACCAAGTAACCCCACACACCGAGTACCGGCCAGCCCCCCTGCCTGCCGGGCACTTTGCGCCTGCCTGCGAGCAAGCGCCGTCGCGCCATCCTTATAAGCTTTTCAGCCCTTTCTGACCAAAGAACCACGCTTTTCCTACTGAGCGCTACACTCATTTTCAGGCTGCCTGGTCACGACACCCACCGCACCATTCGGCCAACGCAAGGAGGCTTGATGAACGATGAGCTGCAACACCTGAAAAACCTTGGCAAGACGTCAGCGCAGTGGCTGCATGCGGTGGGCATCCACAGCGCGTCCGACTTGCGTCGGCTAGGGGCGGTCGATGCCTACCGAGCCGTGCGCACGCGCGGGTTTCGAGCTTCGAAGGTTCTGCTGTATGCCATTGAAGGGGCATTGATGGATGTGCACTGGAACGACATACCCACGGAGCGCAAGGAGGCCTTGAACCGTCAGTTGGAAGCGATTTCAGTACATCAGAAGAACTAGAGCGGCACTCAAACCCAGTGTTTATGGGCATTACAAACGAGCGTTTGAGAAAACTGGATGAAGCAGAAAAACAAATGTTGACTATCAAATGAGAATCGTTATGATTATCACAACTGGTCGCGAGATCAGCCGATAACTGAAAGACCATTGGTTCGGACTCTCAGATTATCTCCTCATCAGGCTAATCACGGTTATTTGACCCGGCTCTTGCCGGGTCTTTTTTTGCCTCCGAATTAACCTGCCTCAGCGCGCAATGATCAACGGATGCCCACGCTCCGGATGCGGCTGTACCAATACATCCAGACCGAATACAGCCTTCAGTGGCTCTGGCTGCAGGACTTTAGAGGGCGTATCCAACGCGTGGGGGCGGCCGTTTTCCAGCAACAGGATCCGGTCGCAGTAGCGCGCCGCCAGGTTCAAATCATGCAGGATGACCAGCACCGCAGCGCCTCTGTCGGCAAAATGTCGGATAGCTTGCAAGGTGGTGTGTCGGTGCAGAGGGTCGAGCATTGATGTGGGCTCATCCAGCAGCAACGTCTGCCCTGCCTCACCCGGCCATAACTGCGCCAATACCCGTGCCAGGTGCACACGCTGCCGCTCGCCACCCGACAAAGCCAGGTAACTGCGGCCACTCAGGTGGCCTACATCAGCAGCCTGCAGCGCGGCGTTGATGATTTCGTCGTCGCGCACTCGCCCGGTCTGATGAGGCAAGCGGCCCATGCCCACCACCTCTTCGACACGAAAGGCAAAGTCCAGGGTGGAGGATTGTGGCAGCACCGCCAGGCGCTGGGCACGCTGCACACCGGTCATGTGCTTGAGCGCCTGCTGATCCAGCCAGACCTTGCCCTGATCCGGCTGCAACTCCCCGCACAGCGCCCCAAGCAAGGTACTTTTGCCGGCGCCATTGGGGCCCAGCACGCCCAGCACTTCGCCCGGCAATAGGTCCAAGGTGACATCGGCCAGCACAGTCTTACCACCGCGCCGGATCTGCAATGCTTCTACCCGCAACATCAGGCGCGCCCTCGTAACAATAAATAGAGGAAAAACGGCGCACCGATAAACGCAGTGACAATACCGATCGGCAGTTCCGCCGGCGCCAACGCCAGGCGCGCCACCAGGTCCGCAAACAACAGCAGGCTCGCGCCCGCCAACACCGAGGCCGGTAACAACACCCGATGATCCGGCCCCGCCAGCAGCCGCACCAGATGCGGCACCACCAACCCGACAAAACCAATCATGCCCGCCGCTGCCACTGCGGCGCCAACGCCCAAGGCCGTGCAGAAGACCAACTCGCGCTTGAGCCCCTCGACATCAATACCCAAATGGTTGGCCTCGGACTCACCCAGCAACAGCGCGTTCAGCGCCTTGGCCCGGCGCGGCAACCACAGCGCCACCCCTGCACTCACCAGCAGCAAGGGCCACAACCGCGAATAACTTGCGCCATTGAGGCTACCCAGGTTCCAGAACGTCAGGGTGCGCAAGGTGGCATCGTCCGCCAGATAGGTAAACAGGCCCACGGTCGAACTGGCCAGGGCCGTCAGCGCGATACCGGCAAGCAACATCGTCGCGACATTGGTCTGGCCATTGCGACGCCCCAGGCGATAGACCAATGCCGTGACGCCCAGGCCACCGAGAAATGCGCACAGCGACAACAGATACGGCCCGAAAGCATCCGGCAGCCCGCCAAAGAGCGAGCCACCGACAATCGCCACCGCCGCTCCCAGCGCCGCCCCGCTGGACACGCCGACCAAGCCAGGGTCGGCCAGCGGGTTGCGGAACAACCCCTGCATCGCCACGCCCGACAACGCCAGCACACCGCCGACCGCCAGCCCCAACAGGGTCCGCGGCAGGCGAATCTGCCCCAGGATCAACTCGGCCTGCTCCAACCCCTGGGCCTCGATCGGTACGCCCATCAGCCTTAACGCAGCCCTGAGCGTGTCCACTAACGGCAGGCTGACCGGCCCCAGTGCCAATGAGAGCCAGATCGCCAATACACACAGCAGCGATAGCCCGATAAACAGCGTTTTTGGCTTAACCAGAGTGGTCATGGAGCAGGCTTAGGCTGGGACGGATAAAAACCGGCAGACAGTTTCTCCAGGCTTTGCGGCAATCGGGGCCCAAGGCCGCCTACCAGCAAGGTCGGATCCAACTCAAACACGCGGCGACTCTTGGCTGCCGGCGTAGAGGCAAGGATCGGGTTTTCTTTGAACAAGGCTGCCCGCGCCGCGTCACCGGTCAGGGCGCGATCAGCAAATACCAGCACCTCAGGGCTCAACCCTGCCAGCGATTCGACGGAAAACGGCTTGTATCCCACATGCGTGGCGAGATTACGCCCCCCAGCCTGCTGCAACATCCAATCAGCGGCGGTGTCCTTGCCCGCGATCAGCGGCTTGCCACCGGCATGGCCGAGCAGCAACAGCACGCCTGGAGCTTTTTGTGTGGCCTGGGCCTTGGCCACCCAATTTTTTTGCTGTGCCAGCGCCTGCTCATACACGGCAAACAAGGCATTAGCCTGGTCCTCACTGCCGAGTAGTTTCCCCAGGTGTGCAAGGTTGCCTTTGAGCGTGGGCAAATCCGGCTGGGCCGAGAACATATCCACCTGCACCCCGGCACTGCGAATCTGCGCCAGCACCGGCGGAGGCCCCATTTCCTCCGTGCCCACAAGGATTTGCGGACGCAGGCTGAGAATGCCTTCGGCCGACAACTGCCGCTGGTAACCAATGCTCGGCAAGGCCTTGAGCGAGGCGGGATGCTGACTGGTGGTATCCACTCCCACCAACTTCGATTCACCGCCCAGGGCCGTCACCCACTCCGACAGCGCCCCACCGGCACTCACCCAGCGTTGCGGCAGTTCAGAGGCGTGCGCCCCAGGGTTGACCAGCAGTGAGGCAACAAGCGCAATAGCGCTGGTACTCAGGCGCATAACAGGGTTTCCTTCCTAGGGCAGGGCCACTCAAGCACTCATTGATGTGACAGATAACCCCTGCCAGGCATCGTATTGAGCACCCAGTCAGCTGACGGGCGAAGCGGGCATTTGATAATTGTTTGCATTTGAACGTCAAGGCACTTAAGGATTGAAATGAAGTTTCTCTGCACCTCAGGCGACCTCGCCCCCAACAGCAGCCGCGGTTTTGATATCGATGGCCACAGGCTGTTGGCGGTGCGTCGGGACGGCATTGCGTACTTCTATCTCAACCACTGCCCCCATCGTGGTATCCCGCTGGAATGGCAACCTGATCGCTTCCTCGACGACAGCGCCAGCCTGATCCAATGCGCCACCCATGGCGCATTGTTTCTGATTGAAAGCGGCGAGTGCATCGCCGGGCCCTGCGCAGGCCAACACCTCACTGCCCTGCCCGGCCGTGAAGACGAACAAGGATTGTGGGTCGATCTCTAATCGCCCAGCAGCACTTTCAGCCGACGCTCGACGTAAATCTCCTGAGGCGTGACCCGTACGCCGTAGGCCAGCACCTCCACACCTGCGGCCTTGGCCTCACGTAGCGCCGCCGCATAACCGGCGTCGATTTCCACCGCCGGGCGCACCGCGTCGATCCCCGACAGGTTCACGCAATACAGCTGCACCGCCCGTATACCGTCGCGCGCCAGGTGGGCCAGCTCACGCAAGTGCTTGGCACCGCGCTGCGTCACCGCATCGGGGAAAGCCGCCACTGAGCTGCCATCAAAGCCCAGGGTGACGCTTTTGACCTCGACAAACGCAGCGCCCTGGGGGTAATCCAGGCGAAAGTCGATGCGGCTTTTCTCCTGGCCATAAGGCACCTCACGCTTCAACGCAGTAAAGCCGTTGAGCTCAGTGATCACACCGGCCAGCAAGGCTTCTTCCACCAACTGGTTGGCACGCGCGGTGTTGACGCACGCCAGCCGGCCCTGGGGCGTTTCGGCAATTTCCCACGTGCCAGGCAGCTTGCGCTTGGGATCCGTAGAACGGCTGAACCAGACCTGGCCACCTTCGACCATGCAGTTGAGCATCGAACCGGTGTTAGGGCAGTGAATGGTGAGTAACTCGCCGGTAACGGTTTCGATATCGGTGAGAAAGCGCTTGTAGCGGCGGATCAGCCGCCCTTCTTCAAGAGGAGGATTAAAACGCATCAGCCTTGCCAACTCCGCAAACCACGGGCAATCCGCTCCACCGCTTCTTGCAGCCGATCGAGGTTTTGCGTGTAGGCAAAACGCACATGGTGCCCCGCCTGGTAGCGACCGAAATCCAACCCGGGCGTAAAGGCCACATGCTCGGTTTCGAGGAAATGACGGCAAAACGCGAAGGCATCGCCGCCGAACGCGCTGATATCGGCATACAGATAAAAGGCTCCTTCGGGCTCCACGGCGATACCGAACCCCAGCTCACGCAGAGCCGGCAGCAGGAAGTCTCGGCGGCGACCAAATTCGGCACGGCGCTGCTCCAGAATCTCCAGGGTTTGCGGGGTGAAACAGGCCAAGGCGGCATGCTGGGCCATACTTGGCGCACTGATGTAGAGGTTCTGCGCCAACTTCTCCAACTCACCCACCGCTTCAGGGGGCGCCACCAGCCAACCGAGGCGCCAGCCGGTCATGCCGAAATACTTCGAAAAACTATTCAGGACAAAGGCGTCATCATCAACTTCCAGCACGCTGGCGGCGTCGGTGCCGTAGGTGAGGCCGTGATAAATCTCGTCGACCACCAAGTGACCGTTGCGCGCCTTGATGGCGCCCGACAGCCCAGCCAACTCGTCCCGGGTGAGGATCGTGCCGGTGGGGTTGGCGGGCGACGCCACCAGTGCGCCGACACTGTCCTGGTCCCAATGCCTGGCCACCAGATCGGCGGTCAACTGGTAGCGTACGTCTGGGCCGACCGGCACCAACTGCGCCGCGCCTTCCACAAGGCGCAGGAAGTGTCGGTTGCAGGGGTAGCCTGGGTCCGCCAGCAGCCAGTGCTTACCCGGATCCACCAGCAAGCTGCTGGCCAGCAATAACGCGCCGGAGCCACCGGGGGTGACCAGGATGCGCTGCGGGTCGATGCTCAAACCGTAGCGTTGCTGGTAGAAACCACTGATGGCTTCGCGCAACTCCGGCAAGCCACGGGCGGCGGTGTAGCGCGTCTTACCGTTTGCCAACGCGGCTTGGCCGGCCTGGATGATCGGTTCGGCGGTGGTGAAGTCAGGCTCGCCGATTTCCAGGTGGATCACGTCGTGACCGGCGGCCTGCAGCTCATTGGCACGCGCCAGTAACGCCATGACATGAAAAGGTTCGATGGCGCGACTACGCGCACTGTAGGGCTGAGCCATTAGCCTTCCTTAGACGGTGAGGACAAAATCTGGATTCTACCGAACCCTCACGGTAAAACATGCTCTATTGCCTGATTGGGGCTGCAAGTGCACCCTGCGCGCGCTCGTAAAACAGCTAAAATCAACATTCGAGGCGATACATACCCAGTCATGGCGGGCTGCTGCAGTTTGCAACCCCTTTGCCTTGGGCCTCGACAACCGGGAGTAGCGCACCCTGAATCTATCTGGTAAGTTCGCCCGCTTGCAGCCGCAGGGCCGGCAGGTGTCGGTGACGTTGCAATCCTGCGCAATGGATTAGAAGAGTGAGAGGCGGTCTATTCATGTCCACCCAAGCAAAGCAACAGCAGACTCAAGGCCTCGGCGGCTTCGAACCCTATGTCGAAAAAAAGGGCGAGGAGTACATGGGCGAGCCCATGCGCGAGCACTTCACCAAGATCCTCAACAAGTGGAAACAGGACTTGATGCAGGAAGTCGACCGTACGGTTGACCATATGAAGGATGAAGCGGCCAACTTCCCTGACCCGGCCGATCGCGCCAGCCAGGAAGAAGAGTTCGCCCTCGAACTGCGCGCCCGCGATCGCGAGCGCAAGTTGATCAAGAAGATCGACAAGACCCTGCAACTGATCAAAGACGAAGAATACGGCTGGTGTGAATCCTGCGGCGTCGAAATCGGTATTCGCCGACTGGAAGCCCGTCCAACCGCGGACCTGTGCGTAGACTGCAAGACCTTGGCTGAAATCAAGGAAAAACAGGTCGGCAAGTAACTTTGCCGAGTTGAACGAGTGGAGCGTGCGAACGCTCCATTTTTGTTTCTGGCGTTTACCGGTTATGCAGTAGTATCCGGGCCATGACAGCCTCTACCTATATTGGGCGTTTCGCCCCCACACCCAGCGGCCATTTGCACTTCGGTTCCCTGGTTGCCGCCCTCGCCTCCTACCTCGATGCACGCGCCCACCACGGCCGTTGGTTGATGCGCATGGAAGACCTTGACCCTCCCCGTGAAGAGCCCGGCGCTCAGGCGGCGATCCTGCATGCGCTGGAAAGCTACGGCTTTGAATGGGATGGCGAACTGGTTCGCCAGAGCGAGCGGCATGATGCCTACGCTAAAGTGCTCAACGACCTGTTCAACCACGGCCTGGCCTACGCCTGCACCTGCTCGCGCAAGCAATTGGAGCCCTACAACGGGATTTACCCTGGCTTGTGCCGCAATGCCGGCCACGAACAGCAGGATGCAGCGATCCGCCTGCGCGTGCCCGAGTTGGAATATCACTTTGTCGACCGCGTCCAGGGCGAGTTCCGGCAACATCTGGGGCGCGATGCCGGCGACTTCATCATTCGTCGGCGCGATGGCCTCTACGCCTACCAACTGGCGGTGGTGCTCGACGACGCCTGGCAAGGTGTAACCGATATCGTACGCGGCGCCGACCTGCTCGACTCCACGCCGCGCCAGCTTTACTTGCAAGAACTGCTCGGCCTGCGCCAACCCCGTTACTTGCACGTGCCGCTGATCGTGCAGCCAGACGGCAACAAACTGGGTAAGTCCTACCGCTCTCCACCGTTGACAGCCGACCAGGCCACGCCTTTGCTGCTCAGAGCGCTGCGTGCCCTTGGCCAACAGCCCGACGCGCAGTTGCAGTACGCCAGCCCACGAGAACTGCTGGATTGGGGCATTGCACACTGGGACGCCACCCGCATCCCGCGCACACTGACCCTGGCCGAAGCGCAATTGAGTTGAAGGCGCTTGCAGGTTGCCCATCATCCGTTAACATCGCGGCAGATTTTTAATCAGAGGCCAACATGTACATCTATCGTTTGGTCCTGCTGCTGGTCGTCGGGATCTACCTGTTCTCCCCCGCCATCATGGATTGGTGGATCGACGCCACGGGCGCCTGGTATCGCCCTTATCTGCTATGGCTGATCCTGATCGTCGTGACCTTCATCCTGCAGAGCCAAAAAGATGCCGATGAGCTTTAGTCTCACCCAGATGCTGCTGATCAGCGCCGCCTACCTGGCTGCGTTATTCGGCGTGGCCTGGATCAGTGAGCGCGGAATGATTCCGCGGGCGATCATTCGCCATCCGCTGACCTACACCTTGTCCCTGGGCGTCTACGCCAGTGCCTGGGCGTTCTACGGCACGGTGGGGCTGGCCTATCAGTACGGCTACGGCTTTCTCTCCAGTTACCTGGGGGTGTCCGGCGCGTTCCTGCTGGCGCCGGTGCTGCTGTATCCGATCCTGAAAATCACCCGGACCTACCAACTGTCCTCCCTGGCAGACCTGTTTGCCTTTCGCTTTCGCAGCACTTGGGCCGGCGCGCTGACCACCATCTTCATGTTGATCGGCGTGCTGCCGTTGCTGGCCCTGCAGATCCAGGCGGTGGCCGACTCCATCAGCATCCTGACCCGCGAGCCCGTGCAACATCGAGTTGCCCTGGCGTTCTGCGCGCTGATCACCTTGTTCACCATCTTCTTTGGTTCTCGCCATATCGCCACCCGTGAGAAACACCAGGGCCTGGTGTTTGCGATTGCCTTTGAGTCGGTCATCAAGCTGATCGCCATCGGCGGCGTCGGCCTTTACGCGCTTTACGGCGTGTTCGACGGGCCGCAACAGCTGGAACTGTGGCTGCTGCAAAACCAGACCGCCCTCGCCGCCTTGCATACGCCATTGCAGGAAGGCCCATGGCGAACGCTGCTGCTGGTGTTCTTCGCCTCGGCGATCGTGATGCCGCACATGTACCACATGACCTTCACCGAGAACCTCAACCCGCGCTCGCTGGTCAGCGCCAGCTGGGGCTTGCCGCTGTTCCTGTTGCTGATGAGCCTGGCGGTGCCGCTGATCCTGTGGGCCGGCCTGAAACTGGGGGCCACCACCAACCCTGAGTATTTCACCCTGGGCATCGGTATTGCCGCCAACAGCCCGGCTCTGGCGCTGCTGGCCTATGTCGGGGGGTTGTCGGCCGCAAGCGGGCTGATCATCGTTACCACCCTGGCACTCTCGGGCATGGCGCTCAATCACTTGGTACTGCCGCTGTACCAGCCGCCGGCCGAGGGCAATATCTACCGTTGGTTGAAATGGACCCGACGCGCGCTGATCGTCGCGATCATCATGGCAGGTTACGCGTTTTATCTGCTGCTGGGCGCCGGGCAAGACCTGGCCAACCTCGGCATCGTCGCGTTTGTCGCCACCTTGCAGTTCCTGCCCGGCGTGTTGTCGGTGCTGTACTGGCCGACCGCCAATCGCCGTGGCTTTATTGCCGGGCTGCTGGCCGGGATCCTGGTGTGGACCGTGACCATGCTGCTACCGCTGGTCGGCAACTTACAGGGCTTCTATATCCCGTTGCTGAACATGATTTACGTGCTGGACGACACCAGTTGGCACATGGCTGCCATCGCCTCGCTGGCCGCCAACGTACTGATGTTCACCCTGATCTCGCTGTTCACCAACGCCAGCGCCGAAGAAACCAGCGCCGCCGAAGCCTGCGCGGTGGATAACGTGCGCCGCCCGCAACGCCGCGAACTGCATGCGGCCTCGCCCCAGGAGTTCGCCACACAACTGGCCAAGCCCCTGGGTGCCAAGGCCGCACAAAAGGAAGTTGAACAGGCGCTGCGCGACCTCTACCTGCCATTTGACGAGCGCCGCCCCTATGCCCTGCGCCGCCTGCGTGACCGTATCGAAGCCAACCTGTCCGGGTTGATGGGGCCGAGCGTGTCCCAGGACATGGTGGAAACCTTCTTGCCCTACAAGGCCGGTGGCGAAAACTACGTCACCGAAGACATCCACTTCATCGAAAGCCGGCTTGAGGATTACCACTCGCGCCTCACGGGCCTGGCGGCCGAACTCGATGCCCTGCGCCGTTACCACCGCCAGACTCTGCAGGAACTGCCGATGGGCGTGTGTTCCCTGGCCAAGGACCAGGAAATCCTGATGTGGAACAAGGCCATGGAAGAACTCACCGGCATCGCCGCCCAGCGGGTGGTGGGTTCGCGCCTCAATACCCTGGGCGATCCCTGGAAAGAGCTGCTGCAGGGTTTCATCAACCTGCCAGACGAGCACTTGCACAAACAGCACTTGGCCCTCGACGGCCAGACCCGCTGGCTCAACTTGCACAAAGCGGCCATCGACGAACCTCTGGCGCCGGGTAACAGCGGCCTGGTGCTGCTGGTAGAAGATTTGACCGATACACAGATGCTCGAAGACAAGCTGGTGCACTCCGAACGCCTGGCCAGCATTGGGCGCCTGGCCGCCGGCGTGGCTCATGAAATCGGTAACCCGATCACCGGTATCGCCTGCCTGGCGCAAAACCTGCGGGAAGAGCGTGAAGAAGACGGGGAAATCACCGAAATCAGCGGGCAAATCCTTGAACAGACCAAGCGGGTTTCACGCATCGTCCAGTCGTTGATGAGCTTTGCCCACTCCGGCGCCCATCAGAATCAGGACGAAGCGGTGTGCCTGGCCGAAGTGGCCCAGGATGCCATTGGGCTGTTGGCCTTGAACCGGCGCAATTTCGAAGTACAGTTCTTTAACCTGTGCGATCCGGAGCATTGGGTCGATGGCGACTCACAACGCCTGGCCCAGGTGCTGATCAACCTGCTGTCCAACGCCCGCGACGCGTCGCCGGCCGGCAGTGCTGTACGCGTCAAGAGCGAGGCTTTCGAGCACACGGTCGACCTGATCGTGGAAGACGAAGGCAGCGGCATTCCACAGAACATCATGGACCGATTGTTCGAACCCTTCTTCACCACCAAGGACCCCGGTGAAGGTACCGGTCTGGGCCTTGCACTGGTCTATTCCATCGTTGAAGAGCATTATGGACAAATCACCATCGACAGCCCGGCTGACACACAAAGCCAACGCGGCACCCGTATCCGGGTGACCTTGCCGCGTCATGTCGAAGCGACGTCCGCTGTGAACTGAGACCGTCGAGAGAATTGAATCAATGCCGCACATTTTGATCGTCGAAGACGAAACCATTATCCGCTCTGCCTTGCGTCGCCTGCTTGAACGTAATCAGTACCAGGTCAGCGAAGCCGGCTCGGTGCAGGAAGCCCAAGAGCGATTCAGCATTCCCACGTTCGACCTGATTGTCAGTGACCTGCGCCTGCCAGGCGCCCCGGGCACCGAGCTGATCAAGCTGGGCCAGGGCACCCCGGTGCTGATCATGACCAGCTACGCCAGCCTGCGCTCGGCGGTGGACTCGATGAAGATGGGCGCGGTGGATTACATCGCCAAGCCCTTCGATCACGACGAGATGCTCCAGGCCGTGGCCCGCATCCTGCGTGACCGTGTGTCGGCCAGCATTGCGCCTGCCGAGCCACGCCCCACCGGCAAGACCAGCGGCGCCGAAAAACCAGGCGCCAACAACAGCAATGGCGAGATCGGCATCATCGGCTCCTGCCCTCCGATGCAGGACTTGTACAGCAAGATCCGCAAGGTGGCGCCGACCGACTCCAATGTATTGATCCAGGGCGAATCGGGCACCGGCAAAGAACTGGTGGCCCGCGCCCTGCACAACCTGTCCAAGCGCGCCAAGGCGCCGATGATCTCGGTGAACTGCGCGGCGATCCCCGAATCCCTGATCGAATCCGAGCTGTTCGGCCACGAGAAAGGTGCGTTCACCGGCGCCAGCGCCGGGCGTGCGGGCCTGGTGGAGGCCGCGGACGGCGGCACGTTGTTCCTCGATGAAATTGGCGAGTTGCCCCTGGAAGCCCAGGCGCGTTTGCTGCGCGTGCTGCAGGAAGGCGAAATTCGCCGGGTCGGCTCGGTGCAATCGCAGAAGGTCGATGTTCGATTGATCGCGGCGACACACCGTGACCTCAAGAGCCTGGCCAAGATCGGCCAGTTTCGTGAGGACTTGTATTACCGCCTGCATGTCATCGCGCTCAAACTGCCGGCCCTGCGCGAGCGTGGCGCCGACGTCAACGAAATCGCCAACGCGTTCCTGTTGCGTCAAGGCGCACGCATTGACCGCACCGACCTGAAGTTTGCCGCGGACGCCGAACAGGCGATCCGTCACTACTCGTGGCCAGGGAACGTGCGCGAGCTGGAGAACGCCGTCGAGCGCGCCGTGATTCTGTCGGAGAGCCCGGAGATTTCCGCCGAGTTGCTGGGCATCGACATTGAGCTCAGCGATCTGGATGACGACGACTTCATTGGCCTGTCCCCGCAGCAGGGCAGCGGTAGCAATACCAGCCATGAACCGACGGAAGATTTGTCACTGGAAGACTACTTCCAGCACTTCGTGCTCGAGCATCAGGACCATATGACCGAGACAGAGCTGGCACGCAAGCTGGGCGTGAGTCGCAAATGCCTGTGGGAACGGCGTCAGCGCCTGGGCATTCCGCGGCGCAAGACCGGGGTGGCCAGCGAAAGCTGAGGGTGCAGCCCCACAGGTAACACCTGCTGATGTGAAAAAACTGTTACCGCTGAATTTTCACGTAACAAAAGCCGGGGCTTACGGTAACGAAGCCCCGGCTTTTTTTTGGCCCTCAATCTGGCGAAACCAGCACAACCCCCCGGTTTTGCTGGACGGCGCAAAAGTTGGCACGCACCCTGCTATATGCTTAGTACAAAAACAATAACAAGCTTTGTACAAGACAATAAAAATAAGACGAATCGACTCACGCATAACAAAAACAACACGGCGGAGGCGCAGCTAACTGATTCTTTTGGAGAGGCGTTGCATTTGGGGCTTGCCCCGCAACCAGGCCGAGAACAACAAAAACTGCCCTAAGGCAGAGCCTGAACTGGTTGGATCGTAGATCAGCAACACAGCGACCAAAGCAATCCGTTTGCTCTTGGCTCCCGATTGGGAGTGTCATGAAGGAAGCTTCGTGGCGAGGGCGATCAACAAAAACAAGAAGCCCGACATCAATAATAAAAATAGAGCACGCAACTACTTCTGGGGGAGCTTCGGCTCCCCTTGTAGTTTCCGGGATTTGACCTTCAAACGCTTATGGCGCAATGCCTTTAGCTTGTTCCTACACCATCCCCTGACTAAATGCTAGAATCCCCGCCCATCATGCGGTCATTCTTCGTTATGGCCGAACATTCCTTCAAACAGTGCATCCCATGCTGAAGAAGTTGTTCCAGTCATTCCGTTCTCCCTTGCGTCGAACGCAACACAAACGCAGCACGCCTGAAGTGCTCAATAGCAGCCAGCATTCGCTGCAGCGCGCTCAATTCAGCCGTTATGCAGTGAACATCGTCGAACGTTTGCAGAACGCCGGCTACCAGGCCTACCTGGTGGGGGGTTGCGTACGCGACATGCTGCTCAACATCACGCCCAAGGATTTCGACGTCGCCACCAGTGCCACGCCTGAGCAAGTGCGCGCCGAGTTTCGTAATGCACGAATCATCGGCCGGCGCTTCAAGCTGGTGCATATCCACTTTGGTCGCGAAATCATCGAGGTCGCAACGTTCCGCGCCGGTCACCCGCAAAACGATGAAGAGGAGGACACTAACCAGTCTTCCCGAAACGAGAGCGGGCGCATCCTGCGCGATAACGTGTATGGCACCCTGGAAGAGGACGCGCAACGTCGCGACTTCACCATCAACGCCTTGTATTACGACCCGGTCAGCGAGCGCATCCTCGATTACGCCAACGGCGTACACGACATTCGCAACAACCTGATCCGGCTGATCGGCGATCCTACGCAGCGCTACCAGGAAGACCCGGTGCGCATGCTGCGTGCCGTGCGATTCGCCGCCAAGCTCAACTTCGGCATCGAAAAACACACCGCCGCGCCGATTCGCGAACTGGCGCCGATGCTGCGGGAAATCCCCTCGGCACGCCTGTTTGAGGAAGTGCTCAAGCTGTTCCTTTCGGGCTACGCCGCCGACACCTTTGAAATGCTGGTGGACTTGCAGTTGTTCGACCCCCTGTTCCCGGCCAGCGCCGAGGCCCTGGAGTACAACCCGACGTACACCCACACCTTGATCAGCGAAGCCTTGATCAACACCGACCTGCGCATCAAGCAGAACAAACCGGTGACCCCGGCATTCCTGTTTGCCGCCTTGTTGTGGCCGGCCCTGCCCAAACGCGTACTGCGCCTGCAGGACCGTGGCATGCCGCCGATCCCGGCCATGCAGGAAGCGGCTCACGAGTTGATCGCCGAACAGTGCCAACGCATCGCCATCCCTAAACGTTTCACCATGCCGATCCGCGAAATCTGGGACATGCAGGAGCGCCTGCCACGCCGCAGCGGCAAGCGCGCCGATCTGTTGCTGGACAACCCGCGTTTCCGTGCCGGCTACGACTTCCTGCTGCTACGTGAAAGCGCGGGCGAGCAGACCGATGGCCTGGGCGAATGGTGGACCGATTATCAGGACGCCAATGACAGCCAGCGCCGCGAAATGATTCGTGAGCTGGGCAGCAAAGGCGATAGCGCCGGCGAAGGGCCGAAAAAGCGTCGCCGTAGCGGCACCAAGCGTAAACGCAGCAGTGCCGATGCCTCGGGCGCTGCGGGCGAATAAACGTGGAACGTATCTACATCGGCATGGGCAGCAACCTGGCTGCCCCGCAACAACAATTGCGCAGCGCGATCGAGGCGCTGGCGCAACTGCCTGGCACCCACCTCGCCGGGGTGTCCGCCTTCTATCAAAGCGATTCACTGCTGCCAGGCCAACCGCGCTACACCAACGCCGTTGCGGCGCTGGACAGTCGCCTGGCGCCATTGGACCTGCTTGATGCGCTGCAAGCCATCGAGAACGATCAGGGCCGCGAACGCCTGGAACGCTGGGGCCCGCGCACCTTGGACCTGGATATCCTGCTGTTCGGTGATCGCCTGATCGACGAGCCGCGCCTCAAGGTGCCGCATTACCAGATGCATCTGCGCGCGTTTGTGCTGTATCCGTTGGCTGAGTTGGCGCCTGCCGACCTGCAGCTACCTGACGGCCAGCGTTTGAGCGACCTGCTCACCGCCTGCCCGTTCGTCGGCCTGGAACGCCTACCTCTGTAGGAGCGAGCTTGCTCGCGAAAATCACCAACGATAACGCGCTCAGCCTGATTAAACGCGGCGCCTATGGTTTCTTCGCGAGCAAGCTCGCTCCTACAATCGCGTCAGTAACAGCGGTAACACCTCCATCGTAACAATGCGGTAACACATCCAATTGACTTCCCGTGTCCTCCTCACGACTATAGGCGTCCCGCTGCCGCCAACCCGGCGCGACAGGGCGCAATCCAGGCCTTATAAGCACTGCTTTCAAGACAGTGCGCCTGTATAAACGAAGACTCACGCGCGTTACTCGCTGTTTCCAAGCGCCTGAACGAGGACCCTTTCATGCCAGACATTACCCTGACCACCTTGCAGAGCCTCAAGCTCAAAGGTGAAAAAATCACCATGCTGACCTGCTATGACGCCACCTTCGCCCACGCCAGCTGCCAGGCTGGCGTCGAAGTGCTGCTGGTGGGCGACTCCCTGGGCATGGTTCTTCAAGGGAATGACAGCACGCTGCCTGTGACCACCGATGAACTCGCCTACCACACCGCCAGCGTCAAGCGTGGCAACGATGGCGCCTTTATCATCGCGGACCTGCCGTTCATGGGTTACGCCACCCTTGAGCAAACCTTCCTGAACGCCGGAAAGCTGATGCAGGCCGGCGCGCACATGATCAAAGTCGAAGGAGCCGTGTGGCTGGCCGAGTCGATCCGGCTGCTGGCCGAGCGCGGCGTGCCAGTGTGCGCGCACATGGGCCTGACACCGCAGTCGGTGAATATCCTCGGTGGCTACAAGGTTCAGGGCCGCAATGAAGCCCAGGCCCGCCAGATGCGCGCCGATGCTATTGCACTGGAACAAGCCGGTGCTGCGATGATTCTGCTGGAGTGCGTGCCGAGCGAACTGGCCGCCGAAATCACCCAGGCCGTCAAAGTGCCCGTGATCGGGATTGGCGCAGGTTCCGCCACCGACGGCCAAGTGCTGGTATTGCACGACATGCTCGGCCTGTCGATCACTGGCCACGTACCGAAGTTCGTGAAGAACTTCATGGCCGGCCAGGACAGCATCCACGCGGCCCTGAGCGCCTACGTCAGCGAAGTCAAGAATGTAACTTTCCCAGGTATTGAACACGGGTTCTCGGCATGAACACCGTTAAAACCGTCCGCGAACTGCGGGCTGCCGTAACCCACGCCCGCAGCGCCGGCAAACGCATCGGCTTTGTGCCCACCATGGGTAACCTGCACAGCGGCCACGCCACTCTGGTGACCAAGGCCGCGCAGCAAGCGGATTTCGTAGTGGCGAGCATTTTCGTCAACCCGCTGCAATTCGGCGCGGGCGAAGACCTGGACAAATACCCGCGCACGTTGGCCGCCGACCAGGAAAAACTCCTGCAGGCGGGCTGCAACCTGCTGTTCGCGCCCACGGTCGAGGAAATGTACCCCGATGGCATGAACGGCCAGACCCGAGTCAGCGTGCCACAGCTGTCCGAAGGCTTGTGCGGCGCCAGCCGCCCAGGGCACTTCGAAGGCGTGGCCACGGTGGTCAGCAAGCTGTTCAACATGGTCCAGCCGGACATGGCCGTATTCGGCCAGAAGGACTACCAGCAGTTGGCGGTGATCCGCGCCATGGTCCGCGACCTGAACATGCCGATCCAGATCATCGGCGAGCCTACCGTGCGCGCCGAGGACGGCCTCGCGCTGTCATCACGCAACGGTTACCTCACCGAGGAGCAACGGGCGGTCGCGCCAGTGCTGTACCGCGCGCTCAGCCAGATCGTCACGGCCATCCAGGGCGGCGATCATGATTTTGCCAGGCTTCGCGCCGAGCACATTCAGCAGATTGAAGCCGCAGGGCTGCGCATGGACTACCTGGAAGTGCGCCAAGGCGTACATCTGCGCCCGGCCACGGCTGAAGATCGTGATGTGGTGATCCTGGTCGCCGCTTATCTGGGGGCAACACGCCTCATCGATAACCTGCACCTGAACCTCGCCTGACCCCCGCTTTACCCTCAACCTGTTGCCCCGACGGCTGTGCCGGTATAAAAAAGTACCGGCCACAGCGCAGACAAAGCCAAGACATATTCACACGCTAGGTTTAATGTAACTGCCCTGCGCTATGGTTAGCGCTGTCTGGAACCCAATCCTTGCGATAAGACTGGATGTTCCGGGCTTTGAAGTGTCCTAAAGGCAGTCCCCGTAATAAAAGGAAACCCGCAGCGATGGCGTACTACCGCACCCCTCATGACGTTACCGCGCTGCCCGCCTGGCAAGCGCTTGTTCAACATCGCCAAGCCATGCAGGATTTCAGCATGCGCGAGGCGTTCAATGCCGATCCTCAGCGTTTTTCCCAGTTCACCTTGAGCAGCTGCGGACTTTTCCTCGATTACTCGAAAAACCTGATCACCAGCGAAACCCGCGACCTGTTGGTGGGCCTGGCCAAGGAAGTCAATCTCAAGGCGGCGATCGACGCGCAGTACGCTGGCGAACCGGTCAACTCCTCCGAGGGCCGCCCTGCCCTGCACACCGCCCTGCGCCGCCCGGTGGGCGACAAGCTGTCGGTCAACGGCGTGAACATCATGCCGGACGTGCACAAGGTGCTGAACCAGATCACTGACCTGGTCGGCCGTATCCACGACGGCCTGTGGCGCGGCTACACCGAGAAGCCGATCACCGACGTGGTGAACATCGGTATCGGTGGCTCATTCCTCGGCCCGGAACTGGTCTCGGAGGCCTTGCTGTCCTACGCCCATAAAGGTGTGCGTTGCCACTACCTGGCGAACATCGACGGCAGCGAGTTCCACGAACTGACCATGAAGCTGCGCGCCGAGACCACGCTGTTTATCGTCTCGTCCAAATCCTTCAACACCCTGGAAACCCTGAAAAACGCCCAGGCCGCCCGCGCCTGGTACCTGGCCCAGGGGGGCTCGGAAGCCGAGCTGTATCGCCACTTCATCGCCGTCTCGAGCAACAATGCCGCGGCCGTGGCTTTCGGTATTCGCGAAGAAAACATCTTCCCAATGTGGGACTGGGTCGGTGGGCGCTACTCGCTGTGGTCTGCCATCGGCTTGCCAATTGCCCTGGCTATCGGCATGTCCAACTTCAAGGAACTGCTGTCGGGTGCCTACACCATGGACCAGCACTTCCTGAACGCGCCGTTCGAAGCCAACATGCCCGTGCTGCTGGGCTTGCTGGGGGTGTGGTACGGCAACTTCTGGGGTGCGCAGAGCCATGCGATCCTGCCGTACGACCATTACCTGCGTAACATCACCAAGCATTTGCAGCAGTTGGACATGGAATCCAATGGCAAGAGCGTGCGCCAGGACGGTACGCCAGTGTCCACCGATACCGGCCCGGTGATCTGGGGCGGCGTAGGCTGCAACGGCCAGCACGCTTACCACCAGTTGCTGCACCAAGGGACTCAATTGATCCCGGCCGACTTCATCGTGCCGATCGTCAGTTTCAACCCTGTGTCCGACCACCATCAGTGGCTGTACGCCAACTGCCTGTCCCAAAGCCAGGCGCTGATGCTCGGTAAGACCCGCAGCGAGGCCGAAACCGAGCTGCGTGAGAAGGGCCTGCCGGAAGCCGAAGTACAGAAGCTGGCACCGCACAAGGTGATCCCGGGTAACCGTCCGAGCAACACCCTGGTGGTCGAGCGCATCAGCCCGCGCCGCCTGGGCGCACTGGTGGCTATGTATGAACACAAGGTGTTCGTGCAGAGCGTGGTGTGGGGCATCAATGCCTTCGACCAATGGGGCGTTGAACTGGGCAAGGAGCTGGGCAAAGGTGTGTACAACCGCCTGACCGGCGCCGAAGAAACCTTGGCCGAAGATGCGTCGACCCAGGGCCTGATCAACTACTTCCGCGGTCGTCACCGCGGCTGAAGCCGTTCATTCAAGGTCAACGTCCGTTTGGACGCTGGCCTTGAACCCTCCCGTCCCAGGGTGCATCTTTATGACTTGTCGCAAAAACAAGAATAAGGAGCGCTCATGTTCGATATCAGCACCTTTCCCACCGCCGATGCCGTCCGCCGGGCTGCGCAGCTCAGTCAAGAGGACTACCAGCGCCTCTATCGCCAATCCATCGACCAGCCAGACACCTTCTGGGCCGAACAGGCCAAGGGCTTTCTCGACTGGATAAAACCTTGGCACAGCGTCCAGCAGTCAGACATCCACACCGGTGCCGCCCAATGGTTTGCCGGCGGTCAGTTGAACGTCAGCTACAACTGCATCGACCGCCACCTGGCGCAACGCGCCGATCAGCCGGCCTTCATCTGGGAAGGCGACGATCCCTCAAAATCCTGCACGATTACTTACCGTCAACTGCACCAAAACGTCAGCCGTCTGGCCAATGTGTTGAAAAGCCGTGGCGTGAACAAAGGTGATCGCGTTTGCATCTACATGCCGATGATCCCCGAGGCGGCCTACGCCATGCTGGCCTGCACGCGAATTGGCGCAGTGCACTCGGTGGTGTTTGGTGGTTTCTCTCCTGACGCCCTGCGCGACCGCATCCTCGACGCTGATTGCCGCACCGTGATCACCGCCGACGAGGGCGTACGCGGTGGCAAGCCCGTGGCGTTGAAACAGAATGTCGACAAAGCCCTGGCCAGTTGCCCGAATGTCAGCACGGTACTGGTGGTGGAGCGCACCGGGGCGAGCGTGAATTGGCACGAGGGCCGCGACCTCAAGTACCAAGCTGCCCTGGACGCCGCCAGCGACAACTGCCCACCCGAGCCGATGGACGCTGAAGACCCGCTGTTCATCCTCTATACCTCCGGCAGCACCGGCAAACCCAAAGGCGTGTTGCACACCACCGCTGGCTACCTGCTGCAAGCGGCGATGACCTTCAAGTACGTGCTCGATTACCAAGAAGGCGAAGTGTTCTGGTGCACCGCCGACGTGGGCTGGGTCACCGGCCACAGCTATATCGTCTACGGCCCGCTGGCCAATGGCGCCACCTCGCTGATGTTCGAAGGCGTGCCGAGTTATCCGGACAGTTCGCGCTTCTGGCAGGTCATCGATAAACATCAGGTGAATATTTTCTATACCGCGCCCACCGCCCTGCGCGCCCTGATGCGCGAAGGCCACGGCCCGCTGCAGAGTACATCCCGCGCCAGCCTGCGCCTGCTGGGCAGCGTAGGTGAGCCGATCAACCCGGAAGCCTGGGACTGGTATTTCAACGCCGTCGGCGAACAGCGCTGCCCGATTGTCGATACCTGGTGGCAGACCGAAACCGGCGGCATCATGCTCAGCCCGCTGGTCAGTGCCCAGCGCATCAAACCGGGCTGCGCGACACAGCCCATGTTCGGCGTACAACCAGTGTTGCTCGATGAACAGGGCAAGGAAATCAGTGGCGCCGGCAGTGGTGTACTCGCCATCAGATCAAGCTGGCCGGGGCAGATTCGCAGCGTCTACGGCGACCCGCAGCGCATGATCGACACCTACTTCAAGCCCTACCCCGGCTACTACTTCACCGGGGATGGCGCACGGCGCGATGAAGACGGCGACTACTGGATCACCGGGCGGATCGACGATGTGATCAACGTCTCGGGCCATCGCATCGGCACTGCTGAAGTGGAGAGCGCCCTGGTGCTGCATGATCAGGTCGCCGAAGCCGCCGTGGTGGGCTACCCCCACGACGTCAAGGGCCAGGGTATCTACGCTTTTGTCACCCCCATGAATGGCGTCGAACCCAGCGACGCGTTGAAAAAGCACCTGTTGGAATTGGTCAGCAAGGAGATTGGCAGCTTCGCCAAACCGGAATTGATCCAATGGGCCCCTGCCCTGCCGAAAACCCGCTCCGGCAAGATCATGCGGCGCATCTTGCGCAAAATCGCCTGTAACGAACTGGACAGCCTGGGCGACACCTCGACCCTGGCAGACCCCAGCGTGGTGGACGGTTTGATCGACAAACGCCTCAACCGATAGCGCCAGGATTATCCCCGGCCTGTGCAGGCCGGGGTTAGCTGTTAAACTTCGCGCCCCATTTTTCTTATTCATCAACCAGCAAGGCGCGCTCCATGACTCCCTTGAATCAGGCGCTGCGCGCCGCCCTCGATCACCGCCAAAACCTGATCAACACGCTGCACGCCCAGGGTACGGACTGCTATCGGCTGTTTCACGGCAGCCAGGAAGGCGCCGGCGGCTTGACCATCGACCGCTACGGCCCGCAATTGCTGGTACAAAGCTTCCACCAGTCCCTGGAAACTGCAGACCTGCTGGACCTGCACCAACTGATCAACCAATACATGGGCCTGGAATTGTTGCTGGTGTACAACGACCGTGCCCGCGGCAACTCGCGCATCGACCGCGAAGACACGGTGTACCGCGCGGAGCCTGGCGCATTGGAAGACCTGGTCGGCCACGAGTGGGGCCTCAATTACCGTGTGCGTGGGCGCCACGCCGGGCAAGACCCACTGCTGTTCCTCGACCTGCGCAACACCCGGGGCTGGGTCAAGGACCACAGCGCCGGCAAAAGCGTGCTGAACCTGTTCGCTTACACGTGCGGTGTGGGTTTGAGCGCGGCAGCCGGCGGCGCACACGAGGTGTGCAACCTGGACTTTGCCGAGGGCAACCTGGCAGTGGGGCGTGAAAACGGCCAGCTCAACCCGCAGTTGCCGAGCATGGAGTTTGTACAATCCGATTACTTCCCGGCCATTCGCCAACTGGCGGGCCTGCCCATCACCCAGCGGCGCGGGCAGAAGCTGCCGAGCTATCCGCGCCTGGTGCAACGCCAGTACGACCTGGTACTGCTCGATCCTCCCGCCTGGGCCAAGAGCGCCTTCGGCACGGTCGATTTGTTGCGCGACTATCAAAGCCTGCTCAAACCCGCACTGCTGGCCACCGCCGACAATGGCGTGCTGATTTGCTGCAACAACCTGGCAAAAGTCAGCATGGAGGACTGGCGTGAGCAGGTGCTGCGTTGTGCAGAAAAGGCCGGGCGCCCGGTGCGCGAATGGCAGGTTATGACACCTGGAGCCGACTTTCCCTCCAGAGACCAACAACCTCCGCTGAAGACGCTGATCCTGCATTTGTAGGAAGTTTCCCAGCGCCCACGGTTCTTCGGAACCGAATTCCCGTGCCATACTCCAAGGCACTCTCGTTCGACATAGATGGCGTTCACCCATGCCCAAAGGATTGATCCGCGCCGTAGGCGCCTTGTTGACCGCCCTTGCTTTGTACAGCTTGCTGGGCTTTCTGATATTACCCGGCATCGCCCTTCGCATTGCCAACCAACAGTTGGCCAATTACGCCACGGTGCCGTCGCGAATCGAGCGCATCGAACTCAACCCCTTCAGCCTGGAACTGACGCTGTGGGGCCTGAAGATCGGTGAGCCAGGCAAAGAGCAAGTAGGTTTCGAACGCCTCTACGCCAACCTGCAGATCGACAGCCTCTGGACCCGCGCCCTGCACCTGGCCGATGTGCAACTGGACAAGCCCAAGACCGAACTGCTGTTCGACAAGTCCGGCCAACTGAACCTGGCGCAGTTGTTCAAACTGCCACCGAGCGAGCCAACCCCGGACGATCCCGATGCCAAGCCGTTCCCACTGCGTATCGACAGCATCAAGCTGGCGGGCGGTAACCTGCACTTCCAGGACCTGCGCCCCAGCGAGCCCATCGAATTCCTCTACGACGAACTCGACTTCGAGCTGAAAAACCTCAGCACCTTGCCTGACGACAATGCCGACATGACGCTGGTCGCCGCCGGCCCCGAAGGTGGCCAGATCGACTGGAAAGGCAACTTCAGCCTGGTACCGATCACCTCCGAAGGCACCTTGAAGGTGACCGACGGCAAGATGAAAGCCTGGTGGCCGTATGTACGTGACGCCCTGCCACTGGTGCTGGAAGACGGGGTGCTCAACTTCAGCACTGACTACAAATTCAGCCTGGCCAAAGAAACCGAGCTGAACCTGACCAACACCGCCGCCAGCATCGCCCCCTTTGCTATAAAGGCCCCCGATGGCCGGCCACTGGCGCGCCTGGAGCGCCTGGACGTCAGCGAAACCACGGTAGACCTGGCCAAGCAGCAGGTCATTGTCGGCAAGATCCGCAGCAACAAGCTGGAAACCTGGGCCGCCCGTGAGGCCGATGGTCAATTGGACTGGCAGAAGCTGTTCGCCAGCCAACCGAGCAAACCGGCCAAGGCACCGGAACCAACCGCTGCCGACGCGCCGTCGGCGCAACCGGCGGTCCCGAGCAAGCCGTGGCAAGTGCTGCTCAAGGACGTGCAACTGCGTAACTATCAGGTGCACCTGGCCGACCGCCAGGCTAAACCTGCGGTCGCGCTGGAACTGGGCCCGTTGAATGTCGACGTACAGAACTTCGACAGCCTCAACCAGAGCCCCTTCGCCTTGAAGGTCGACACCGGCCTGGGCAAGCAAGGCAAGATCCAGGCAACCGGCGAAGTTAACCTCAACCCGGTCAGCGCCAAGCTGAAAGTGAACACCCAGGACATCGACCTGCGGGTCGCCCAGGCCTATATCAGCCCGTTTATTCGCCTGGAATTGCGCAGCGGCATGCTCGGCAGCAACCTGGACGTAAACCTCAAAAGCACCGAGCCACTGGCCCTTCAGGTCACCGGCCGCGCCCAGGTTGACCAGTTGCATACCCTGGACACCCTGAAGACCCGCGACTTCCTCAAGTGGCAGCGCCTGGTGTTGGAAGGCCTGAACTACCAGCACGGCCAAAGCCTGTCGATCGACAAGGTCAACCTGTTGCAGCCGTATGCGCGCTTCATGATCAACGAAGATCGCACCACTAACATCGACGACCTGCTGATTCCGCAGCCGGCCGACAGCGGCAGCAAGTCGAACGCCAAACCTGCCGCCAGTAACGAAAAGCCCTTGGGCATTCATATCGGGCAGATCGCGATCAACGACGGTTCGGCCAACTTTGCCGACTTCAGCCTCACCCCCAACTTTGCCACCGCGATTCAACAGCTCAACGGCCAGATTGGCACCATCGACAGTCGCCAGGCCAAACCGGCCAGCGTCGATATCAAGGGCAAGGTGGACCGTTACGCGCCAGTGACGATCAAAGGCAGCGTGAACCCGTTTGATCCGATGGCCGCGCTGGACATCGCCACCAGCTTCAAGCGTGTCGAGC
The DNA here is from genome assembly GCF_021609665.1 of Pseudomonas sp. PA-1-3F. Taxonomy (NCBI): domain Bacteria; kingdom Pseudomonadati; phylum Pseudomonadota; class Gammaproteobacteria; order Pseudomonadales; family Pseudomonadaceae; genus Pseudomonas; species Pseudomonas sp. PA-1-3F. Next base: position 130,046 of record NZ_WJZD01000012.1, on the reverse strand, counting down.
TGACCAACCTGACGCCTTACTCAGGTAAATTCGCAGGCTTCCGCATCCGCAAGGGCCGCCTGAATCTCGATCTGCACTACGTGATCACCAAAGGCCAATTGAAGGCTGAAAACAAAGTGGTGGTCGAGCAACTACAGTTGGGTGAAAAAGTCGACAGCTCTGATGCCGTCGACTTACCGATTCGCCTGGCCGTCGCCCTGCTCAAGGACTCCGATGGCAAGATCTCCATCGAACTGCCGGTAAGCGGCGACCTGAACAACCCGCAATTCAGCGTGATGCCGATTGTGTGGCAAACCCTGCGCAACCTCGTGGTGCGCGCGGCAACCGCGCCCTTCAAGTTCATTGGCGGGCTGGTCACTGGTGGCGGCTCTGAAGACTTGGGCAATGTGTCGTTCGCCGCTGGCTCCAGTGAACTGAACAAAGACGCCGAAGGCGCTCTGAACACCCTGGCCAAGGCGCTGAAAGAGCGCCCAGCCCTGCGCCTGGAAATTGAAGGCACAGCCGCTGCCAGCAGCGACGGGCCGTTCCTGGCCGCACAGCGACTGGAGCGTGAATACCAATATAACTACTACAAGATTCTCCAGCGCCGTGGCGACAAGGTCCCGGCCCAAGCCTCTTTGCTTGAGGTGCCGGAGAAGGAAAAAGCACCATTGCTGGAAGGCATCTACCGCACCCGCCTCAAACAGCAACCCCCGGCCGAATGGAAAGACCTGGGCAGCGACGAGCGCTCGGCGAAACTCAAGGACGGTGTGATCAAGTTCTGGAGTAGCAGTGACGTGCTACTGCGCCAGTTGGGGCAGGACCGAGCCAGCACAATCAAGGATTACCTGGTGGACAAGGGCCAGCTGGAAGATGACCGCGTGTACTTCATCGATGCGCAGTTGGGGCAGGCCGAGAAGGATGGCCGGGTGATCACTCCAATGCATCTGGATGCTGAGTAACTTCTAAGCACCACCCATCCTAATGTGGGAGCTGGCTTGCCTGCGATAGCATCACCTCGGTGCAACTGAATGACCGAGGTGCCAGCATCGCAGGCAAGCCAGCTCCCACATTTTTTTGGCCTGATCATTCTGTTTCAGCCTGAAATAGAACAGGCCCCGACACAAGTGCCGGGGCCTGTAATGACCACATCCGTGTGGCCGGTCGCATGAACTCCAGAGGTGCGTCAGGTGGATATCTAACTCACCCTAAGCCGCCGCTATTCAGTTCAAACGAAACGTCAGCGTTACTCTGCTTTCAGGCCGTCGGCCGATACAGCTTTAACGCCTTTGATTTTCTTGGTGATCGCTACAGCCGTTTCTTTCTGCGAAGCGGTCACAGCGGTAGGCGACGACAGGGATACAACACCTTTGTTGGTTTCAACCTTGATGTCGGTGCCAGGAATGCCTTTTTCAGTTACCAAGTCAGCCTTCACTTTGGTAGTGATCCAGGTATCGCTGGTGGTCTCTTTAGCGTCGTGGGCAGCGCCTTTGGTTTTGTCGATGCCGTCAGCTTTGGTAGCGCCGCCAGCCAGCAGGCCGTCAGCAGAAACCGCGGTCACACCTTTGATTTTCTTGGTGATGGCTACAGCAGTAGCTTTCTGCGAATCCGAGACTGCTACGTCGGAGGACAGGGAAACCACACCTTTGTTGGTCTCAACCTTGATGTCCGAACCTGGAATGCCTTTTTCGGTCAGCAGGTCAGCTTTGACTTTAGTGGTGATCCAAGTATCCGAAACGCTTTCCTTAGCCTTGGTCGCTTCACCGGCCGCCAAAGTCATAGGGGCTTGGGAAGTCTGAGCAAAGGCTACGTTAGCACCCATGGCCAGGGTCAGAGCGGTAGCAGTAGCGAGAGCGAACTTCTTCATACGAGTAACTCCTGTTTTATTAAAAGTCTGCAGGCGTAAACCTTCATGCTGCAGCGCTACCAGGGATATTGCAGACAGTGTGCCAACTCGCTCAACAGATTAAATCCCTTATTAAACAATGACTTATGAAAAACTTAAATTTTCGAAATCGTGCAACTTGCATGAAGCCCGTCGTGCCTGCATGCAAGTTGCGGCTTTTGGGCGACGCTAAACAGCTGATTCTGCTTCATTTTCTCGCGCCCATAAAAAAAGGACTCCGAGGAGTCCTTTTTTCAGCGTGAAGCCTGCGGGTGATTAAACGCCCGAAGCCTTGGCTGCTGCTACGTCCTTGATGGACAGCTTGATACGGCCGCGGTTGTCCACGTCCAGTACCAGCACTTCCACTTCCTGGCCTTCTTTCAGAATGTCGGTCACTTTCTCAACACGAGCATCGCTCAGCATGGAGATGTGAACCAGACCGTCTTTGCCCGGGAGGATGTTGACGAACGCGCCGAAGTCGACGATGCGCTCAACCTTGCCAACGTAGATCTTGCCGATCTCGGCCTCAGCGGTGATACCCAGGACGCGCTGGCGTGCTGCTTCAGCCGCTTCCTTGGTTTCGCCGAAGATCTTGATCGAACCGTCGTCTTCGATGTCGATCGAAGCCTTGGTTTCTTCACAGATCGCACGGATGGTCGCGCCGCCTTTACCGATGACATCACGGATTTTGTCGGTGTCGATTTTCATCGCGATCATGGTCGGAGCATTTTCCGACAGTTCGGTGCGGGACTGACCAATGATCTGGTTCATCTGGCCGAGGATGTTCAGGCGCGCTTCCAGGGCTTGGCCCAGGGCGATTTCCATGATCTCTTCGGTGATGCCTTTGATCTTGATGTCCATCTGCAGCGCGGTCACACCTTTAGCGGTACCGGCTACTTTGAAGTCCATGTCGCCCAGGTGGTCTTCGTCACCCAGGATGTCGGTCAGGATGGCGAACTTCTCGCCTTCTTTAACCAGGCCCATGGCGATACCGGCAACCGGCGCCTTCATTGGCACACCGGCGTCCATCAGAGCCAGGGAAGCACCGCAGACCGAAGCCATGGAGCTGGAACCGTTGGACTCGGTGATTTCCGATACAACACGGATGGTGTACGGGAACACGTCAGCGGCAGGCAGCATGGCCTGAACCGAACGACGGGCCAGACGGCCGTGACCGATTTCACGACGACCCGCGCCGCCCATACGACCACACTCGCCCACCGAGAACGGAGGGAAGTTGTAGTGCAGCATGAAGGGGTCTTTTTTCTCGCCTTCCAGGGTGTCCAGCAGTTGTGCGTCACGGGCAGTACCCAGGGTCGCAACGACCAGGGCCTGGGTTTCGCCACGGGTGAACAGCGCCGAACCGTGAGTCTTCGGCAGAACGCCGACTTCGATGTTCAGCGGACGCACGGTGCGGGTGTCGCGACCGTCGATACGTGGCTTGCCGTTAACGATGTTTTCGCGAACGGTGCGGTATTCGATCTCACCGAAAGCAGCTTTGACTTCGCTGGAGGAAGGCTGGCCTTCTTCGCCGGACAGCTTGGCGACGACCTGGTCCTTCAGCTCACCCAGGCGAGCATAACGGTCGGCCTTGACGGTGATGGTGTAGGCGTCGGAGATGGCAGCGCCGAACTCGGAGCGGATAGCGCCCAGCAGTTCGGTGGCTTCCGGGGCAGCAGCCCAGGTCCAGGTTGGCTTGGCAGCTTCGGCAGCCAATTCTTTAACCGCGTTGATCACAACCTGGAACTCGTCGTGAGCAAACAGTACGGCACCCAGCATCTGGTCTTCGGTCAGCTCTTTGGCTTCCGACTCAACCATCAATACGGCTTCGGACGTACCGGCAACGACCATGTCCAGGCTCGATGCTTTCTGTTGCTCGTAAGTCGGGTTCAGCAGGTAGCCGGTGCTTTCGTGGAACGCAACGCGGGCAGCGCCGATCGGGCCATCGAAAGGAATACCGGAGATGGCCAGGGCAGCCGAGGTACCGATCATCGCAGCGATGTCCGGATCGGTCTTCTTGCTGGTGGAAACGACGGTGCAGACAACCTGCACTTCGTTCATGAAGCCTTCTGGGAACAGCGGACGGATCGGACGGTCGATCAGTCGGGAAGTCAGGGTTTCTTTCTCGGAAGGACGGCCTTCGCGCTTGAAGAAACCGCCAGGGATCTTACCGGCAGCGTAAGTCTTTTCCTGGTAGTGAACGGACAGAGGGAAGAAGCCCTTGCTCGGGTCAGCGGTCTTGGCGCCAACAACGGTCACCAATACGGTCACGTCGTCGTCAACGGTAACCAGCACTGCGCCGGAGGCTTGACGGGCGATACGGCCTGTCTCGAGGGTAACGGTCGACTGACCGAACTGGAATTTTTTGATAACCGGGTTCACGGTGTCCTACCTTCTTTGTGGCTCTTGGGGGAACTTGTCTTCTTGCGAAATTCTTGGGCAATGCCGGGAATCGGCCCGACGCTCGTCCAGGGTAAAACGTGTATCCAGATAAAACTTGAGGCTGGGAGCCTACCACGGGCCACCGGGAATCCCGATGACACGCGGCAGACAACCAACCTCTAGCGCAATCGCTTATTAGCGACGCAGACCCAGGCGACCGATCAGAGTCTGATAACGACCCAGATCCTTGCCTTTCAGGTAGTCCAGCAGCTTACGGCGCTGGTTTACCATGCGGATCAGACCACGACGGGAGTGGTGGTCTTTACCGTTGGCCTTGAAGTGACCTTGCAGTTTGTTGATGTTGTGGGTCAGCAGTGCAACTTGCACTTCTGGCGAACCAGTGTCACCAACAGCTTGCTGATAGTCAGCTACGATTTGTGCTTTTTCTTGAACGTCGAGAGCCATGAGGCAATCCTTTTTTCAGGAAACCACCCAAAGGGCAGTTTCAACAGGCCAGGGACAAATCCCTGTATCTAAAAATGAGTGTTGACCATGCCTGTTAACAGCCACACTCGTTCGGTCATTCTGACCGAATCAGCCGACGCGGCGCGATGCGCCCGTCTTCGCTCACTTCACCGATACCGATAAAGCGACCGTTATGATCCTGTACTCGCACCATGCCGAACTTCGGGGCATCCGGGGCGCGTACCGGCTGGCCGTTGAGCCAGTAGAACGCGCTGTGCTCCGAAAAGTGCAGCAATGGCCAATCGAGCAAACCGCTGTCCGATGGCATGAGGAAGCGATCAACCGCTTCATTGCCGCCCTCGGCGTGTACCGCTTCCAACTCTTCCAGCGTGACCGTCTGGGCCAAGGTGAAAGGTCCGGCCTGTGTGCGTCGCAGTTCTGCAACGTACGCGCCACAGCCAAGTTGCTCACCAATATCTTCCACCAGGGTACGGATATAGGTGCCTTTGCTGCAGTCCACGGCCAAACGGGCAGTGTCGCCTTCACAAGCGAGCAATTCCAAGCGCGCAATAGTAACAGAACGCGGTTCGCGCTCCACTACTTCACCCGCACGTGCCAGCTTGTAAAGTGGCTGGCCATCGCGCTTGAGTGCCGAGTACATCGGCGGTATCTGACTGATTTGCCCACGAAAAGCGGGTAAGGCAGCTTCGATATCCGCACGACCAACGGTCACGTCGCGAACCTGCAAAACATCACCTTCGGCATCCGCCGTGGTGGTGGTCTTGCCCAGTTGCATCAGGGTTTCATAACCCTTGTCGGAATCAAGCAGGTATTGCGAAAACTTGGTGGCCTCGCCAAAGCACAACGGCAATACACCGGTGGCCAATGGATCAAGGCTGCCGGTATGCCCGGCCTTCTCGGCATTGAGCAGCCAGCGAACCTTCTGCAACGCGGCATTGGAGGTAAAGCCAATGGGTTTGTCGAGCAGAATGATGCCACTGACGTTGCGACGGATACGTTTGACCTGAGCCACCGCTTACTCCTTGGCGTCTTCAGGTGTGGACGGATGCTGGCTGTCTTCAGCCACGGCGCGTTCGATCAGTGCCGACAGGTGCGCGCCACGCACGACGCTTTCGTCGTAGTGGAAGTGCAACTGCGGAACGCTGCGCAGCTTCATTTCACGGGCCAACTGCATCCGCAGGAAACCTGCGGCGGAGTTGAGCACCTTGATGCTTTGCGCGATTTCTTCGCTTTTGTCCTGCCCCATCACGGTGATGAAGATCTTGGCGTGACCCACGTCACGGCTCACTTCAACAGCGGTAATGGTGACCAGGCCAACGCGTGGGTCTTTGACTTCGCGGCGGATCAGTTGGGCCAGCTCACGCTGCATCTGATCGCCGATACGCTGGGTACGGCTGTATTCTTTTGCCATGTCTTGTTACCTGTTACTGCCACACGGTGAAACCCGTGGGGTCTGAAAGCGGCAAACGCCCGGCCTGACAAAAGCCAGACCGGGCGTTGCGTTTAGAGTCCTGACGCTACGCGGGGCATCTGCATGCCCACACGCTGCGCGGCTCCTGAAGTGCGCGAGTTAGAGGCTGCGAGCAACCTGAACCTTCTCGAAGACTTCGATCTTGTCGCCAACCTTGACGTCGTTGTAGCTCTTGACGCCGATACCGCATTCCATGCCGGCACGTACTTCGGCAGCGTCATCCTTGAAGCGGCGCAGGGATTCCAGCTCGCCTTCGAAGATAACGATGTCTTCACGCAGTACACGGATTGGACGGTTACGGTACACAGTGCCTTCAACCACCATGCAGCCGGCGATCGCACCGAATTTCGGCGAGCGGAACACGTCACGCACCTCGGCGATACCCAGGATGTTCTCCCGGACGTCGCTGCCAAGCATACCGGTAAGGGCTTTCTTGACGTCTTCGATGATGTCGTAGATGACGTTGTAGTAACGCATGTCCAGGCCTTCCTGCTCGACGATCTTGCGAGCGCCAGCATCGGCACGCACGTTGAAGCCGAACAGTACAGCGTTGGAAGCCAGTGCCAGGTTGGCGTCGGATTCGGTGATACCACCGACACCGCCACCGACAACGCGCACTTGCACTTCGTCGTTACCCAGGCCGTTCAAGGCGCCGTTCAACGCTTCGAGGGAACCACGAACGTCAGACTTGAGGACGATGTTAAGCGTCTTCTTCTCTTCCTGGCCCATGTTCTCGAAGATGTTTTCCAGCTTGCCGGCGTGAGCACGGGCCAGCTTGACTTCGCGGAACTTGCCTTGACGGAACAGAGCCACTTCACGGGCTTTCTTCTCGTCAGCCACTACGCTCATCTCGTCGCCAGCGTCCGGCGTGCCGTCCAGGCCGAGAATCTCGACTGGGATGGCAGGACCTGCTTCCTTGATTGGCTTGCCGTTCTCGTCGAGCATGGCACGTACACGGCCGTAGTTCGAACCGACCAGTACCATGTCGCCTTGGCGCAGGGTACCGTCTTGGACCAGCACGGTGGCAACCGGGCCACGGCCCTTGTCGAGACGGGACTCAACCACGACGCCACGGCCAGGAGCCGATGGAGTAGCGGTCAGTTCCAGGACTTCGGCTTGCAACAGCACCGCTTCGAGCAGTTCGTCAACGCCGGTCCCCATTTTCGCCGAGACCGATACGAATGGCGTCTCGCCACCCCATTCCTCGGACGTCACGCCGTGAACCGACAGTTCGCTACGGATGCGATCGAGATCGGCGCCCGGCTTGTCGATTTTGTTCACGGCAACGACCAGAGGAACACCGGCAGCCTTGGCGTGCTGGACAGCTTCAATGGTCTGCGGCATCACGCCGTCGTCCGCTGCAACCACCAGGATCACGATGTCGGTCGCCTTGGCACCACGGGCACGCATTGCGGTAAACGCGGCGTGACCAGGGGTGTCGAGGAAGGTGACCATGCCGCGCTCGGTTTCAACGTGGTATGCACCGATGTGCTGGGTAATACCACCGGCTTCGCCTGCGGCAACCTTGGCACGACGGATGTAGTCGAGCAGGGAAGTCTTACCGTGGTCAACGTGGCCCATTACGGTCACAACCGGCGCACGGGAAACCGCTTCACCTTCAAACTTCAGGGACTCGGCCAGGGAATCTTCCAGGGCGGTGTCGCTGACCAGGGTCACTTTGTGGCCCAGTTCTTCAGCAACCAACTGGGCAGTTTCCTGGTCCAGTACCTGGTTGATGGTGGCTGGGGTGCCCAGCTTGAACATGAACTTGATGATTTCAGCAGCCTTGACCGACATCTGCTGGGCCAGATCGCCCACAGTGATGGTCTCGCCGATCTTCACTTCACGCACGACAGGGCCGGTTGGGCTCTGGAAACCGTGGGCGTTGCGCTTCTTCAGCTTGGCCTTGCCGCGACCACCACGACGGAAGCCATCGCTTTCTTCGTCGGTGGTACGTGGGGCAACGCGTGGCGCAGGCGCTTTCTCTTTGACCGAGGCGCGGTGCGGAGCGTTTTTACGCTCGCCATCGCCACCACCACCGCGACGATTGTTATCGTCAGCACGTGGTTTGTCCGGACGACGAGGCTCGTCGCGCTTGCGGGCGTCTGCTGCAGGAGCAGGTGCGGCGGCAGCCGGGGCAGCCTCACGCACAGCTTCAACAGGGGCGGCGACCGCGTCAGTGGCAGCAGGTTGCGCAGCAGCAGGCTGGCGACGCGCTTCTTCTTCGGCGCGACGCTTGGCTTCTTCTTCAGCCTTCTGACGTGCAGCATTTTCTACTGCGCGACGTTCTTCCAGCTCGCGTTTGCGCTCGGCTTCGATTTCTTCCGGGCTGCGCTGTACGAAGACTTTCTTCTTGCGTACTTCAACGCTGATGCTCTTGCTACCTGCAACCCGCAGGGTGCTGGTGGTTTTGCGCTGCAATGTAATCTTGCGCGGTTCTTCCACTTTCGCCTTGTGGCTGCTCTTCAAGTGAGTCAGCAAAGACTGCTTCTCACTATCGCTCACACCTTCATCGGCGGCGGTGTGCGGCAGACCTGCCTCACGCATCTGCTGCAACAGGCGCTCTACCGGTGTTTTGACCTCATCGGCCAGTTGTTTCACCGTGACTTGCGTCATGCACTTCTCTCCTCAGGCCGCGCCTAATTACTCGAACCAATGGGCTCGGGCGGCCATGATCAACTTGCCGGCACGATCTTCGTCAATGCCGTCGATGTCGAGCAGATCGTCAATAGACTGCTCGGCCAGGTCTTCGCGGGTAATTACGCCGCGCACCGCCAGTTCCATCGCCAAATCCTTGTCCATACCCTCAAGCGAGAGCAGGTCTTCGGCCGGATGGGCGTCTGCCAGCTTTTCCTCAGTAGCGATGGCTTTAGTCAACAAACGATCCTTGGCCCGAGCGCGGAGCTCGTTGACGATATCCTCGTCAAAGCCGTCGATGTTGAGCATTTCTTCCAACGGTACGTAGGCAATCTCTTCCAGGCTGGTGAAGCCTTCATCTACCAGCACCTGTGCCAGTTCTTCATCGACTTCCAACTCTTCGATGAAGTTGCGCAGGATGTCACCGGTTTCAGCTTGCTGCTTAGCCTGGATGTCCGATTCGGTCATCACGTTCAGGGTCCAGCCGGTCAGTTGGCTGGCCAGACGCACGTTCTGACCACCACGACCAATGGCCTGAGCCAGATTGTCTGCGCCAACGGCGATGTCCATTGCATGGGCATCTTCGTCAACGATAATTGCCGCCACTTCAGCTGGCGACATGGCGTTGATCACGAACTGCGCCGGGTTATCGTCCCACAGGACGATGTCCACACGCTCACCGCCCAATTCGCCCGACACTGCCTGGACGCGCGAACCGCGCATCCCGATGCAAGCGCCTTGCGGGTCGATGCGTTTGTCCTTGGAGCGGACCGCGATCTTGGCACGCGAACCCGGGTCACGGGACGCAGCCATCACTTCGATCAGGCCTTCGGCGATTTCCGGCACTTCGATACGGAACAGCTCGATCAGCATTTCCGGCGCGGTACGCGACAGGATCAACTGCGGGCCGCGGTTCTCGGTGCGGATTTCCTTGAGCAGCGCACGCAGACGCACGCCAACACGGAAGGTTTCGCGAGAGATGATGTCTTCGCGGGCCAGCAACGCTTCGGCGTTGTTGCCCAGGTCGACGATCACGTTGTCGCGGGTAACTTTTTTCACGGTGCCAGAGATGATTTCACCCAGGCGTTCGCGATAGGCGTCAACGACTTGAGCGCGCTCGGCTTCGCGAACCTTCTGCACAATGACCTGCTTGGCGGTCTGTGCAGCAATACGGCCGAATTCGATCGACTCGATCTTTTCTTCGACAACATCGCCAACCTGAGCGCCCGGATGCGTTTGCGCAACCTTGCTTGGCCAGGTTTCGATGGCCGGATCATCAAGATCGTCCTCTTCGACCACCGTCCAGCGACGGAAAGTCTCATAGGCACCGGTGTGGCGGTTGATTTCCACACGCAGATCTACTTCGTCTTCAAAACGTTTCTTGGTAGCAGTGGCCAGGGCCAGCTCCAACGCTTCAAAAATCACGCTTGCCGGTACACCCTTTTCATTGGATACCGACTCAACAACCAGCAGTACTTCTTTGCTCATCGTACGCCTCGCCTTTCGCAAGCCATTGGATCCGCGGGATCCGCGTCTCAGTCAAAACTGGGAATAATGTTGGCCTTGTCGATCATATCGATCGGCAACAGGAACTCGTGGTCTTCTACCTGCACCACGACATCCTGCTCTTCTACACCGCGCAGAAGGCCCTGAAAGTTGCGTCGCCCTTCAAAGGGGGAGCGCAGCTTGATCTTCACTTGTTCACCGGCATATTTAGCAAACTGCTCGATAGTGAACAGTGGGCGTTCCATGCCTGGCGAGGAAACTTCAAGGGTGTATTCAACGGAGATTGGATCTTCAACATCCAGCACACCGCTGATCTGACGGCTGACAATGGCACAATCGTCCACCAGCACGCCGCCCTCTTTATCGATATAAACGCGCAACATTGAGTGGCGACCTTGAGCCGAAAACTCAATACCCCAGCATTCATAGCCTAGGGCCACGACCACCGGGGCCAACAAGGCCTGCAACTCTTCTAGCTTGCTCGACACCTGAACCCCCTCGTGCATGTATGTGCATGCTGTGCAAAATAAAAAAATGGGCGAAACGCCCATCCTTGAAACGCCGTCGAACAGCGGCGTTGAAAGTGTCCAGCTAACAAAAAGCCCCTTAAAAGGGGCTCCGCTAAAACTGGTTGCGGGGGCCGGATTTGAACCGACGACCTTCGGGTTATGAGCCCGACGAGCTACCAGACTGCTCCACCCCGCGACAAAGCTGGGGCGGAAGTATACGACCGATCCCTTACAGGGTCAATGTAACCTTCCACCTACAAGAAAGCCCGCAACAGCGGGCTCTCCTGATAATTGGTACCGAGAAGGGGACTCGAACCCCTACACCCTATGGGCACAACCACCTCAAGGTTGCGTGTCTACCAATTCCACCACCTCGGCAATACAGCGTTTACAACCCTTCTTACTTCTGCTCTTGAGCTGGAGGTACGTCAGTCGCTGGAGTAGCCGACTTTTGCTCTTGAAGCACCGGGACATCATCAGAAGCCGGTTTTGCTTTTGGAACTTCCAACACTGCTGGGTTTGGCAAACCTACTTGAGTCAGCACATGAGCTTTCTCTTTAGCAAAGTAACCTAACCCTAAGCTGGTTATGAAGAAACCTGCGGCAAGTATAGCAGTAAACTTACTAAGAAAGGTAGAGGAACCTTGGCTTCCGAACACAGTATTTGAAGCACCTGCACCGAAAGACGCACCAGCATCCGCACCTTTACCCTGTTGCAACAAAACCAGAGCAACTACGCTCAGGGCAGCCAACAGATGAAAAACGACTACGACTGTTTCCAGCATTTTTTCAGTTTCCCGCGGCGCGACAGATCGCACCGAACTCATCTGCATTCAGGGAAGCTCCACCAATGAGCCCCCCATCGATATCCGGCATGCCGAACAGTTCGACCGCATTGGCCGCCTTCACGCTGCCGCCGTATAGAAGCCGCACACCTTGTGCGACTTCAGAATTCTCTGCCGCCAACTGCGCGCGGATGGCTGCGTGCACATCCTGCGCCTGTTGCGGTGTAGCAGTCAGCCCGGTGCCAATGGCCCAGACCGGCTCGTAAGCAATAACTGCCTGTGCAAATGCACCAACACCCAGCTCCTCGATGATGCTGCCCAGCTGACGCGAGACAACTTCAAGAGTCTTGCCCGATTCGCGCTGCTCAAGGGTCTCCCCTATGCACAACACCGGAATCAAGCCACAAGCCTGTGCTGCGGCGAACTTGCGGTTGAGCATCCCATCCCGCTCGCCCATCATCTGGCGACGCTCGGAGTGCCCGACAAGCACATAGGAACAACCCGCATCAACCAGCTGACTCGGCGAAATCTCGCCGGTCAACGCACCTTGCATCGGCTCTACCGCAGAGTTCTGCGCGCCGACCTGAATCGACTTGCCCTTCAAGCCATCAACCACTTGGTTGATATGCAAGCAAGGCGGGAACACCGCGACGTCAACACCGCTAGGCAAGGCCAAGTGACGAAGGCCGTTGATCAGCTCAGCGACACTGGCGCGGGTACCGTGCATCTTCCAGTTACCAGCTACCATAGTGCGACGCATGCTGTACCCCGTCGGTCAAAGTGGGCGCAGATGTTACCCAACCACATCATCACTGGCAAGCCGAATTCAGGCGCAAACTTCAGTTACCAGTTTTGCCAGGTCTTCGGCATGGCCACGAACCTGTGTTTCGTCCTCACCTTCGACCATCACGCGCACCAGCGGCTCTGTGCCGGACTTGCGCAGCAATACCCGCCCGCGCCCCGCCATTGCCTGGGTCACGCGCTCGCAAGCCTCTTTGACAGCAGGATGCTCGATGGGGTTTTCGCCACCGGCAAAATGCACATTGAGCAGCACTTGCGGACACTTGCGCAGGGCTTGGCGCGCCTGGGCCAGGCTCTCTTCGCGGCGACGCAGGGCCAACAGCACCTGTAGCGCGGCGATGATAGCGTCACCCGTGGTGGTGTGCTGGAAGCAGACCACATGCCCGGAATTTTCACCGCCGACCAACCAGTTACGCTCCAGCAGCTCGGCGATCACGTAGCGGTCACCGACATTGGCGCGAATAAAGGGAATCCCCAGTTCTGCCAACGCCAATTCCAGCCCGAGATTACTCATCAGGGTGCCGACCACGCCACCTTGCAGCTTGTTACGCTCATGCAGGTCACGGGCAATGATGAACAACAGGTCATCACCATCCACGATCGTGCCAGTGTGATCCACCATCAGCACGCGGTCGCCATCGCCATCAAAAGCGATGCCCAGGTCCGCATGCTCAGCCAGCACAGCAGCCTGCAGTTGCTCCATGTGGGTGGAACCGCAGTTGTCGTTGATGTTCAAGCCGTTGGGCTGAGCCGACAGCACGGTAACCTGTGCGCCCAGTTCCTTGAAGACGCTCGGCGCCACCTTGTAGGTCGCCCCATGGGCGCAATCGACAACAATCTTCAAGCCTGCAAAATTGGTGCTGCTCGGGACGCTGCTTTTACAGAATTCGATATAGCGGCCTGACGCGTCGTTAATGCGCGACACCTTGCCCAGCTTGCTCGACTCGACCACCGTCATCGGCGCATCCAGCAGCTCTTCGATCATCAACTCGATCTCGTCAGGCAGCTTGGTGCCCTGCCCCGAGAAAAACTTGATGCCATTGTCATCATGAGGATTGTGGGAGGCGCTGATCACAATACCGGCTTCAGCGTGGAAGGTACGCGTCAGGTAAGCGATTGCCGGCGTGGGCATAGGCCCCAACAGCATCACATCGGCCCCGGCGGCGGACAATCCGGCCTCCAGCGCAGACTCAAACATGTAGCCCGAAATACGGGTGTCCTTGCCCACCAGGATGCGACACGCGCCCATGCTGCGGAACGCCATGCCTGCCGCCCAACCCAGCTTGAGCATGAAATCAGGGGTGATCGGGAATTCGCCGACCCGACCACGAATGCCGTCGGTGCCAAAATATTTTTTAGTCATAAGTACTCCATCATTCTTATTCGGCTGATTCTACAGCAGCGAGCATGCGCACCACATCGACCGTTTCGGCGACATCATGCACACGCAAAATACGTGCGCCCTTGGTCACGGCAAGCGCCGCAAGCGCCAGGCCGCCATACAGGCGTTCGCCGACGGGGCGATTCAAGGCGAGCCCTATCATGCTCTTGCGCGAAACGCCGACCAACAGCGGGCGACCAAGGGCGTGCAGCGCTTCCATGTGTTTGAACAGGCTTAGATTGTGCTGCAGGGTCTTGGCAAAGCCAAACCCCGGATCGAGGATGATCTGCTCAGGCGCAATACCCACAGCCACACACTTGGCAACCCTCTCAGCAAGAAACCCACCCACCTCGCCAACCAGGTCGTCGTAATGCGGATTGTCCTGCATGTTGCCGGGCTCACCCAACATATGCATCAGGCAGACGGGCAAGCCGGTCGCAGCGGCCGCATCAAGAGCACCGTCGCGCTGAAGCGAGCGCACGTCGTTGATCAACCCAGCCCCCAGACGCGCGGTTTCGCGCATCACTGCCGGGGTGGAGGTGTCTACCGAGATGATGACATCCAGCTCGCGGGCTATGCGCTCAACCACCGGTGCCACCCGCTCCAGCTCCTCCAATGGAGAAACAACGCGGGCGCCGGGGCGGGTCGATTCCCCACCCACATCAATCAGCGTCGCACCGGCAGCCACCATCGCCTCGGCATGGCGCAACGCGGCGTCCAACTGACTGAAGCGGCCACCATCGGAAAAGGAGTCAGGGGTTACATTGAGGATGCCCATGACATGCGTCCGGGCCAAATCAAGAACCCGGTTGCCGCAAGGCAACCGGGTAGAGGACAAAGCAGAAGTCATTTCAAACCTTAGTGATCAGCTGCCGGGCCGCCGATAGGCGTTTCAGGGCGCTCATTCTGCACCACAGGCGGAGTGCCCGAAGTACCCGAACCACCTTCCCAGTCGCGCGGCTCACGCGGCGTACGGCCCGACATGATGTCGTCGATCTGGTCGGCATCGATGGTTTCGTACTTCATCAACGCATCAGCCATGGCGTCCAGCTTGTCACGGTTGTCAGTGAGGATCTGCTTGGCAGTGCCGTAGCACTGATCAATGATGCTGCGAACCTCGGAGTCGATCAGCTTGGCTGTCTCACCCGAGAAGCTGGCGCTTTGCCCACCGCCGCCACGCCCCAGGAACACTTCGCCTTCTTCTTCGGCGTACATCAATGGGCCGAGTTTTTCCGACAAGCCCCACTTGGTCACCATGTTTCGTGCGATCTGGCTGGCACGCATGATGTCGTTTGAGGCGCCAGTGGTCACACCGTCGAAGCCAAGGGTCATTTCTTCGGCAATACGGCCACCATACAGCGAGCAGATCTGGCTGATCAGCGCACGCTTGGAGAGGCTGTAACGATCCTCTTCCGGCAAGAACATGGTCACGCCCAGTGCCCGACCACGGGGAATGATCGACACTTTGTAGACGGGGTCATGCTCTGGCACAACGCGACCTACAATGGCGTGGCCGGCCTCGTGATAAGCGGTGTTCTGCTTCTCTTTCTCGGACATGACCATGGATTTGCGCTCGGCGCCCATCATGATCTTGTCTTTCGCCAATTCGAACTCTTTCATCTCAACGATGCGCTTGCCAGTACGGGCAGCGAACAGCGACGCCTCGTTGACCAGGTTTGCCAGGTCAGCACCGGAGAAGCCGGGAGTACCACGGGCGATCACAGCCGGAGCTACGTCGTCACCCATTGGCACCTTGCGCATGTGCACTTTCAGGATCTGCTCACGACCGCGGATATCCGGCAGGCCGACCACAACCTGACGGTCGAAACGGCCCGGACGCAGCAAGGCAGGGTCCAAAACGTCGGGACGGTTGGTTGCGGCGATGACGATAATGCCGTCATTCATCTCGAAACCATCCATTTCTACCAGCAATTGGTTGAGGGTCTGCTCACGCTCATCGTGACCGCCACCCATGCCAGCGCCACGATGGCGACCAACGGCATCGATTTCGTCGATGAAGATGATGCATGGCGCGTGCTTCTTGGCCTGCTCGAACATATCGCGAACACGGCTGGCGCCAACGCCGACAAACATTTCGACAAAGTCAGAACCGGAAATCGTGAAGAAAGGCACCTTGGCTTCGCCGGCAATCGCCTTGGCCAGCAAGGTTTTACCGGTACCCGGTGGGCCCACCATCAGCACACCGCGAGGAATACGGCCACCCAGGCGCTGGAACTTGCCCGGATCACGCAGAAACTCGACCAACTCACCGACTTCTTCCTTGGCTTCGTCGCAACCCGCAACGTCAGCCAGGGTGGTCTTCACCTGGTCTTCAGAGAGCAGGCGCGCCTTGCTCTTGCCGAAGCTCATCGGCCCGCCCTTGCCTCCCGCACCACCTTGCATCTGGCGCATGAAGAACATGAACACGGCGATAATCACCAGGATCGGGAAGCTGGCCACCAGGAGCTGGGTCCAGATGCTTTGCTGTTCAGGCTGCTTGCCTTCAACAATGACTTTGTTATCCACCAGGTCACCGATGAGACCGTTGTCCTGAATGGCAGGACGAATGGTCTTGAAGCTGTCGCCATCGTTGCGCTTACCGGTAATCACGTAGCCATCAACCGCTACGCGCTCGACCTTGCCATCCTTAACTTGCTGGATGAAGTCGGAATAGTTGAGGGTCTGCGGCTCGTTAGGGCTGGAGAAGTTGTTCATCACCGTCACCAGGACAGCCGCGATGATCAACCACAGGATCAGATTCTTTGCCATATCGTTCAATTAACTACCCTCTGAAGCAAGCTCCGCTACTGGCGCGCGCTTCGCATGATATTCACCGGCCTAACTTACTACATTACCTACAACTCTGGCAGGCGCCGTCTGTAACCCTTTGTGAAACTTTGACTACACAATATTCGTAAAGCTTCGTGACGAAAGCGATATAAAAAAACCTATCGCCCCCCTCGAATTTCTCAAAAACGCTCTTCACTTGCCGCGCCTTCGACGCCGCGGTAGCCACGGCACAGCAGATACTGCTCCCTGGACCGGTCACGGGATGAGTCCGGCTTGCGGGTTTGTACCTTGTCGAACAACTTGCGAATGTTCTTGTGGTACTCGTCGAAACCTTCGCCCTGGAAGACCTTCACCAGGAAATCGCCACCCGGACGCAACACCCGACCCGCCAAATCCAGCGCCAGTTCACACAGGAACATGGCACGCGGCATATCAACAGCCGGTAATCCACTCATATTGGGGGCCATGTCGGAAATCACAAGGTCTACCTGCGAATTTCCCACAGCCTCCAGGATCTCGGCCAATACTTTGTCTTCGGTGAAGTCGCCGTGAACAAAGGTCACGTCCGGGATGCTGTCCATCTCGAGGATGTCCGAAGCGATCAATCGGCCTTGCCCACCAATCAGACGACTGGTCACCTGGGACCAGCCACCGGGGGCCGCGCCGAGATCAATAACGCTCATGCCTGGACGAATCAATTTGTCCTTATCCTGGATCTCCAGCAGCTTGTAGCTGGCCCGGGAACGATAGCCGTCCTTTTGCGCCTTTTTGACGTAAGGATCATTGAAATGTTCTTGTAGCCACTTAAGGCTGGTTTTGGAACGGGCCACGGGCCACCTCGAAAAAATAAAACGGGTCGTGATTAACTGGGCGGTCCCGGACTCGCTCGGGTAAACTGGCCGCCGTTTTTTACAAGATCAGACGCAGGGGTCAGATTATGCCGCTCACTCAAGAGCAGAAGAAACAGTACAAATCCATTGGCCACCATCTGAAACCAGTTCTGATTGTGGCAGACAACGGTTTGACTGAGGGTGTGCTAGCCGAATTCGAGCGCGCACTGAACGATCACGAACTGATCAAGATCAAGGTCAACATCCTTGATCGCGAAGCGCGCCTGGCCGCCGTTGCAGAACTGTGCAAGGTCGGCAAAGCGGACCTGGTTCAGGTCATCGGCAAGATGGCGCTGCTGTATCGCAAGAACTTCAGCGTCAACAAGCAACTGTCGAACGTTCATCGCTTCAAATGATGAAAAGGGTCAAGGGCGTGCTTCGCGCGCCCCGCCACTCCATCCCGGCGCAGGCTGCGTAACCAGCACCAAGCCAGAGAACCCTAGCACAAGATAGCTGAACAACTGCCAGCGCAACGCTTGCGGCAGCCACACATGCACCATACAAAACATTGCGCATGCATACAGCGCCATCAACAGCAGTTGCCCGCGAATATCCCGCCACAAACTCTTCAAGCCTTCGGCCGTGATCAGCACCAACGCTTGAAGCATCACGCACGCCGCCGCAAAACCCACCAGCAGCGCACTCAGCAATCCGTCGATCTCATCGATCAGCAGCGGCGCCAAGCCAATCAGGCCCAACGCCGGCAACACGCCAATATGTAACAGCCATAGGCCGCCCACCCAAAGCATCTGAGAGAGCTGCCAAAGCATGGCGCCCGCACGCAGCGGGCGCCGTCTTTCAGATGTGACGAACTTCGACAATCTCGTACTCAATGACGCCGCTCGGCGTTTTCACGGCAACCACGTCGCCTTCTTCCTTGGCAATCAAGGCGCGAGCAATCGGCGAGCCGACAGAGATCTTGCCTTGCTTGAAGTCAGCCTCATCCTCACCCACGATCTGGTAAGTCACGCTTTCGTCGGTCTCGACGTTGGCGATTTCCACGGTCGTGCCGAAAATTACCTTGCCGGTATGCGGGATGGTGGTGACATCGATGATCACCGCATTCTGCATACGGCCTTCGATGTCACGAATCCGCGCCTCGACCATACCCTGCTGCTCGCGAGCAGCGTGGTATTCGGCGTTTTCCTTCAAGTCACCCAGCTCGCGGGCCGTACCGATGTCCTGGCTCAGCTTTGGACGTACGACCTTGGTCAGATGGGCGTGCTCCTCTTCCAGGGCGCGAGCGCCCTGAACGGTCATCGGGTATTTGGTTATGCTCATGCCTTCAATCCTGCGTGTAGATCCTGCAAGCGACGCACGGTCTTTTCCGGACCGAACTTCAGCGCTTCACAGATAGCTTCGCCAGCAGCAATGGTAGTGGTGCAGTAAATCTTGTGCTGCAAGGCATTACGACGAATGGAGTAGGAGTCCGCGATCGACTGGCGACCTTCGGTGGTGTTGATGATCAGAGTGACTTCGTCATTCTTGATCATGTCGACCACATGCGGACGGCCTTCCGTCACCTTGTTCACGCGACGTACTTTCAGGCCGGCAGCTTCGATCAGCTTGGCGGTCCCGGCGGTAGCCACGACTTCAAAGCCCAAGTTGATCAGATCGCGGGCGACCCCTGCAACCAGTGGCTTGTCGTCATCACGTACGCTGATAAACGCAGTACCGCCGGTCGGCAGCACTTCGCTGGCACCCATCTGGGCCTTGGCGAACGCTTCACCGAAGGTATCGCCCACACCCATCACTTCACCGGTGGACTTCATCTCTGGGCCCAGGATCGGGTCCACACCAGGGAATTTGGCGAACGGGAACACCGCCTCTTTCACACTGTAGAAGTTCGGAATGATTTCCTTGGTAAAGCCGATTTCCTTCAGGGTCTTACCAGCCATCACACGCGCAGCGATCATGGCCAGGGACACACCGATGCACTTGGACACGAACGGTACGGTACGCGAAGCACGCGGGTTGACTTCAATGACGTAGATGTCTTCGCCTTGCAGCGCCAACTGTACGTTCATCAGGCCGACCACACCCAGTTCCAGGGCCATCTTCTTGACCTGTTCGCGCATCTCGTCCTGGATGTGCGCCGGCAGCGAGTACGGCGGCAGGGAGCACGCGGAGTCACCGGAGTGAACGCCGGCCTGCTCGATGTGCTGCATGATGGCGCCGATCACTACGTCAGTACCGTCGCAGACCGCGTCCACGTCCATTTCGATGGCGCAGTTGAGGAAGTGGTCCAGCAGCACCGGGCTGTCGTTGGAGACTTTCACTGCATCACGCAGGTAGCGCTTGAGTTCTTCTTCTTCGTAGACAATTTCCATCGCCCGGCCGCCCAGTACGTAGGACGGACGCACCACCAGCGGGTAGCCGATCTTGCTGGCCGCGCGGATGGCTTCGTCTTCGCTGCGCACGGTGGCGTTCGGCGGCTGACGCAGGTTCAGGCGCTCAACCATCTGCTGGAAGCGCTCACGGTCTTCGGCACGGTCGATAGCGTCCGGGCTGGTACCGATGATCGGCACGCCGGCAGCTTCCAGGGCACGCGCCAGTTTCAACGGGGTCTGGCCGCCGTACTGGACGATCACGCCTTTAGGCTTCTCGACGCGGCAGATTTCCAATACGTCTTCCAGCGTTACCGGCTCGAAGTACAAGCGGTCGGAAGTGTCGTAGTCAGTGGAAACCGTTTCCGGGTTGCAGTTGACCATAATGGTCTCGTACCCGTCTTCGCGCAGGGCGAGGGCGGCGTGTACGCAGCAGTAGTCGAACTCGATGCCCTGGCCGATACGGTTCGGACCGCCACCCAGGATGATGATCTTGTCGCGGCCTGTCGGCGCGGCTTCGCACTCTTCCTCGTAGGTGGAGTACATGTAGGCAGTGTCGGTGGCGAATTCTGCGGCGCAGGTATCAACGCGCTTGTAGACCGGGAAGATATCCAGCTTGTGGCGATGAGTGCGCAGGTTCTTCTCGGTCACACCCAGCAGCTTGGCCAGACGCTGGTCGGAGAAACCTTTGCGCTTGAGGCGGAACATCAGGTCGCGGTCGATAGACGACAGACCCAGCGTCTTGACCTTCTCTTCTTCCTTGATCAGATCTTCGATCTGCACCAGGAACCACGGGTCGATCATGTTCATGCCGAAGATATCTTCGACGCTCAGGCCGGCACGGAAGGCGTCAGCCACGTACCAGATACGCTCGGCGCCCGGCACGGTCAGCTCGCGCTTGAGGATGCTCATGCTTTCCGGGTTGCTCAGGTCGAGCTTCTCGTCCAGGCCGCAAACACCAACCTCCAGACCGCGCAGAGCTTTCTGCAGGGATTCCTGGAACGTGCGACCGATGGCCATGACTTCACCGACAGACTTCATCTGGGTAGTCAGGCGCGCATCCGCCTTGGCGAACTTCTCGAAGGCAAAGCGCGGCAGCTTGGTCACAACGTAGTCGATAGACGGCTCGAAAGACGCCGGCATAGCGCCGCCGGTGATTTCGTTTTGCAGCTCGTCCAAGGTGTAGCCGATAGCCAGCTTGGCGGCGATACGCGCAATCGGGAAGCCGGTCGCTTTCGAGGCCAGCGCCGAAGAACGCGATACACGTGGGTTCATCTCGATCACGACCATGCGGCCGGTGTCCGGGCAGATGCCGAACTGGACGTTGGAACCGCCGGTTTCAACGCCGATCTCGCGCAATACCGCCAGGGAGGCGTTACGCAGGATCTGGTATTCCTTGTCGGTCAGGGTCTGTGCTGGCGCCACGGTGATCGAGTCACCAGTGTGCACGCCCATCGGGTCGAAGTTTTCGATGGAGCAGACGATGATGCAGTTGTCCTTCTTATCGCGGACAACCTCCATCTCATATTCTTTCCAGCCGATCAGCGATTCGTCGATCAGCAGCTCTTTGGTCGGCGACAGGTCGAGGCCACGGGCGCAGATTTCTTCGAACTCTTCACGGTTGTAAGCAATACCACCGCCGGTGCCGCCCATGGTGAAGGACGGACGGATAATGCACGGGAAGCCCAGGGTCTCGAGGACCGCATTGGCTTCTTCCATGCTGTGGGCGATACCGGAACGTGGGCACGCCAGGCCGATGGACTTCATGGCCTTGTCGAAACGCGAACGGTCTTCAGCCTTGTCGATGGTGTCGGCATTGGCACCGATCATCTCTACGCCGAACTTTTCCAGGACGCCTTCGCGCTCCAGGTCCAGGGCGCAGTTCAGAGCGGTCTGGCCACCCATGGTTGGCAGCAGCGCGTCCGGGCGCTCTTTTTCGATGATCTTGGCAACGGTCTGCCACTTGATCGGCTCGATGTAGGTGGCGTCGGCCATGGCCGGGTCGGTCATGATGGTGGCCGGGTTGGAGTTCACCAGGATGACGCGGTAGCCCTCCTCGCGCAGGGCTTTACAGGCCTGGGCGCCGGAGTAGTCGAATTCGCAGGCCTGGCCGATCACGATCGGGCCAGCGCCGAGAATCAGGATGCTTTTTATGTCTGTACGTTTTGGCATGGGTTTGTCACTCAAATCCGCAGGTCAGTCGGCAAGCCGTCTTGAACAATCTTTGAAGAGCCTGCGGGGGCCACCGCAATCCGGGGCCGCCCGCAGGCCACTCAGTCAGCGTCGCTTGGCCATCTCATTGATGAAACGGTCGAACAGCGGCGCTACGTCGTTCGGGCCCGGGCTGGCTTCAGGGTGGCCCTGGAAGCTGAACGCGCTCTTGTCGGTGCGCTCGATGCCTTGCAGGGAACCGTCGAACAGCGACTTGTGAATGGCGCGCACATTGCTCGGCAGGGAGGCTTCATCCACCGCAAAACCGTGGTTCTGGCTGGTGATCATCACAACGCCAGTGTCCAGGTCTTGTACCGGGTGGTTGGCACCGTGGTGGCCGTGGCCCATTTTCAGGGTCTTGGCGCCGGAGGCCAAAGCCAGCAACTGGTGGCCAAGGCAGATGCCGAACACCGGAATCTCGGTCTCCAGCACGTCCTTGATGGCCTGGATAGCGTAGTCGCATGGCTCAGGGTCACCCGGGCCGTTGGACAAGAACACACCGTCCGGCTGCATCGCGAGCACATCGCTGGCAGGGGTTTGCGCGGGCACCACGGTCACACGGCAACCGCGCTCGACCAGCATGCGCAGGATGTTGTACTTGACGCCGTAGTCATAGGCGACCACGTGGTAAGGCAGATCGGCAGCCTCGATAGTCGCGTGGCTGTCGGTCTTCAGATCCCACACAGTGGAACGCCACTCGTACTTCTCTTTGACGCTGACGACTTTCGCCAGGTCCATGCCCTTCAGGCCAGGGAAACCTTGCGCCGCGGCAATCGCCGCCTCTTCGGAGATATTGTCACCGACCATGATGCAGCCGTTCTGCGAGCCTTTTTCACGCAGGATGCGCGTGAGGCGGCGCGTATCGATACCGGCGATCGCCACAACGTTGTTGGCTTTCAGGTAATCGGACAGCGACATCGTGTTACGCCAGTTGCTCGCAACCAGTGGCAGGTCACGAATCACCAGGCCCGCCGACCAGACACGATCAGACTCGACATCTTCCGGCGTAGTGCCGGTGTTGCCGATGTGCGGATAGGTCAGGGTAACGATCTGTTGGGCGTAGGAAGGATCGGTAAGGATTTCCTGATAGCCGGTCATGGCAGTGTTAAACACCACCTCTCCAACGGTCTGACCGTCGGCTCCAATGGCTTCGCCGCGAAAAATGCTGCCATCAGCAAGGGCGAGTATGGCTGGCTTAGTCAAGAAGACCTCCCGTAAATAAAGCCTGAAAGGGCGATCGCAGGTTGTAAAAAAGCGGAGTGACGTATGGACACGTCACCCCGCTTCTTCACTGAATTATTCTGCGCGCTTTTAGTGGACACACTAAAGCTGTAGCTTACAGAAAAAGGCTTTTTTGGTCCACCGCTAATGAGCCTTAAAGGCAGGGGAATGCGACAGGACGTCGCCTAGCGGGTAAAAACGGGGCCACAGGATAATCCTGAGCCCCCGTTTTAGCTACTGGTTAGTGCAAATCCAGCACGTCACGCATGTCGTACAGGCCCGGCTCGCGGCCGTCCAACCAAAGCGCAGCACGCACCGCGCCCTTGGCGAAAGTCATGCGGCTGGAGGCTTTGTGCGTGATCTCCAGGCGCTCGCCTTCGGTGGCGAACAGCACGGTGTGATCGCCAACCACATCACCACCGCGCACGGTTGCAAAACCGATGGTGTCGCGTGCGCGCTCACCGGTGTGGCCTTCACGCCCGTATACCGCCACTTTCGACAAATCGCGGCCCAGCGCATCGGCAATAGCTTCACCCATGCGCAACGCAGTGCCCGACGGAGCGTCGATCTTGTGACGGTGATGAGTCTCGATAATCTCGATATCAGCCTCGTCACCTAGCACGCGCGCCGCCAGGTCCAACAACTTCAGCGACAGGTTCACGCCCACACTGAAGTTGGCGGCGAAGACGATCGGAATATCCTTGCCCGCCTCCACTAGCAACTGTTTCTGCTCGGCACTCAAACCGGTGGTACCAATCACCATGGCCTTGCCCGCCTTACGGCAGAAGGCCAGATTTTTCAGCATCACTTCCGGCAAGGTGAAGTCGATCAGCACGTCGAATTCGTCCGCCACCTGCTCGAGGTTGCCAGACAACGAAACACCGATGCGACCCAACGAGGCCAACTCACCTGCGTCCGCGCCGATCAACGTACTGCCTGGGCGAACAATCGCCGCCGTCAGCCCGGAGGCCGGCGAGCGTTGCTGCACCGCCTCGACCAGCGTCTTGCCCATGCGCCCGGCAGCGCCCATTACGGCTATACGTCGCATATTCAGATCCTTACAGGTCGCCGAAGAAGCGTTTTACACCGTCGAAGAAGCCCGTAGTCTTCGGCGAGTGCGAGTCATCGCCTTCCAGCGAGCTGCGGAACTCTTCCAGCAGTTCACGCTGACGACGATTCAGGTTCACCGGGGTTTCAACCGCCACACGGCACATCAGGTCGCCAGCACCGCCACCGCGCACGGGCGCAACGCCCTTGCCACGAATGCGGAACTGCTTGCCGGTCTGAGTCCCCTCGGGAATCTTGAGCTTGACCCGACCATCCAGCGTCGGAATCTCCAGCTCGCCACCCAGGGCCGCATCAACAAAGCTGATCGGCACTTCGCAGAACAAGTGCTTGCCGTCACGCTGGAAGATCGAGTGCTCGCGCACATTGATCACCACGTACAGGTCGCCCGTAGGGCCGCCCTGGGCACCCGCCTCGCCTTCGCCCGACAGGCGAATACGATCACCGGTATCCACACCCGCCGGTACCTTCACCGACAGCGTCTTGTACTCTTCGACGCGGCCTTCGCCGTGGCAGGAATCGCACGGATCGGAAATGATCTTGCCCTGGCCATGGCAACGCGGGCAGGTTTGCTGCACCGAGAAGAAGCCCTGCTGCATGCGCACCTGCCCGATACCGCCGCAGGTCGGGCAAGTGATCGGCGAGGAGCCTTTCTTCGCACCCGAGCCGTCGCACGGCTTGCAGTTGACCAGCGTCGGCACACGGATATTGACGCTGGTGCCGCGCACGGCTTCTTCCAGGTTCAGCTCCAGGGTGTAACGCAAGTCACTGCCGCGCTGAGGGCCGCCACGCTGGCCGCCCCGGCCGCCGCCGAAGAAGTCGCTGAATACGTCGCCGAAAATATCGGAGAAGTTCTGGCCACCAAAACCGGCACCGCCGCCGCCCATGCTCGGGTCGACGCCAGCATGGCCATATTGGTCGTAAGCCGCACGCTTATTGGGATCACACAGGCATTCGTAGGCCTCGTTGGCCTCTTTGAACATCTCTTCGGATTCTTTGTTATCCGGATTACGGTCCGGGTGGTGTTTCATCGCCAGGCGACGGTAGGCCTTCTTCAGGTCCGCCTCGCTGGCGCCACGCTCCACACCCAATACTTCGTAATAGTCACGCTTTGCCATAAGTCTTTGCACTCTTAAGGACGTTCGACCTGGCCCTCCTGAACCCTGCCAAACTCGTTGAGCCCCAATACAGGCCCGGACCCAACTCACGTCAATTCAACGATCCTGGTCATTACTGCTTTTAGCCAGGGAGCCGGCCAAAAACGCGGTGACTGTCATTCGGAAAGCAGGAGCATTCCCGTTCACACCGCCAGCATCCGAGCGTTGTCGCATGCTGTAAAAATTCGCATACCCCAGACACGCCAACGCGGGAGCAAGCTCCCGCGCGGCGACATCCTACCAGTCACCGCTTGTGCGCGGTCAACCGGGCGACAACTTACTTGTTGTCTTTAACTTCTTCGAACTCGGCATCGACAACATCGTCGTGCTTGGCTTCAGGCTCTGCTTGTTGCGCAGCGCCGTCAGCCGGCTGGCCTTGCTCGGCGTACATTTTCTGAGCAACTGGCGCGGAGACTTTCGACAGTTCCTCAACCTTGGCTTCGATGGCAGCCTTGTCGTCGCCTTTAATAGCGGCTTCCAGGGCAACCACTGCTGCTTCGATTGCAGTTTTCTCTTCGTCGGTCACTTTGTCGCCAGCATCAGCGATCATTTTGCGAGTCGAGTGAACCAGCGCGTCACCCTGGTTACGGGCGCCTGCCAACTCTTCGAACTTCTTGTCGGCTTCAGCATTGGTTTCAGCATCACGGATCATCTGTTGAATTTCTTCATCAGACAGGCCGGAGTTGGCCTTGATGGTGATCTTCTGCTCTTTGCCGGTGGCCTTGTCTTTCGCGCCGACGTGCAGGATGCCGTTGGCGTCGATGTCGAAGGTCACTTCGATTTGTGGCACGCCACGTGGTGCTGGTGGGATCTCAGCCAGGTCGAACTTGCCCAGGGACTTGTTCTGTGCGGCTTGCTTACGCTCGCCCTGCAGCACGTGGATAGTCACGGCGCCCTGGTTGTCATCGGCAGTCGAGAACACCTGGGATTTCTTGGTAGGAATCGTGGTGTTTTTCTCGATCAGCGCAGTCATCACGCCACCCATGGTTTCGATACCCAGAGTCAGCGGGCTTACGTCCAGCAGCAGCACATCTTTCACGTCACCGGCCAGTACGGCACCCTGGATGGCAGCACCCATGGCAACGGCTTCGTCCGGGTTCACGTCTTTACGGGCTTCTTTGCCGAAGAACTCGGTGACCAGCTTCTGAACCAGTGGCATACGGGTCTGACCGCCCACCAGGATCACGTCGTTGATCGAGCCAACGTCGATACCGGAGTCTTTCAACGCGATGCGGCAAGGCTCGATGGTGCGCTGAACCAGGTCTTCAACCAGTGCTTCGAGCTTGGAACGCGAGATCTTCACGTTCAAGTGCTTAGGACCGGTAGCGTCTGCAGTGATGTACGGCAGGTTCACGTCAGTCGACTGAGCGGAAGACAGTTCGATCTTGGCTTTTTCAGCGGCTTCTTTCAGGCGCTGCATGGCCAGCGGGTCGCCCTTGAGGTTCATGCCGCTTTCTTTCTTGAATTCGTCAACGAGGTAGTCGATCAGACGAATGTCAAAGTCTTCACCACCCAGGAAGGTGTCACCGTTGGTGGCCAACACTTCGAACTGGTGCTCGCCGTCAACTTCTGCGATCTCGATCACGGAGACGTCGAACGTACCGCCACCCAGGTCGTAAACGATCACGGTGTGGTCGCCCTTGGCCTTGTCCATACCGTAAGCCAGCGCGGCTGCGGTTGGTTCGTTGATGATACGTTTTACATCCAGGCCCGCGATGCGGCCGGCGTCTTTGGTGGCCTGACGCTGGCTGTCGTTGAAGTAGGCAGGAACGGTGATCACCGCTTCAGTCACTGCTTCACCGAGGTAGTCTTCGGCGGTCTTCTTCATCTTTTTCAAGATTTCAGCCGAGATTTGCGGCGGCGACATTTTCTGGCCGTTCACTTCAACCCAGGCGTCACCGTTGTCGGCCTTGGCGATTTTGTAAGGCACCATCTTGATGTCTTTCTGTACGACTTCTTCGTCGAACTTACGACCGATCAGACGCTTTACCGCGTACAGGGTGTTATGCGGGTTGGTCACCGCCTGACGCTTGGCCGATTGACCGACGAGGATTTCACCGTCGTTGGCGTAAGCGATGATCGACGGAGTGGTACGTGCGCCTTCGGCGTTTTCAATAACTTTTGCAACGCCGTTTTCCAGCACGGAGACGCAGGAGTTGGTGGTCCCCAGGTCGATACCGATAATTTTGCCCATGATTTACTCTCCCGAAACTTGAATTTGGTTGCCGCAGCAGTTTTGGCTAACTGCGGTAGCACTTAAACGCTTGACTTATAGATGGGGGCCTTGCGGCGGATTTCAAGCCTGCTCATCAATAGAAGGTGCAACGGGTGAAGGAGCCTTGCTCACCACCACCATTGCCGGACGCATCAGGCGACCGTTGAGCTGGTAGCCCTTCTGGAACACCTTGATGACGCTATTGGGTTCCAGGTCATGGCTTTCCTGCATGGCCATGGCTTGGTGATGTTCAGCATTGAACGGCTCGCCGGCTTGCGGATCGATCGCTTCCAACTGATAACGCTTCAGGGTGTCCTGGAACATTTTCAGGGTCAGCTCGATGCCTTCGCGCATTGGGCGGATGTTTTCATCGTCCGGGTTGGACAACTCAAGACCACGCTCCAGGCTGTCGATGATCGGCAGCAGGTCACCGGCGAATTTTTCCAGCGCGAACTTGTGAGCCTTCTCTACATCCTGCTCGGCACGGCGGCGGACGTTCTGCAGATCGGCGGCAACACGCAACGATTGATCCTGCGCAGCGGCCAATTGCTCTTCGAGCACTTGCACACGAGTCGCCAGTTCATCACCGGCAGCCGAATTGGCGTCTGGAGTTTGCGTATCCTGCGTCTGTTCGTCAGCCATAGATTTCTCCTTTCAAAATCATGCGCGAACTCAACTCGCGCTTCTGCTCCGGTATATGGGGCCACAATTTTCAGGTTCAAGGGCGCAGGCGTTACCAAAAGTCTTTCGATTGACCTGGATCATTTCCTTCTCCCTCATTCCACATCGCGCTAAAAAAATACGAGACTCAAGCAAATCGAGCTAAGCGTCAGGATTGTCAGGCCTGAACAAAACACTGTATAAATAACCAGACCTAAAGCCTGGGAGCGGCCGTCATGCTCGTGCACCTGTCTGTACATAACTACGCCATCGTTGAACATCTGGATCTTGAACTGGATCGCGGGATGAGCGTAATCACAGGCGAAACCGGCGCCGGCAAGTCGATCATGCTCGACGCCCTCGGCCTGACGCTTGGCGACCGCGCCGACAGTGGCGTGGTACGCCCTGGCTCCGACAAGGCCGACATCCTGGCCACCTTCGACCTGGCGGACATCCCCGAAGCCGAAGCATGGCTGGCCGAGCGCGACCTTAATAATGAAGGCCCCTGCATTCTGCGCCGGGTGATCACCGCCGAGGGGCGCTCCCGCGGCTATATCAACGGCACGCCTTGCCCACTGGGCGACCTGAAAGCCCTGGGCGAATTGCTGATCGATATCCACAGCCAGCACGAACACCAATCCCTGCTGAAAACCGATACCCACCGTCGCCTGCTCGATGAGTACGCCGGCGCCACCGATCTTTCCCGGCAAGTTCAATTGGCCGCCCAACGCTGGCGCCAGACACGCCAGGAACTGGAACGCCTCTCCAACTCCGGCGACGAACAACGCGCCCGCCACCAGCTGCTCAGCTACCAATTGGAAGAGCTCGAAAGCCTTGGCCTGGGTGAGACAGAGCTGGAGCAACTTGAGCAGGAACACAAGAACCTGACCAACGCCGAAACCCTGCTGGGGATCTGCCGCCAAGTGGTCGAGCAATGCAGCGAGAGCGACTCCGGCAATGTGCTCAACGCACTGACCGCCAGCCTCAACCGCCTGTCCAGTGTGAACAATGCTTCCGGCTCACTGAGCGAAGCGACCACCCTGCTGACCAGCGCACAGATCCAGGTCGAGGAAGCCGTGGGCGAACTCAATCGTTTCCTGGACCATTTCGACGCCGACCCGGCTCGCCTGCAGGAAATAGAAGAACGCCTGGATACTATTTATACCCTGGCTCGCAAGCATCGAATCCAGCCGACCGAAGTCGCAACCATGCAGCAGAAACTGCTGGATGAAATCGAAACACTCAACGCGAACGACGAATCCATCGAACGACTGGGCGAGGAGCTCGCATCGTTTGCCCGTCATTACCAGGAAAAGGCCCGGGAGCTGAGCGCACTGCGCCAGCAGGCAGCTACTAGCCTGGCAAGCGCCGTTGAGCTGGAAATCCAACGCCTGGGCATGCCAGGCGGGCGCTTCACCATCGAGTTGCACCCCAACGCCACTCAAGAATTGCAGCCCCATGGGCTGGAGCACGTCGAACTGCTGGTGAGTGCCAACCCCGGGCAACCGCTCAAGGCCCTGGCCAAAGTGGCCTCCGGCGGCGAACTCTCGCGCATCAGCCTGGCGATCCAAGTGATTACCGCCCAGACCTCACGCGTACCCACCCTGGTATTCGATGAAGTGGATGTGGGCATTGGCGGGCCAACCGCAGAAATTGTTGGCCAATTGCTGCGTCGCCTGGGGGATCGCGGCCAGGTGCTTACGGTGACCCACTTGCCGCAAGTGGCAGCCCAAGGGCATCAGCACCTGTTTGTGCATAAGGTTCGAGGTAGCGACGCGACACACACCGCCGTCTCCAAGCTGAACAAGTCGGAACGGGTGGAAGAAGTGGCGCGAATGCTCGGCGGTATCGACTTGACCAAGGAGTCCTTGGCTCACGCGAAAAAAATGGTGGTGGCCGCGAAGGCTTGAAGCGACATTTTCCACTCTATAGAAAGCACGAAGGCGACCCGAGGGTCGCCTTCAATCGTTTCGCAAAGCAAAACTGCGTCGATTTTTACTTTTTCTTACGGATGTACAGCACGAGATTATGGTCGACCAAATCGAACCCGTGCTCCTCAGCAATCTTGTGCTGCAGCGCTTCGATTTCAGGGCTGGTGAACTCGATAACCTCATTGGTATCCAGGTCAACCATGTGGTCATGGTGACCACCGTCAGCCAATTCAAACACCGCATGACCGCCGTCGAAATTATGACGAACCACCAGCCCTGCGGCTTCAAACTGGGTCAGTACACGGTAGACCGTGGCCAGACCGACGTCCTCGTTAGACTCCATCAGCGCCTTGTAAACATCTTCGGCACTCATGTGGCGCTGCTCAGCAGAATCGAGCATTTGTAGAATCTTGACTCGTGGCAGAGTCACTTTGAGACCGGCTTTGCGTAGTTCGCTATTTTCAACCATGGTTAGCTTTCTCGCGGATGCTGCTTCGCAGCTTCTCTTAATACGGGTATGATCGGCGTTTACGTTGTCCCAGCCAAGATAGTGGAAGTCGCCCACCGATGCAAAACACCAAGCTCTTGCTAACCAGTTTCACCTTTGTGGGACTGCTCGCACTCGCCGGTTGTTCATTCCCCGGGGTTTACAAAATCGACATCCAGCAGGGCAATGTCGTCACGCAGGACATGATAGACCAGTTACGCCCGGGAATGACCCGACGGCAAGTACGGTTTATCATGGGTAATCCCCTGCTGACCGACACTTTCCATGCCGATCGCTGGGATTATCTCTACAGCCTGCAGCCGGGTGGCGGTGAACGCCAGCAGGAGCGCGTCAGTGTCATCTTCAATGGCAATGACCAGCTCGTGAGCCTGTCCGGTGACTTCATGCCCGGCGTAAGCCGCGATGAAGCCTTGCTGGGCAAGGACAGCGGCACCAACGTGACCGCACCTGCGCAAGAAGCCGAAAAACCGAAATCCGAGGTACCGGCCAAGCCAGGTTCGTTGCTGGACACCATCCAGAAAGACATCGACAACGTGGAAACCGTGCCCGTCCCGACGCCTCAGCCTCTGGACACCAGCCCGCAATAATTTTGCGCTCGACAAAAAGCCCGGCATGCCGGGCTTTTTGTTGCCTGCCATTTACATAGGCATCTACATAACCTTGGTGCGACGTGAACCTGTGGGAGCTGGCTTGCCTGCGAGCGATCTGACAGTCGACCAGGATCCTGGATCAGATCGAGTACATATCCGTTATCGGGACCGCCCCCTTCCACATTTGGATCGTGGGCATCAGGTAGATATGCGCCGGCTATCAGGGCGTCATCGCAGGCAAGCCAGCTCCCACAGTTGGATCGCGGCGATAGCTAGACTGCCATTTGGCAAGCTCAAGAATTCGTTTGCCTGGCCAATGCCGCCTTGGCCGCGCGCAACCTGCGCACCTCTTTAGGGTCGGCCAGCAAAGGCCGGTAGATCTCAATACGGTCGCCCGCTTGTACGCAACGCGCCCTGGTATCCACGACAACCTTGCCAAATATACCCAGCGGGCAATCAGCCAGATCAACGTCAGGAAAATGCGCCGCTATTCCCGACGCCCGCACCGCCTCGCGCAAACTAGTGCCTTCAGCCACCTTTACCCCCAGCAACACCTGGCGATCCTCAGCGGCGAACACCACCTCAATCTCAACCATGCAGTTGCTTGGCGCGCTGACAGAACGCGTCCACCAGGGTATTGGCTGCCTGATTGAACAAAGGCCCTAACGTCGCACGAACAATCGGCCCGGCATAATCAAACGAAAGATCCAGGCTGATCTTGCAGGCCTTGTCCGTCAGCGCCTTGAACACCCACACACCGTGCAGTTGGGTGAACGGCCCTTCCTGCAGGTTCATTTCGATGGATTGGCCCGGCACCAGCACATTGCGCGTCACAAAATGCTGGCTGAGGCCGCCTTTGGCCACCCCCACACTGGCAACCATGTGCTCGTCACTGCTCTCCAGAACCTCGGCCGTCGAGCACCAAGGCAGAAACTCCGGGTAACGCGCCACGTCGTTGACCAGGTCATAGAGCGCCTGCGCCGGATAGGGCAACAGGGCCGAACGTTGAATATGCGTCGTCATGTGAGCGTTACTTCCACTGCTTAAGGCAAACATCGCGAAAGAACAGCCCAATCCGCGAGAGAAAAAAACCAAAGAACTGCCCGCATTGTCCGGGATTCGTCCAACTCGCTCAAGCACACAGGTTGACCGTAGCCGACACGCTCGCAACTCCCTATAATGCCGCCCCTATGGCTAAACAAAAGAAACACCCCACAGGGACCATCGCGCAAAATAAAAAAGCGCGACACGATTACTTCATCGAACATCGGTTCGAGGCTGGTCTGGTCCTGGCCGGCTGGGAAGTAAAAAGTCTGCGTGCCAGCAAACTGCAGCTGGTCGACAGTTATGTGCTGCTCAAGGATGGCGAGGCATGGCTGCTTGGCAGTCATATCACTCCGCTGACCACCGCGAGCACCCACGTGATTGCCGACCCAGTGCGTACGCGCAAGTTGTTGCTCAATGCCCGCGAGCTCGAAAAACTCGCCGCAGCCGTGCAGCAAAAAGGCTACGCGTGCGTCTGCTTGTCCTGGTACTGGAGCAAGCACCTGGTCAAATGCGAGATCGCATTGGGCAAGGGCAAGAAGGAATACGACAAGCGCGACACCGAACGCGAGCGCGATTCCAATCGCGAGCTGCATCGCGCCGTGCGCAACAAAGGCAAGGAAGAGTAATCCTTGCGACGGTGTAGCCCAGGCGGGCTACATCCCTTTGCGTCGCTCGGCCCGAGCCACCCGCTGAACCTCCTGACGCACCTCCTCCAACACCTCCTGCACATACAGCAAATGCCGTGTCGAGACCTCACGCGCCTGCTCGGCCCGACCCTCGATGATGGCCAGGTACAAGTCCCGATGCTGATTGATCAGCATGTCGCGGGTCTCGGTACGCTGCTGGTACATGCCACCAATATTCGTCACCACGTTACGCTTTAGTAGGTCGAACAGCCCGCGAATGGTGTGCAGCAACACGGCGTTATGACTGGCCTCGGCAATCGCCAAGTGAAACCTTGCATCCGCAGCACCTTCCTCCACTCGGCTCACCTCGTCGGCGCGCGCGTAGCAATCCTGCAACGCTTCAAACGCTGCGGTCAGCCGTTCACGGTCAACCTCCGTGGCGCGTAACGCCGCGTAGTAGGCACACGAAGCCTCAAGGGTCTGGCGAAACTCCAGCAGATCGCGCTGCGCTTCGGGATTGCTTTCCAACAAGTGCAGCAGCGGATCGCTGAAGGTCGAACCCAGGGAGTCCACCACATAGTTGCCACCTCCCTGACGACTGACCAGCAACCCCTTGGCCGCCAGTTTCTGAATCGCCTCACGCAACGACGGGCGCGACACACCAAAGCGCTCAGCCAACGCGCGCTCGGCCGGCAAGCGTTCGCCCGACTTCAGCGTGCCCTCGAGAATCATCCCCTCAAGCTGCTCGACAATATCGTCAGACAAACGGCGCTGACGCACCTGATCAAACCCCATAACTCACTCTCCGCCATCCCGACCACTCGCCGGGGCCCCTATTCTGGCCTATCGACGTGCCGGCAGCACCTATCAGAACACCTTCAATTTCGCCGATCAGAACACCCCGCCTCCCGACCTACGACCAAAGTTTCGCAGGCGGCAAATTGACACACCCCTGCCCAGGCTCTTAATCTAGCCCACAGCGATTGTAAATTGGTATTACCAATTACCCAAGCTCACCAAACAACAACAATCAGGGGCCACCCCATATGCAAACCTGGCAACAGCTTTACAGCCCACTCGGCAGCCTCGGCCTGTCCGCACTGGCCGCCGTCATTCCCATCGTATTCTTCTTCCTGGCGCTGGCCGTGTTCCGCCTCAAAGGCCATGTGGCCGGCAGCATCACCTTGGCCCTGTCGATCCTGGTCGCCATTTTCGCCTTCCAGATGCCGGTAGACATGGCGCTGGCTGCGGCCGGTTACGGTTTTGCCTACGGCCTGTGGCCCATCGCCTGGATCATCGTCGCGGCGGTATTCCTGTACAAATTGACGGTCAAGAGCGGCCAGTTCGAAATCATCCGCAGCTCCGTTCTGTCGATCACCGACGACCAGCGCTTGCAGGTGTTGTTGATCGGTTTTTGCTTTGGCGCCTTCCTCGAAGGCGCGGCCGGTTTCGGCGCGCCCGTGGCAATCACCGCCGCGCTGCTGGTGGGCCTGGGCTTCAACCCGCTGTACGCCGCCGGCCTGTGCCTGATCGCCAATACCGCGCCTGTGGCCTTCGGCGCATTGGGCATTCCGATCATCGTCGCCGGCCAGGTCACCGGTATTGACGCGTTCAAGATTGGCGCCATGACCGGCCGCCAACTGCCGCTGCTGTCGCTCTTCGTGCCGTTCTGGCTGGTGTTCATGATGGACGGCCTGCGCGGCGTTCGCGAAACCTGGCCGGCAGCCTTGGTGGCGGGCTTGAGCTTTGCCGTCACCCAATATTTCACCTCGAACTTCATTGGCCCAGAGCTGCCGGACATCACCTCGGCACTCGCCAGCCTGATTGCCCTGACGCTGTTCCTGAAAGTCTGGCAACCCAAGCGCACCGCAGGCGCACAAATTGCCGGCGCCACCTCCAGCGTAGCGGTCACTTACAGCGCCGGCGGCTTCGGCTTGCCACGCAACACCGTGGTTTCGCCCTACAGCCTGGGGCAAATTTTCAAGGCGTGGTCGCCGTTCCTGATCCTCACCGTACTGGTGACCATCTGGACTCTCAAACCCTTCAAGGCCCTGTTCGCCGCGGGCGGCTCGATGTACGGCTGGGTGTTCAATTTCGCGATCCCGCACCTGGATCAACTGGTGGTTAAAGTCGCGCCCATCGTGACCAACCCCACCGCCATCCCGGCCGTCTTCAAGCTGGACCCGATATCAGCCACCGGCACTGCAATCTTCTTCTCGGCACTGGTCTCCATGCTGGTGTTGAAAATCGACGTCAAAACTGGTCTTACTACTTTAAAGGAGACCTTCTTTGAGCTGCGCTGGCCTATCCTGTCCATCGGCATGGTGCTGGCGTTCGCCTTCGTCACCAACTACTCCGGCATGTCCTCGACCATGGCCCTGGTTCTGGCCGGCACCGGCGCCGCCTTCCCGTTCTTCTCGCCATTCCTCGGCTGGCTGGGAGTTTTCCTGACAGGCTCCGATACCTCCTCCAACGCCCTGTTCAGCTCACTGCAAGCCACTACCGCGCACCAGATCGGCGTCAACGACACCCTACTGGTCGCCGCGAACACCAGCGGTGGCGTGACCGGCAAAATGATCTCGCCGCAATCGATCGCCGTGGCCTGCGCCGCCACCGGCCTGGTGGGCAAGGAATCCGACCTGTTCCGCTTTACCCTCAAGCACAGCCTGTTTTTTGCCACCATCGTCGGGCTGATCACCTTGGCGCAGGCGTACTGGTTCACCGGTATGCTGGTGCACTGAGACCTGCACGTAATAGGGTAAGAATCGACGCCGGGGCACCCTTCCGGCGTCTGCTATTTCTGGAGGACCGATGAGCCTGCCTGCTGCTTTCCTGAGCGACGTCGCACAACTGATCCCGCAAGATCGCCGCTTCGACGATCCACTTTCCACCCTCGCCTTCGGCACCGACGCCAGCTTCTACCGACTGATCCCACAGCTGGTGATCCGCGTGGAGTCAGAAGACGAAGTGGTAACTCTGCTGCAACTGGCCCAGCGCGACCGCGTGCCGGTGACCTTCCGTGCCGCAGGCACCAGCCTCTCGGGCCAGGCCATCAGCGACTCGGTGCTGATCGTGCTGGGTGATAACTGGAACCACCGCGAAATTCGCGGGCAAGGCACCCAAATACGCCTGCAACCCGGCGTCATCGGCGCCCAGGCCAACGCCTGGCTCGCACCGTTCGGGCGCAAGATCGGCCCGGACCCTGCCTCCATCAATGCTTGCAAGATCGGCGGTATCGTCGCCAACAACGCCAGTGGCATGTGCTGCGGCACGGCGCAAAACACCTACCACACCCTGGCGGGCATCCGTCTGGTGCTGGCCGATGGCAGCCGCCTGGACACCGAAGATGCCGCCAGCGTGCAAGCCTTCCGCCAGTCACATAGCGCACTGCTTGAACGCCTGGCCCTGTTGGGTCGCGAAACACGGGCAAATACTGAGCTGGCGGCAAAGATCCGCCACAAATACCGCCTGAAAAATACCACCGGCCTGTCACTCAATGCCTTGGTGGATTTCGATGACCCGCTGGACATCCTCAGCCACCTGCTGGTCGGCTCCGAGGGCACCCTGGGATTTATCAGTGCGGTCACCTACGACACCGTGATCGATCACCCAAACAAAGCCTCGGCGCTGATCGTCTTCCCGGACGTCGAAACCTGCTGCAACGCAGTCACCGTGCTGAAAACCCAGCCAGTCTCCGCCGTTGAACTGCTGGACCGACGCAGCATGCGCTCGGTGCAGGACAAACCAGGCATGCCTGCTTTCGTACAGCACCTATCGGAAAACGCCTGCGCACTATTGATCGAATCCCGCGCCGCTTCGCCATCGCTGCTGCACGAACAACTGACGCGCATCATGGCGTCCCTGGCGGCGTTGCCCGTGGAGCAACAAGTCGACTTCACCGAAGACCCACTGGAAAACGCACGCCTGTGGGCCATCCGCAAGGACACCTTCCCGGCCGTGGGTGCGGTGCGCAAAACCGGCACCACCGTGATCATCGAAGACGTGACCTTCCCGGTCGAACAACTGGCGATTGGCGTGAATCGCTTGATCGCACTGTTCGACAAACATCACTACGACGAAGCCATCCTTTTCGGACATGCCCTGGAAGGCAATCTGCACTTTGTGTTCACCCAAGGCTTCAACAGCAGCGAAGAAGTCGCACGCTATCAAGCGTTCATGGACGACGTCGCGCAACTGGTGGCCGTGGAGTTCGGTGGCTCGCTGAA
Source organism: Pseudomonas sp. PA-1-3F (assembly GCF_021609665.1). NCBI lineage: Bacteria > Pseudomonadati > Pseudomonadota > Gammaproteobacteria > Pseudomonadales > Pseudomonadaceae > Pseudomonas > Pseudomonas sp. PA-1-3F. Next base: position 92,761 of record NZ_WJZD01000012.1, on the reverse strand, counting down.
GGCCGAACACGGCACCGGCCGCAATATGGCGCCGTTCGTTGAACTGGAATGGGGCAGCGACGCCTATCAATTGATGTGGCAACTCAAGCGCCTGCTCGACCCTAACGGCATCCTCAACCCGGATGTGGTGCTCAGCGAAGACCCGCAAATCCACCTCAAACACCTCAAGCCCCTGCCCGCCGCCGATGAGCTTGTGGATAAGTGCATCGAATGCGGGTTCTGCGAACCGGTGTGCCCTTCAAAAGGCCTGACCCTGAGCCCGCGCCAGCGCATCGTGATCTGGCGCGACATCCAGGCCAAAAAACGCGCAGGCGTGGACACCACCGAACTGGAAGCGGCCTACCACTACCAGGGCATCGACACCTGCGCCGCCACCGGCTTATGCGCGCAACGTTGCCCTGTAGGCATCAATACCGGCGACCTGGTGAAAAAACTGCGCAGCCGCGAAGCCGACCGTACGAAAACCGCCGACTGGCTCGCCAGCCATTTCGCCACCGCGCTGCAAGGTGCGCGCTTCACCCTGCACGTCGCCAACGGTGCGCGCATGCTGCTGGGGGCTCCACGGCTGGCCAAGCTCTCGAGCACACTGACCAAGCTGTCCAAGGGGCAAATTCCGCAGTGGACCAACGCCATGCCACAGCCCGAAAAGGCCATCCGCTTCAGCCCCGCGGTGACGGACGTGCGCCCGCGCGTGGTCTACCTGGCCGCCTGTGTCTCCCGCGCCATGGGCCCGGCAGCCGGTGATAAAGAGCAAATGTCGCTGTACGACAAAACCCGCCAACTGCTGGAAAAAGCCGGTTACCAGGTGGTCTTCCCCGACAACCAGGACAGCCTCTGCTGCGGCCAACCCTTCGCCTCCAAAGGCTACGCCGAGCAGGCCGAACACAAGCGCCAGGAACTGATCGGCGCCCTGCTCCACGCCAGCCGCGGCGGCCTCGACCCCATCTACTGCGACACCAGCCCCTGCACCCTGCGCCTAGTGCAAGAATTGGGAGAAACGCGCCTGGACCTCTACGACCCCGTCCGCTTTATCCGCACCCACCTGATGGACCGCCTCGACTTCACACCCCAGGAAGCGCCCATCGCCGTGCACGTCACCTGCAGCACCCAGCACCTGGGCGAAAGCCAGGCACTGATCGAACTGGCGCGACGCTGCGCAAAAACCGTGGTGATCCCCGAAGGCATTCATTGCTGCGGCTTTGCCGGCGACAAAGGCTTCACCACCCCGGAACTCAACGCCCACTCCCTGCGCTCACTCAAGGACGCCGTGCAACATTGCAGCGAAGGCATCTCCACCAGCCGCACCTGCGAGATCGGCCTGAGCCAGCATGGCGGCATCGACTACCACGGCCTGGTCTACCTGGTAGACCGCGTCACCCGCGCCCGCGCCCACTGACCCGGCAAAAAAACCGAACCCTGGCGCACCGGCGCAGTCATCTGCATAGGCCTCGACAAACGAGGCCCATCAGTGATGTCGCTGGCAGCGGTTGCACGCCAGCAGCGTCGAGCCCTTTTGCGCAAGGAGACACCCTATGAAGCGTTCCGCTCTTGCTGGCTTGTTCATGACCGCTGCGATGCTCGCCTCCCCCGCTTTCGCCGCCAGTGACAAAGACCTGTGCCAGATCAACCTGGACAAAATCAACAACGGCAAAGCCCTGCTCGCCACCGACACCAGCGGTAAAAGTGGCGAAATAGACACCGCCGTCTTCCAGGCCAAGGCCGCCCACGCCGCAGGTGACGAGAAGAAGTGCATCGAAATCACCTCCAAGGCCCTGCAAGACCTGCAGAACAGCGAGAAAGGCGGCCAGTAAGCGAGAGGGCCAACCTTCGGGTTGGCCTTCGCTGACGTTTTGGCGTACACTGCACAGGCTTGTCACTCACTAAGAAACAACGAGTTACAAGCACGGGGCCGTTTAGGATTCGACGCCGGTCGCGAAACTTTAGGTGCATGCCGAGTTGGTAACAGAACTCGTAAATCCACTGTTGCAACTTCTTATAGTTGCCAATGACGAAAACTACGGCCAGGAATTCGCTCTCGCTGCGTAAGCAGCCTTAGCCCTGAGCTTCTGGTACCTTCGGGTCCAGCAATCACCAGGGGATGTCTGTAAACCCAAAGTGATTGTCATATAGAACAGAATCGCCGTGCAGTACGTTGTGGACGAAGCGGCTAAAACTTACACAACTCGCCCAAAGCACCCTGCCCTTCGGGTCGCTGAGGGTTAACTTAATAGAAACGGCTACGCATGTAGTACCGACAGCGGAGTACTGGCGGACGGGGGTTCAAATCCCCCCGGCTCCACCATTTCGTCATCTAAAGACGTCCTAGGGCGTCTTTTTTTGTGCCCGAAACCCAGAAAATACGGGGCTTTTTTGGTTCAATGGGGTCCGAGGGCATCTGAGCTCATTCTAAAAATCGCGTATTCCACGTGTTACTCCGAGCCCACGGCTTGGAGTAACACGCAGTATCGGAGATCACTATAGGTGCTCAAGCCACGCAGCGTTCAGACGTCAAAGTCAAAGCCGCCTTCGGCGGCAGCCAAAGAAATATGGGTGTGACATATCGTGCTCGATCTTTACAAAGGTTCCAGCTAGAATACCTGCTGCTAAGAGGACCTCCCCCCAATGATTGATGCAGTTGACCTTTTCTGTGGTGCTGGTGGCCTCACCGCTGGCATGCGTAATACCGGCATTACAGTGCATGCTGGATACGACATCGAAGGCCAATGTGCGTACGCCTACCAGGAGAACAACCAGGCTGCCTTCGTCAAAAAAGACGTGACGGAAGTGACAGCCGAAGAGTTGCTGGCCTGGTATCGCCCTGGTCAATACAGGTTGCTTGCCGGTTGCGCCCCTTGCCAGCCGTTCTCAACCTACAATCAAGGCAAAGACACCCGCAACGATCGCAAGTGGCCGCTGCTCTATCACTTCAGCCGCCTCATCAAGGAAACTGAGCCTCACTTGGTAACCATGGAAAACGTTCCTGACGTCACCAAGCACGAGGTATACCACGACTTCGTACAAAGCCTCAGGGACCAGGGTTACGAGATCTGGGACGGACGCGTGGCTTGCGTCGAATACGGCTTGCCACAGCAGCGACGCCGCCATGTTCTGCTCGCCTCTAAACTGGGAATGCCCATAAGCATCATCCCTCCCACGCATCTGAACACCCCGATCAATGTCGAGGACGTAATCGGCGCACTGCCTCGTCTAGCGGCCGGAGAATGTGACCCGAACGACCCACTTCACCGGGCAGCAACACTCACCCCGATCAACATGCGACGCATCATTCACTCCAGGCCGGGCGGAACCTGGAAGGATTGGCCGCCAGAGCTAGTCGCTGAATGCCATCGCAAAGCGAGCGGAAAAACCTATCCGAGCGTGTACGGGCGTATGCGAGCAGATCGCCCAAGCCCGACAATGACCACCCTCTGCTACGGCTTCGGGAACGGCCGTTTCGGTCACCCTGATCAGGCTCGCGCTCTATCACTGCGTGAAGCAGCTATCCTACAGTCCTTTCCAAGAAACTACGTGTTCATGGAGCCAGAGCGGATCACCTTCAAAGCCGTCGGCCGTATGATCGGCAACGCAGTTCCGGTGCGATTGGGAGAAGTGATCGGAGAAAGCCTGATGCAACACATCAGGGACTACGAATCGATTCGCCAAGCGGAAGGTCGAATTCAAGCCTGAGGCGAGCCTCCAGTGCCTCAAAACTCTTCGTTTCACACTCCCACATCACCACTACACGCCAGCCCAGGTCTCGCAACTGAGCTTCCTTCCGCGCATCACGCCCTACATTCGCTTCGAACTTTGGTAGCCAATACTCTTGTCTACTCTTAGGAGTAGTCGCGTAGCGGCAGTCGGGATGGCGGTGCCAGAAACATCCATGCACGAAAACCACCGTTCGGAATTTCGGCAGGACTATGTCCGGCGAACCGGGGAGATCTCGGCGATGCAGACGAAACCTGAGCCCTAAAGCATGCAGTGCTTGGCGAACGACAATTTCTGGCGCTGTATGAGCGCGTTTCACCGCTCGCATGATGTCACTTCGCGACATTCACCCCTCTCCCACAAGAACATCACGCGACAGGCACGATCACCCCAGTTACCGCCAACGCCTCAAGGTGCCGATGAAGCTGATCGGGCAATGGAGCTCCAGAGATCAAGACTCCGGCCTCCATGTTCTGATCCATTGCGTACCCGGTGAGGTTGGCACTAGTTATGAAACAGTGCGAGCCATCGGCCACCGCGACCTTCGCATGCACGCTGCCATTCGAGAAGATCGCACCCTTGTCCTTCCAGATGTAGAACCGCGCGCTAGGAACGACTTTGCGCAGGTTATCGATAGGGTCGATGCTGACCTTGCCACCGCTGGCTGTCGAAAGCTCCATCAGGAAGTTGATCGCCACACCGCGCTCTGCCGCTGACCTCAGAGCCTTAGTGATCGACTCAATGTCGTAAGCAACGTAACTCGTTATGAACAACCTCTGCTTTGCAGCATCAATTACCTGGATCAGAGCCTGCTCGGTTCGACGCGCCGGAACAATGTCCGTAGTGGGGCCGGTCCACACCAAATCGACTACCTGCTTTGCCTCTGCCTGACGATAAGCATGGTCAGCGGCCAGCAGCATGGCTGCTAAGGTTTCACCTGTGACAGGGTTAGACTTCCATGCCGCGACCATAGCCTTGAATGAGTCACCAGCTTTGGCAGACAACACGGAAGCATTATTCAATTTCCCCGCATTCTCAGCACCAATGAACCTGACCGCTGCCGCCAAAGCGGCGGTACGGTCAGGAGAAACAATAGCCACCAATGCCGACACTGCCTCCAGCAGAACTTTCATCTCAAACGTCCTTGAAGAATGCGGCCTTGTCGTTCTCAAACGTGGGAACCACCATCGCACGATCGAGATAGCGGTTACCGCGCTCGCAAGAGGTCTCAGCGACGAATGAACATGCATGGCAAGCGGCCGCATGCAGACTTCGATCCTTCTGCGGGTCATGCTCGGCGCAAAGCGGATCAGACGAGCATATGCGAGAACGCCGCAAAGCCTGCACAAGCAAACGCTCAAGGTTCTCTGGCTTACCCAGCTCGACCAAACCACCCAGGGTCCCATCGGAATCGGCAGCCGCCGTGTAAATAATAAAGCCCGCTTGGCAGCCCTCTGCATTCACGTCCGCATAAATACGCTCGCGGATGCTGGCCGCGTTGTACCCGCACTCCAACGCCAGCTCACGAATTAACATATGCGCCAAGGTATGAAGCAGCACATAGCGAGCGCCTGGATAGCCTTCTTCCGGAGGACTTAAATGCCGAGAGTTTCGCCAGCCCTTATGACCGCCACGTAAGCGCTCATCAACGCTTTGGACGTCTTCAAGTTGCTCCCACTCAGCGATAGCCTGCTCATCGAATTGGATGAAAATGCCTTCGCCATGCACCTGATTCGCAGGAACCCAATCGGGTTTACCCCGTGACAGCGGAGCCTTAGTAGGACCGGCTGCCATCTCAGCTGAATCGTCAGGAGCTTCCACTCGTGTAAAGCCGAGCAGCGCATTAACCTCACGCAAGCGCTTCAATAACAGCACCCTCGAGATCTTGCTCTTGAAACGCCCAGGAACATTGACTATTTCTGAGGTGAAATGTGGATAGTCATTCACTGGTGACGGATCAATCAGCACGCGCCACTCAGGCCCCTTGATGTCCGACTCAGTGACATTCGCATCACCACCACTACGACGTTGCTCGATTGCAGCCCAGATCAGCTCGGCGGAATATTGGTCAATCCCCGGTAACGCACCGGTTTTTTTTAACATTTTTACCGTCAACGGCACCTCTTCTACGCCATCAAGATCGTGGAAGAAATCCCAACCATCGTCGATAAGTTGACCCAGCGAATCTTTAGCCTGTGGAATGGCCAACGCAGAAATAGAGATAGGAAACCAACTATTGGTCGCCCCCAGCAGAACCACGCGCGGCTCCGCATCACAATCAGGCTCGAAGTGATCCAGATGAGGGTGCCGACCGCGGCACCCCGGAAGGTTTTCTTTACCTAGCTGCCCGAAAGCATGAGCCATATTACGGGCCACACCACAGGAGTCACACTTCACCCAAAGGTTCTCGGTTTGCAGAGACGCGCCGCTTTCAAAGAATCGCAGCGTACCCTTGCAACCACTAAGACCACTGTGGACGTACCAGTTCCACGGAAAGTCATCCAGATGCCCATTCTTGCAAGCCAGCAAGAAACGCGCAGGCACAGCATCGGCATCCTTCGCAGGCTGATCTCCTTTTGACCCCGTGCAACCCTTATGAACGAAGCAAGTCGCCTCCGGCCGAAAACGATTTTCCTTCAGATCGAACAACCCACTGTCATAAGGCGAAAGCATTCCGCACTTAACGCAACGCAACCAGCGAGGAAAGGGCCGCACAGGAACCCCTACATAAGCTTCAGCCGAGTACGGATCAACCGCGTCGCTAGTCGTGAACGGAGGCATACGTAGCGATTCAACCTGCGGCCCGAGTACTTTTTGCACGGCAGCCAGCAGGCGACTTTCTACCACCGGCCGACAGCGATCCTTCTCCCAAAAGTTTATCCCTAGCGTCACGACCGACAGGTTTGGCAAATCAATCAGCGCACCAGGACCATAGGTCCAGAGCAGCTGGCTCGGCCGGACTGAACCAACGGGAGTTTTTTCGTTAGCCATTTTCATTCGTCCTTATCAGCCGTTGCAGGGCGAGGCTTCCATTGAATATCGTCATTTATACGCGCTGAGTTCATCACTAAACGCACACCCGGCTCGACCTCTCGCATCGACATTGGCACTGTCCAGTTGTTCCAAGTTTGCGGACCAGGCGCATTAATCAATGCAGCGGTTCTGTCCTTATCCGGTCCTCGTTTCTCGTAAGCCAAGAGACGGTTACCCTGCATCACTTCCTTCACCCACTCATCCGCGCGCTGCTTGAGCATGCTTCCAGCGAGCTTCTGCGCCGGCTCTTCCGCAACGTTATCGGCGCGAGCTTCGAGCACCTTCATGGCATCCAACATCTCAGGCTGGTTCGGCTGCTTGAGACTCTCCGCCCCATTGTTCGCAGCAAAGTCCGCATGTTTTGCCCGCAGTAATGACAGCATCGCGCCAGTCAGCCCTCGATCCATCGCCCGCGGTGAAAATGGCGTGACCGACTGAGCCTCGACATGTTTGTAAAAGGTGGCGTGATAATGCTCAAAGGTCTCGTAATGCGAGAGGTCGCGAGGCCTTGCCCAAGTCAGAACGGTGCAGACCAGACCTGGCGACTGGCGCCCTACCCGGCTAGTCGCCTGAATGTATTCCGCGGTCCCTTTAGGCTGACCATTGACAGCCATGATTCCCAGACGACTCACATCGACCCCGACCGACAACATATTGGTCGCCAACACAACGTCGATGGCCCGCGAGTCCCCATCAACCCAGCGAGTCACGTGCTTGAGCTTTTCAGGGTCCCATTCGGACTTGAACATTACCTCAAGCTGATCTAGGTACTTAGGGATGTCTTGGTTGGACACTCGCGAGGTCAACTCACGAATATTCATGACACTGCGCTGAGCCAACCCAGGGCGCTGGACCATGCTCATTTGCACGCGATAAGCACGAGTCTGCACATCGTCCTCAGCCAAACGCTTCATGCCCCCCAGCTCACGTAGCGAGTTGAAGTACCCCACCATGGTCATGTACGGATCAGCGACCTTACCGAAGCGGTCGAATAACGCCTGCGCACCCGTCAACGCCGCGGTGTAGACCCGAATCAGCATCGCCGGACGCGAACTACCAGGCGAGCAAATGCCCAAATAACGTCGCCCCGGCTTCTGCTCAATCGGCCGCTGTACCGAGAAGAAGTTGTCCTCAACATCCAGACCATGCGGCGGAAACACTGCTACCTGGCGCATAAACACGTTGTTGACCTGCTGCTGCGCCTTGCGCACGGTAGCCGTGGAGGCAATCACCTTTGGACGAATTGAGTGATCACCCAAACGCCAACTACACAGCTCATCGACGGCGCTTTCATAGAGGCCCACCATAGTTCCCAGCGGGCCACTGATCAGGTGAAATTCGTCCTGAATAATCAGGTCTGGCGGTCGAATTGGACGAATTGCCTTGACGGTCGCGGCAGGTTTGCCAGCAGCTGCCCTATGCCCGGTATTACATTTAGAGCCAGGCCAAAGGAGACCATGACGGGTGCATTCCTGAGAAACGTTACCAAACAAATTTCGCACTTGTCCGCGCCAGGCCATCATCGCGAATTTGTCGACGGTGGCGATCATCATCGTTGGTGGCCGGTGATACATCTCCTCATCCACCACCATCACTGGTAGGCCAGGATGATCTTGTTTACTTGAGCGGCCACGCGAGAAATCGCACTCACTCTTCTTGTCGCCACAGTAGATCGACGTACGCCCTGCAACTTTGTCGACGACAATATCTTGGCCGGGAAGAATTTCTGAGCCACACCAAGGACAGCCCGTCAGCTGCGCCGGTGAGGCCATACCAGCAGTATTCTTCCCTGGGGTACGAACGGCTTCAATAAACTTGTGACTATCCTCAGTTTTACCTGGTGTCACGGTGTTGCCGACCCACAGGCCAATGGTGAAGGCATTCTCACCCAGGGACTTGTCCCCCGCAGCCAGTGCCTCGCGCCGTATATGCTCCATTGCGCAGATCAATGCGGTGGCCCGCTGAAACTGTTGCAATGTCAGCAGACGCAAGGTGTAGCGCATGATGACGGCCAGGCCACGTGATGAGTCGTAGTCGCCCAAATTTCCTTGTGAGCGACGAATCGCCATGGTGAACGCCGCAACTCCCAAGTACGCCTCAGTCTTGCCACCACCCGTGGGAAACCAAATTAGATCGGCATAAGCCTGCAATGGCTGGGTTCGGTCGGTATGGGCCGGATTGGCCAGCGCCGGCACGGACAACAACAGAAAGGCAAGCTGGAAGGGTCGCCAAGTACGGTTCTTAGTCACTGCGAAGTCAGCCACTTCAACTTCCTGCTTACGCCGCCGCGCTAGTGCATACGCGCTACGCACACGTTGAATGGCCATTGCGCGGTTAGCGAAGCGAAACGCAGCCAGCGCTTTGTCATCGACAGCCAACAAATCGACGCCAGCAAGGAGTCGCGCTTGAATCAATTCGCAGCGCTCCAGCGCTTCTTTGGCCTGCTGGTCGTAACCAATTACATCGCTACCGACCCGGCCACGCTGATCCTCAATCCACGCGGCATAGTCTTGCGTCAACACACCGAGTGCCGCGATGAGCGCATCTTTATCAAGGTCTGCCAGCGTCTGCATGTCCAGCAAGCCATCGGCAGTCATTTTGCGCATCGCGGGCCGATCTTGCGGATCTAAGCCTGGCGTTTCAGTGACAGCGACTTCGTATTGCGGCATGACCACCGTACGCAGCTCAAGTGCCCTAACTGGAACGCTGCCAGTTGTTGCATGCACCGCAACACCATGGCCCACGGAAAACTCAACGCGATCGCGGTAAATCATCTCTAGCGCCAAGCGCTCTCGCAGATCCTCATCGTCTTCAGCGCCAGCATCCGCATCCAGTGCCGGACGGCGTCGGAAAATATCGGCTACTTCGCTGCCAGCTTTCGCTCGCACAATGATTTCAGGCTGAAACACCCACGCGGTATCGCGATTCTCATCTGGCTCCACTTGCCCGTTAACCAGAAACAGAGTGACCAAGCGATCGCCCTTGTCATTGGGCAATCTGACAGTGCCCTGAATGCGCACCTCAGGGCTGCTTGCATCTGGCGCGATAGGAGAAACAACTCCCGGTGTCATCGCAAGCGCAAACACCCCGCCAGAAGGAGCTCGTTTCCAAACTTTAGCCTTAACGAGCTTGTCCTTTATAAGCTTGGTATGGTCGTGATCGTCGCTGGCTACACGTTCATAGCGCCCCCAACTCACCACTACTTCAAGACATTCAATGTTGCCATCGACACAAAAGGTGAAGCCCAAACTAGAGGGTGCGAGCGATTGATTCGACGCGGCATCCACCTCTTCATCTGCATCGAAGTCACCGCTGCCATAGATCAAGGGCGAGTCAACTTTTTTACGTTGCGCCTTTGGCTCTAAATCGGAAGGCTCATCTTCATCACCTTTTTCAGCAGGCACCCAGTCTTCGCCACGCTCAGCGTTGTCCATCGGCGCCAACTTGCCTACTAGATAACGATCTCGCACGCTCATATCGACGATGAACTCTTCAGGGCCACCGGCAGGCCCTAACAGATCATCCATGATGGCGAACTGCAGCAACTCGCGTACGTAAGCCTCATTCTTGATCAAAGAAACGTCGGCAACCGTCAGATCAAGCGCTTTGGGCAGCGCCTCAGCGAACTCGGTCCACTGCACGCGAGAAATACGACCAGTTGGCGGAACGAGCCCCGTTTTTGCAAACGGCACTGGCGATTCAACAGCCAATACTTTGTCGAAGAATAGCGACGTAGTCTCGCTGTCGGAGCGAAGGCGCATGACACGTCCCACTCGAGTGATGTCACCAGAGGTGTTCAAGATCAGAACCCAGTCATCTTCAGCGATGGCGTGATAAAGCGCGCGCTCGCCTTTCAAGACCAGTATGTAAGGTATCAGCGCTGGATCAGTGGCAAGGCCATGATCGATAGCGATCCATGCATTAGCAGTTTGTTTCACAGCGCTTTGCTCCATGAGCACCTCTAAATTTTGAATTCATTTTTTAGCAAGGCTTCGACTCTGCCTTCCGTGTTGAAGCCGTTCTTGATCAGAATTTCGGCAATATCTCGCCCCGAAATAAAAACAATCGGATGACGATCCTCGCGCACTTCTTGATAGGCCTGACGAGCAACTATTGAGGTCGTAACCAACACGCCAAATTGTCTATGACGTATACGAGAAATCAGTCGAGACACCTGTTTTAGGTCCACCGTACTCGGCGTATCACGGCCAAGTGTTGGTCGATAGCACTTGGCCTTGAGCGAGAGTTCGGCATTTCCGCCTAATCGTCAAAACATGCTTACGGGCTCGACTCTTTCATCAAACAGGCCGCAAACCCATCTAAAAAATCGCCCTGGGGGTCGCCCTGTGGGTTCGAGCTGGGACGGTCAGCAGAGATCACGGTCATGCGTTCTCTCCAGCGAATAGATCACCCAAAATCACTGACGAAGCGTTGCCTTTGTCATTTTTCCTACGTTTCGCGCCACCTTGAGTTTTCGCGCTCGTTTGACCAATTCGAACAGCATCTTTTTCATAGCGCGCGTGATTTAGCTCCAGAAGTCGGTCAAGAACCTCAATGCGAGCGGCTTCAGATATTGTGTATCGAATACCTTGGCTGGTTTCATGGAATCCATGCTCCAATTCCAACTCACCCCACCCGTAAGCATTCAGAACAGCCTTATCTAACTCCAAAGCCAACTTGCGCAGCTCTAGAATTCCTGGCTCATCTTCATTTGGATTATGAATGCGGTTGTAAATCTTGGTTAAGCCTTCTTTAAGCCTCGCCATAACACCTTGCCTGACAGAATAGTAACGTTCACCAATGACAGACAAAGCTTCAAAATTCACCGGAACTGGAAATGTCTCAAAACAGTCAGACGGACTATATTGCGGGCGATTTTCAAGTTTGTTTCCGTATTGCAACGCCCATTTCCAGTGAAGCTCAGATTGAACGACGGCATAAAACCCCCAACTCTCACTAAGCAACACAACAGTCATATGGCTAAATACTATCCCTGGCTCATAGGCAACAAGAGAATGGTGTTTGCTTGTAAAGGGATGAACAAAGAAACGATTCAGTCCGGAAATGGCTTGATATAGTGCGGATTGTCTTTCGGCAAAACACCACCATTTATCACGGTAGGTTGCCCTTTTTAGTTTTGCGCGTTCCGGCCTAACCTTCTCTTCCACTATTGATAGTAAGTCCGGATAGTCAGCCGCCACTGGGCCAGGGTAGTTGTGGGGTACAACCCCTGTCTTCAGCCAGCTAATTCGCTCGACCTCCGATGCGGAATCCCAACTCCCATCTAAACTTCGATTTAGTGGCCAGTTTTGAAAGTTAATGACCCACCTACTTGGCGAGTGATCAACGCGGCTATTTATGTCATCACCATTAAGGTACGGAAAGAGGCAGTTGGCGTTGCTAGGAGCTTTATTAATCAGCGCCTCAGCTTGCTCTTGGGTCAAAATAAACCCCATTCCAATTACAACAGAGCCGACGTACGACTTACCTGCGTTTTCAGAAAGCTTAAGGGGTTTCCCTTGGGTATTTCCTGGCACTGTGAGGTACGGATTGATTCCTGAGACTGGTTCATTATTTAGAACATATTTTCCCTTCCAGCCACCCTTTCGGATCCATACGTGGGCAATTTCAAGAGCAGCAGCACCCGGCCACGGCTGGCTTGAGTTCGCCTTAGGGAATACATAACCTTTGGCTGCAAGTTGGTCCAATCCAACCTGACGTGTTCCACCCTGAGAAATAGTATTGGTTGCCAGTAAACCTGCCATCCCATTAACGTTCAGCAATTGTGCCGCGCGCAGAAAAAAATATGCACTCAAATCGGCATTGCCTTTTTTTCCTTCGGCGATAGTTTCAACTAGAAAGTTTCGATAGATCGTTCCAAGTGCGCCGGTTATTCGCCATCCACCTAGAAAGGGGGGGTTCCCCACAATGGCGTGAAAACCACCTCCTTGCTCAAAAACCTCAGGGAATGCTAACGGCCAATGCAACGGCCTTCTTGACTCTCTGCTTACTGGCAACTCAATAGAAAGCCCCTCCATTGATTCTTTTCGAAGCGTATCAATAGCACTTTTGTCACCTTCAACGAACTGATCAGCTTTGTCCGCGAGTTTAAGCATGACCTGTATGAGATTCCGTGCATTGCCGCTGTTGCGAAATACTTCACTTATCAACGCATCGGCAATTTGTTCTGGCAATTCTAGACGTACTTGAGCATGGCAATTTAGGTTTGCCATTCGCTCGACATCGTGAATGTCTCGAATCGAAGTTTTGCGTAATTGCTGACGTAGTTCAATTGCCTCTTGAACTGCTTTTCCGATACTCCTGCCAAAGAGGCCCTGCTGCCTTTTACCATCGGGAGTCATGCTGAGTTCGGTAAGCTGATCCAGCCGGTGAATGCCGAGCAAGCTGTCACCACAACGCAAGCTGTGGTCGAGAAAGCCGAATGGACGGCCTTTGGATAGCGTCACCAGCCAGATTGAGAGCTTGGCCAGTTCAACTGCCAACGGATTCAAATCTACCCCGTATAGACAACGCTCGGCGATGAGGCGGCGCGCAATCACTGTGCGAGCTTCGCTATCGCGGGGTAGAAGTTCCCTGGCATCTCCCGCGTCCATAACTTCACCATCCTCACTCACGGTTTTGCCCAAGGTTTCAACCTGTGACCATGACTCAACGAGGCGATCAGACAGCCAACGGCAGGCTTGCACCAGGAAGGCACCCGATCCCATGGCCGGATCACAAATCTTGAGGTCAAGCAGTTCAGCGGGGGGCTTGAGAGCCCACTGCTCGCGCTGCGCACCTTCCGCAGGACCAACATAGACCACCGGTGTGAGGGTCTCGGCGACGATCGCTTCAGTCAGCGACTTCGGGGTGTAGTGGGTACCGGTTTCACGCCGGTCAGAACCGGTGGTGACGATAAAGGCACCTTTTGCATACACCAATGGGTAACCCCATGGGTCGGTTCGCAACAGATTAGCGATGGGCAATAGTCGATCACGCAACGCCTCATCGCCATGACAAACCGTCAGCAGATGATTGGTCAGAGCGGCGTCCACAACACGTACCAAATCTTTTCGGATGGCACTTTCACTTCGCTTCAGCGCATCCGAACTAGCCAGATGGCGAGTGAACTCATCCTCGTCACGCCCTCGTAAAGCTTCCAGTTCACTCAAGGCATGAATAGTTTTTTTTGCGCCCTTGCCGCCGACCAGTTCTAATGTCACTACATCTGTGCGTTTAACCGTACGTTCGAGCAAGCCTTCATAGACGTAGCCGATCTGCTCTACATCGAGCGCACGGTAAGACAGGGTACGTCCTTGGTATTGCTGGATTGCCTCCAGCAATAGCAGCACGGTGCGATTGTCGATCGGCAAGGGCCGGGCATCGTCCGTGCGCCAGCTTGAACCCGCTGGACGGCCCTCGAGAAAGGGGAAGCGATCCGGATCGAACAGCGAGCCGCCCAGCGCCGGTAAACGCAGAGTCTCATGCTCAATGCCGCCATACACGGCGCGGAAGGTCGCCAGCAAACGCGCCCAAGCGTCATGCCGACGCTCCAGCACCTCGTCCGATTCTTTGCGTAGCTGCATGCGCAAGGTGGAGATGGCGTAGTTGGCCTCGTAAGCTTCATCGCCCATCAACAACAGCCCGCGCTCTTCGGCCGACAACAAGAAGACCAGACGCATCATGATGGTCAGGCCAGCTTCGTACAGCTGGGTAGGCGCCACATCCTGCAGCAACGTCCGGGCGCTATTCAGGTCTTCTTTGTCGAGCGACTGAATCAGCACTTCGACAGCGCGACGTACCTGCTCACCCAATGCATCGGTGACCTCTTCCTGGTGTTGCAGAGATTCATCGAAGAGTGCAGGTAGCTGCTCACTGGTCTCCACGAAAAAACGGCGAATACCTAACAGCGTGAGGAAGGCCTGCAGGGTTAATGGCTCTTGCCCCCACAAACGCGCATACCAACTGGCGTAGGTAACGACCGAGCCGACAGGCGCATCAATCATCAGCCAACGTTCGCCATTAGTAATCAAACCCAAACGACAGCCAGTAGTACGACAGAGTTGCACCATCCGCTCGGCAGGCGTGGCCACCCAACCTTGCTGGCTGATTGCTGCATCCAAGTCAGTATTCGCAGGGTAGGTTTGGATCAGCAGCAGTGCTTTCTGACCATTGACCAGCGCGTAATCCGGGCTTAGCGTGACGCCATGTTCTGGCAGCGCGACGTGCAAGGTCGCCGGTATAGCCTCGCCTCGCTTGAGCAACGCGCCCGAATCTTTCTCATCGTATTCAAGGCCGCGTGCCAGCACTTCGCGAATCCAGGCGCGGTGTAATTCTTCGAGTTGCGGGTCGTCATTGTCACGCGCCTCGCACCACTCATCATAGGCTTGACGCAGGTACTTGCGTACGCGGCCATCGACAGCCTCCAGACCTTGTGGAAAGGCTTTTTTTAATACAGGTACAGCGAGGAACGGGCCTGAAATCTCGATCAGTGACAGCCATTCGTCGTGGTTGTTGTCCTGGCTCATACACGGCCTCCCTGTGCGAACGATGCGGGAACAATAAAGATGACAGCGACGGGAAAGGTGCGATCCTGCGGCGCGGCACAGCGCGCTTCAATAGCGCTGATTTCTTGCTCTCGCTCAACTGGAATGCGTGCTAGGCGCGCCTCCAGCGCTGAGTTGTCACGACGCAGCTGGGTGCGCTCATCCTCACTGAACAGAGTCAATTGCTCGGGGTCCTCTGCCTTGCCTAGCTCCGCACCAATCGCTCGCTCTAACTCACTCAATACGGCGCTAATATCTTTCAACTCTGAGTTTTTTCTGGCTTCTAGAGTGTTACCCAGAGACTCAAGGCGGTTGCGCGAGCGTGCTTTAAGAGTTTGCTGAATAGACTCTTCGGCAGCGCCGAAACGTGCTCGCAGGGTGTCGAACGCAACGGCATCCAACCGGGACGGTTGTCCCTCATCTAGCAAAGCTTGCACCCGGGTAACGCCCTCCTCGCGCTTGAAACCTTGCTCACGAAGGTAGCCACCAGCCACCGTTAGCTCTTCATGCAGGCGATGGTGGTTACCACCAGTAATGACCAATCGCGACACAACGACTACGGCAGGTGTATCAAGGCGGTCGTCAGGTAGCACGCGAACGGTTACTCGATTGAGTTTTTTATTGTCCTCCTGAGCCCAGACCTCAGCACGTAACAAACGCAGACACATCTGCACCAACCGATGGTTGAGATGAACCAATACCAGATCATCGCGGCCCTTCGCGACTTCGTGATCGAAGGTCACGGGCCGAATCTTGCCGGTGAATGGGTGTTCTAGCCCCTCTCGGCAACGCTCCCAAGCGCCACCCAGCGGCGGTAACTCAAATATGGCACCTGACTCGAAGCCGGCCAATTGCAACGGTTGCAGCGCGGGTTTTTCAGCCAACGCCAGAGCGGTCTTGACCGCCATCAGGATGTGTTCTGGCGACAGGTGCAAGCCTTCCTTCGTCTCAATTAGGCGCTCATGCAGCTTGGCTACTCGAGAGTTAATTTCTTTATCCGTACGAACAAAGCGACGGGCCCGCTCAATCTTTGCCTCCGCCATGCGAGTGTCGAGGTCACGCAAAGAGCCCTCAATCAGCCCCGACATTTGTGGTGCAATGACCGGGTTAACACTGCCCATATCTGCACGCATTGCATCTAACTTACGCAGTGCACGCAGGATATCGTTTTTATGCCCACCAACAGATTCGCCACCTTCTTTGGCATCAACCGGGTGCCAAATAAGCACCTCTTTTGCCCGCTGACCGTGACGATCGATACGACCGTTGCGTTGCTCCATGACGTTGGGGTTGTAGGGGATTTCTAGATGGATGAGATAGTTACAGTGGTTCTGCAGGTCAATACCTTCGGAAGCCGCATCGGTCGCCAGCAAGATGCGCACTGGCGAAACATCCGGAGCTGCCTGGAAAGCTGCTTTGACGATCTCTCGGTCGTCGTGATCCATGCCACCGTGCAAAGTCATTAGCCGGTCGCCACCCAAATTATGGGTTGCCAGAACTCGCTGCAACCAATCTAGCGTCGTGCGGTACTCGGTGAAGAGAATTACGCGCTTACCGTTCCAGTCACCATTGGTTTTTAGATAGTTATCAATCCAGGCGAGAACGGCTTTAGCCTTCGAATCGGTCTGGTGCATCGCCTGCTGCGACCACTGACGTAGCTCGTCCAACAAAACACGTTCTACGTCATTTAAAGGCCGAGAATGACGGGTCGCCTCTTCGACTGCCTCTTGCTGCGCAGTCTCGACATCAGCGTCGTTGGCGTAATCCTCTTCAGCACGCTGAATGGCCTTGAGCAAGATGCGATCAGACAACCCGCCGCGATCCTTGCGAACTGCGCCGCTTTCTAATGTGGCGATATGTTTTGCCAAGGTTGAAGCGAATGCGGCCGGTGACGAGAACAGGCGCTTTTTCAGCAGCTGATTGATAAAGGACACGCCCGTCACACCACCTAGTTCAGCATCTGCAACTTCTCGACTGGCACAGAAAGCTTGCAGCTTGTGGTGGATTTCGCGCTCTTTTGCGGTGTAGTCGACGCCCAGGGCCTCAAGCTTGCGTGGGGCGTAGATCAGTTGCCCATCCTTGTCGGTGATTTCACTTTTCAGTCGGCGAATCATTACCTGAGCGAGCTGTTTCTCATCCGGCATGATGTTGCGGGAAAAACGCTGGTCATCAAGCAGTTCCAGCAGCGAGGTGAACGACTCGGTGTAACCGTTGTGCGGCGTTGCAGTCAGAAACAGATGATGCTGAAAGTGCGGCGCGATGGTGCGAATCAAGCGGGTTCGCTGACTCTCAAGCGCATACCGAGCGCCGGCAGCCGGCGCCACATTGTGAGCTTCATCCACAACCAATAGGTCGAACTTACGCGGATAATTAGCATATGCCGGCAAAATATCGCGAAATGCCCGCAACCCTTCGCCAGCTTTAGCCCAGTCCATTGAGGTGATCAGCCGCGGGAACGAGTTCCACGGATTGGCGTGAATACCACGCTCGCGACGCATCTCTTTGATGTAGGTGCTATCGACGATGCGAAACTCGAGCCCGAACTTCTCCGCCATTTCAAGGCGCCATTTCTCTTGTAGCGATGCAGGGCAAACGATCAGCACGGTGCGTGCTCGATGGCGAAGCAACATTTCCTGGATGACCAAGCCGGCCTCAATGGTCTTACCCAAACCAACATCGTCAGCGATCAGCAGATTCACGCGCGCCATATCGATGGCGCGTACAAGCGGATCAAGCTGAAAGTCTTCCAGCGTCACACCACTACGAAAGGGCGCCTGCAGAAAGCCACGATCAGCATTAGTGGCTGCACCCCAGCGCACGGCATCAAGGAAGGCCTCAAGCGTGTCGGAGTCGTCCTGTCCGGTGATCGCCGGCAAACCAGCGCGCTCAATGACGTGCGCCCCCGGCTCGATCTCCCAAATCACCTGAAGCTCTTCACCCAAGGCATCTTCGTCGATCGAAGCCAGCGTGACAGCATGCTGCTGCACGCTGCCTAGCTTGGAAGCATCCACTTCGGCAACCACCCATTGGCGACGTCTAACTTCGACGAGCTGGCCGGGCTCAGGAATATTGCGGTAGCTGATGTCTTCCGCTGTTGCAGTCATTCTTAACTCCTTAACACCGTAAGCATCCACCTGATGGTTACGGATGAGCGAAAAGCCTATGTCCGGCGCATCGTAACTGCGCAAAGCACAAATTCACGTAGGTACAGGTGAGGAATTCAAGGGCTGGAGCTACAGCGTTCGTGCTCACAACAAACGCTGTAAATTGATCATCCCTGGGATACCACGGCGTGCCATGAAGCAATGGTCGTCACCTTATCCACTGCCAGGGCATGGGTAAAGCTATGCCCTGTGCTTTTTGCCACCATGGCAAGTGAGTGGGCACATTCGCCGGAGATCTATGTCAGTACTACGTCACTAAACGAGTACGTTCAGGTCCGAATGGACCTGAGTCCATGCCCGACTTGAACGCACCTTTTGGGTTTTCACCAAGCAGGGGGTTGGTGTTGTCGATCAGTTCCATATGAAGGAATCCCTCTATGCGAGTTGAGGGAATTATCATGGATTACTAGCCGGCAAATTGCCACGCAGGTGGAATTACAGCAGAGCTCGACTGCATGAAACAATGACGGCATCAGCCACGAGCTTGAATGGTGACACGCACAACCATAGTGGGGGGACAGAAATATAACCCATCATAAAACCCAGAAAAACAAGGTAAAAACTCAAGAGTAACGTCGCCCACAAGCCGAGCGAACGTAAGGTTTAAATGGCGAGAACAGGATGGAATACAGACGCACCACTGGCGCGTAAAGGGATAGCTGCTTTGATCGCCCCCCTCGGATCAGGTGGAATCTCATAGGCCTGCCTGATCACACTTCAGAGCCTTGCAAATGGACTTTGTATACCAAAGAGTAATCCAATAAAAAACTAAACCGAATTAAATCTATAAAAAACAAAAGTTTATGCATTTATCTCAGATTACCCCGGCTTAACGAAAAGAGACATCCATGGACGTCTTTTTTGTACCTGGCATTCCATCAACCACAATGCTAGTGTCGCCCCATGACTACCTATCGCCTCACCTCGACAACCACCACCACGACCGCATCAAGCGGAGCGTGCGAGGTGTCGTGAGCCAGTAACAAACGAACACTTCAAAGGCCCGCCAGCGATGGACAGGGCCTTTTTTATGCCTTGTGTCGCTGGTCCACACGCAAGGAGATGCACCCATGTACGCCCTGTTGATACTGGATATCCAAGTCGGACTCATCCACGGTCCGGAAAAAATCTGGCGCTGCGACGAGCTGTTGAAAACCCTGAATACCCTTATGGACAAGGCCCGCAGCGCAGGCGTGCCGATTTTTCTCGCGCGTCACATCGGCCCCGCTGGCTCGCCAATCGAATCGGGCAGCCCGCTTACGCTGGTTGCCGAGGAACTGAAGTTGCAGGGAGGGGAAGTGGTGTTCGAAAAGCATCGGCCTAACGCTTTTGCAATGACTGACCTGGCGGACAATCTGCGCTCCAGCGGCGCCACCGGCGTGGTGGTCACCGGAATGAAAACGCAATACTGCGTCGACAGCACCTGCCGTGCCGCGCGTGATCTTGGCTTCGATGCGGTACTTATCGCCGACGGTCATACCTGTTCTGACACGCCATTGATGAAAGCCGAGGCCATCGTGGCTCATCACAATGCCACGCTCAACGGGCCGTTCTGCCAGTTAGTTCAGGCTGAGGACTGGAGCTTTTAGCAGAGGTTTCCGGCTGGAAAGAATGCTGGCGCTGGCGACCTGAATCCCGGAGGACAGAAAGTCGCCAGGCAGCGCTTCGGAATTTTCCCGCAACATGCCGCGCTGTTGGTGAACTGGTCAAACTCACCTGTCGCGAATAACCTGCGACTGTTGCCGCAATCGCAGCGCCAGACTCGACGATAGCCCATCTCGTCCTTGACACTCGGGCAGCGACTGAACAAAACCCTCTACCAGCTCAGTACAGCGCGCAGGCAATTGTTAGAACCTGCCCAGCAGTCCTGAGCTTTTTTTCGCCTGGCAAAAACACACCAGTAATAATCATGAATCCAGGCTTGAACCCCGCAGGGCCGAGCTTCGGAATTTTCCCGCGAGTTGCCGCGCTGTTGGTGAACTGGCGCAGCCCCCTTCACAACGCTAACTTCTTTGCGTCGCTGATGATCAGCGTCCGGCTTTGACAGGCCGAAAAGTGTAACCTTTCACACCCCGTGATAAGGCGGCATGCTTACGCATTCCGCTCCGTTCATGGCGGCTGTGCGTGGGGCATCTTCGGGTGCGCCGGGTTCCTACACTTCCGGTCTGTCAACCCGCGTACAGCTGCCACCCAATCCTGTTTGACAGCAGGGGGAGGCAGCTCCTTAAACAGTGTAGGAGCTTCATCGTGAAAAAGATCACCCCCAATCCCCCAACCACCCTCTTCACCCTCGCCGAAAACATCCACCCCGAAACCCTGCTAATCCAAGCCAGCGAAACCCTCGCCTCCCTCAACGCCATGACCACCGACCTGGCTTTCGAACTTGAAGGCGCGCACCGCCACAAGTTGCTGGCCGCCCAACAATTGATCGTTCTGGGTGAGCTACTGGTAGAACGAGTCTTGAACACCCAACCATTCACCAGCCAGACGCCACAGCCCTAAAACACGCAAACGGGCGAGCTGCCTCACCGCATCTCGCCCGCTGGCATCCCCTCACACTTCCCATTACCCTGACGGCCTTTATCAGACAACCGGAAGTCAGATACCCGTGCTCAAGCCCTTCGCCGTCATCGCCCTCGCCGTCATCCCTTCACTCGCCACCGCTGCCGAGTTGGCCGGGGTTTGGCAAGGTACTTTGGGCAAGTCCGCTATCACCGTCTGTTTCAACGGCGCCGACGGGGAGCATGGCAGTTATTACTACCAGCGCATCCGTACGCCGATTCAGCTGACCCAGGCCAACGACAACGCGCCTTGGGTGGAGGAAGGCAACACCGGTTTCTGGGCCCTGCAAAAACCTCAGGGCGATACCCTTTCTGGTGCTTGGAGCAAAACCGATGGCGGTGCGCCGCTGCCACTGGCCCTGCGCCGCATTGGCACGGACGGCTGCGGCAGCGATGCCTATAACGCGCCCATGGAAGCTGCGCCGCTGCCGATCAAGACTGAGAAGAAGACTTTCCACAACCATCCCTACCAGCTCAAGACCCAAGGCCCCCGCGTCACGCTCAAGCTGGAGGGCGATGGCCCGGGGGTGCAGAAGATCAATCAGCAACTCGCCGCCCTGGCCGTCAATGACGAAGATCTAACCGACTATTTTTATGAACGGCGTGAATACCTGGGTCGAAACGGCTCGGTCTATACCAGTGAGATCGAGGTTGAGCCTGCCTATTGGTCATCGCAATTTCTCACCGTGCGGTTCTACCGCTGGGCCGCAGGCCAAGGCGCCATGGGCATCAGTTGGGGCCTGCACTCCTGGAACCTGCAAACCGGCGAGAGTGTGGACCCATGGACCTGGCTCGGCGGCCATCAGCAATGGCATGACGCCTACTCCGGCCATTTGAAGCTGCCGGCCGCCTTCAGCACTTGGCTGGCCAAGCAAACCACCACCGACGAGGGCTGCCCCGCGATTACCGATTACTCCAATTTTCACCTGAGCTTCAACACCCAGGGCCTGCAACTCTCGACACCGGCCAATGGTGACGGTTGCGACAACGACTTGGCCTTCACCTGGGAGCAATTGGAGCCGGTGCTGACCGCACAAGGCAAAGCGGCAGTGCCCAGCTTGAAACTGCCTTGATCCGCCGGAGAAAAACCCCACGGCCGTTCACCAAAGGTTAAGAATCGCACTCGTATACTCCCTGACTACCCATGACCGGTCGCCCGATCGGTCTCATGCCTCGGTAGCCAGACTCCATGACGCGCCCCGCTCCCCTGCTGCTCTTGCTTGCTGCTCTGTTGTTCTTCTTCGCCCTCGGCAACCACGAGCTGCAAGGCTCTACCGAAGCCCGGGTGTCCGGGATCGCCATGGCGATGCACCTGGACAATGACTGGGTGGTGCCGCGCCTGTTTCGTGAACCCTTCCTGGAAAAACCACCCCTGAGCCTGTGGCTGGACGCGGGTGCGATTCGCCTGTTTGGCGCCAGCACCGGGGCGGTGCGCCTGGCGTCGGCGTTTGCCGGGTTGTTCAGTGTGATGCTGTTGTACGGGATGTTGCGTCGGTTCGGGCGGCCGCAGACGCTGGCGTTCAGCGCTGCGCTGATCCTGGCGACCATGGCCAGTTATTGGGGCAATGTGCGGGGGGTGGGTGAGGATTCGTTGCTCAGCCTCGGTGTCACCGCGGCCCTGCTGGGGTTTTACCAGGCGGTACGGCCCGATCGTGAAGGTTCAAGTACTTGGGCCTGGGCGTTGTTTACCGCCGGGATGGTCATCGCTACGTTGAGCAAGGGTGTGTTGGGCCTGGCGATGCCGGGCATTGTGATTTTCGTGTACCTGTTCAGCACCAGCCTGATGGATAAACGCCTGCGGCTGGGCGATTGGCTCAAGCCGGCGCTGTTCACGCTGTTGGCGTTGGTGCCGCTGCTGATCTGGCTGGGGTTTCTGTTTCAGCGCGGTGGGATGCAGGCGGTGGGTGAGGTGTTATGGACCAATAGCGTCGGGCGCTTCAGTGGTTCGTTCGTCGAGGCCGGGCATTACGAACCTTTCTACTATTACCTCGCGAAACTGCCCGAGGCCTTCCTGCCCTGGAACATCCTGGTGTACTTGGGCCTGTGGCACTTCCGCAAAAGCCTGGTACGCAACCGCTACCGCCTGTTTTTCAGTGTGTGGCTGGTGGCGCAGTTCACCCTGCTGACCCTGGCTTCCAGTAAACGCACCGTGTATTTGATGGCGCTGACGCCAGCCGCGGCTGTACTGGCTGCCGAATATGCGCGGGTGCTGCTGGAGTGGGCCAAAGACCATAAGCCGGGGCTGTACCGCTATCACCGGCAGATCATCGGCGGGGTTTTCAGCCTGGCCATCGCCTGCTACCTGAGCGCGGCGTTCTGGTTTGCACCCAAAGCCGATGTGCGCCATTCATTCGTGCCGGTGATCAGCCAGATCCAGACCCTGCAAGACGAAGGCAGGACGGTGGCCATGTACCAACCCAACGAGCGCATCGACGGCGCCAGCGTGTTCTACCTGCAGGCCTACTTGCCGATCCTGAACACCGAAGCCGAACTGCGCGCCTTCCTCAGCGCCAAGCCCGGCAACGTTGCGCTGACGGACCACACTGACCGGCTAAAAGAGCCGGTTACGGTGATCAAGCAAATGGCAGTCAACCGCCAGCCTTATTACTTCGTGGAGCAGTAAGGCCAGCGCGGGGTATCAATGCTTGGTGAGTTTGTCCAGGTAGCCCATGGCGAACGCCGAGACCACGAAGGTCATGTGGATGATCACGTACCACATCAGGTGCTGTGGATCGACGTTCTTGGCGTCCATGAAGATGCGCAGCAGGTGGATGGAGGAAATCGCCACGATGGAGGCCGCAACTTTCATCTTCAGCGACGACGAGTCCATGGTACCCAGCCAGTTGAGCTTTTCCTTGTTTTCGTCGATATCCAGCTGCGACACGAAGTTCTCGTAACCGGAAATCATCACCATCACCAGCAAGCCGCCCACCAGGGCCATGTCGATCAACGACAGCAGCAGCAGGATCACTTCGGCTTCCAACATGGTGAAGATGTTGGGAATCACGTGAATGATTTCCTGGAAGAATTTCAACGCCAGGACCAGCAGGCCCAAGGACAGCCCCAGGTAGATCGGCGCCAGCAGCCAACGCGAGGCGTACATTGTATTTTCGATAAAGCGTTCCATTGAATCTCACACAGCTTGGCTAAAAATGGCGCCGAGTATACCAGCCGCTACCCGGCCCCTGTCACCGCGAGAAAACTGACCCAAGTGGCATCTGTAAGAGAATTTTTCTGCTAGTGTCGAGGCCATTCACTCGGCTCGATGATGTCGGACAGGAAAACTCAGATGATGGATGTGCGATCCCCTTTGGCCACTTTCGGCCTGTGCGCGGCGTTGCTGATGGCCAGCGGCTGCTCCCCCAAAGAAGAGCAGAAGCAGGCGACCCTCGAAGAGAAAACCACAAAGTTCGAACAGTCTCTGGACAGCATCCAGGATCCCAAGCTGCGCGATGCCATCGCCGACCTGGGCGGCTCGCTGCTGTTGCTGGAGCGCGCGCGCGTCAAGCTCGCCAGCAAGCCCATCGAAGCCGAATACGGCGAAGACAGCCTGGCCCTGCTCAAGCATTACCCTACGCCCCAAGCGCTGGTGGACAGCTACATCAATGGCCTGTTCGTGCTGCGCAAAACCTCGCACTCCGACTACCTGACGGATTTGCAGCCGGTCTTCCCGTTCAACTTCAACGCGCCGGACCAGTTCCCCTTCCCCCATGGCCTGGAATGGCAGTCGGTCACCCTGAGCAACAATAAAGTCATTCCCTTCCAACCGGAATGGTCAGAAACCGACCCCGGCATTCAACTGAGCCCCAGCAGCTCCAACCTGACCAACCCCGACGACCTGACGGTGACCTACCCGTTTATCGAAGGCATCGAGACGGAAAACAAGAGCCAGCCACAACCCATCAGCCTCAAGGGCGCGGTGGAGGTGGTCACCCCGGGCAAGGTGCTGACGTTCGACCTGACCAAACAAGACGTGGGCCATAAACGCACCGACGGCAACATCACCCTCAACCTGCTGACGCTGGAAAAGAACTACGCCGAGATCGAATTGACCAACAGCCAGCCCCTGGCCGCCGAAGTGGGCGATGCGTCACCCAATCCGCTGCTGGTGCAGGCACGGGACAGCACCGGGCAGTTTCTGACCCGCTCAGGCTCGATCAACGAGAGTGCCGCGCAAGTGGCGTTCTATGAAAAACAACTGGCCGAGATGCAAAAACAGACCGCGTGGTCCGATGCCTTCGATAAACAGCTCACCGACGCGCAAAAAGCCTTCGAGCGCCAGCAGACCAGCCATTACGCCAAGGTGTATTTCAACGGGCTGATCGATAACCTGCAGGTGAATGTGCTGGATTTCTCCAAGGCCACGGTCACCCGTAAAGACCTGGACCTGCCGGTGATGCGCTTTGACAGGAACAGCCTGCAAAACACCGTGCAGCCCCTGCCAATGCCGGTCACGGTGTATGACGACGGCGCCGCCAGTTGGCTCAAAGATGCCTCGATGACGGAGGACCAACTGAAAAACAGCGTCACCATCAGCCAATCGACCGAAGACGCCAGCGCCGCAAAAATCGTGTTCGACCACCCGTTCACCTTCAATGACGACCTGGTCGGTGCCGAGCGCAACAACAGTGACGCGCCTATCACCTTTTTCACCGCCGATGACAAGGGCGAGCGCGGCGAGCCTATCGAGCTGCCGACCGAGGCTTTCGAGCTGAACGCAGTCAGCGGCACGCTCACCTACGACCTCAACCTGTTCCCGGAAACCCCGGCGTTTGTGGTGGGCTCGGTACCGTTGTTTCTGGCCACCATCGAGAAGGCCACGATTGACGCAGCCAAGCTGCCCAAGGGCCTGTCGCTCAAGGACAACGCGCTGATCGTCGACCAGAAGGACTTCCCCGCCGACAGTTGGCGCTTCTATGCCAAGGATGCCAGCGGCAATTACCTCAAGGAGATTCTCGGTGTCAGCCACCGCGCCGAGGAATACGGCACGGCGATGTTTGACGTGCATTACTTCTACGGCCAGCCGACCACGCTGGAAAGTTACCAGCGCACCGACCTCAGCACCGTGCAGTACGGCTTTGAGGTGAAGCTGGACAAGCCTGAGAGCAAATAGCCCTGGGTGGACGCGGAGCGTCCGGGGCGGCGTTACCACGCGGAGCGTGGGAACGATCCTCAGAGGGCTAGTCGCTCCTGGCCGCCATTGAGTTGGCGCAGATGAGCCTGCAGGTGCAGGCACCATATCTGCGGCTCGTCCATTTGCTCGTAGCCGTGCAAGGTCAGGCTATCAACGATGGTGCCCAGCATGCGTTCTGCCACGAAGGGCCCATGGAACGGGCCCTGGGATTTGACAGTGGAAGGCTGCTCGCCCGACATGCCGGCGGCAAACAACAGCGTCCACATCCCGTTATCCCCGGCGAGAGGGCGAATGGAGCATTCGATACGGGTGACCAGGCCCAGGCACTGGCGAGTAAGGCAAAGGTTGCGCGACATGGCGGCGCCCCTCGGTAGATCGGTGTTCAGCCCCAGCGCAAGGCGAGGCTGTTTCTATCCTGCGACTCCTGTGGATATCCCTGACTCTGAGAATAGAATAAAAACGCGACAAACCAAGGTTGTAGGGACCAACGGGCGTTGGTCCCTGAGGGTGGAGTCAATTTTGTGGCACGCTAAACATTCCCAAAAACACCACGGACCACTGTGGGAGCTGGCTTGCCTGCGATGACAGACTCACAGCCAACCTCCCAGTTGACTGATACACCGCTATCGCAGGCAAGCCAGCTCCCACCTTGATCGAGTGATGACAGCAATCAGGTTGGCTTCGCTTCCGCCAACGCCTGCTGCGCCAGCTCTTTCTCCGCCTCCTTCAAATCCTCATCACTGATCATCTCGGCAATCGCCCGCAAGCGCTCCACCACCCGCGCATTCACGGTGCCTTCCGGGAACTGCCCCTCGGCGTCCGGCTCACCGGCATCCTCGCCCACCAGCAGGCTCAAGGCCTCATCCGCCTGGCGCACCGCATAGATATGGAATTGCCCGGCACGCACGGCCTGCAACACCTTCTCGTCGAGCATCAGCGTGGCCACGTTGGCCTGAGGGATGATCGCCCCCTGCTCACCGGTCAGCCCGCGAGCTTCGCAAAGGCGGAAGAAGCCTTCGATCTTCTCGTTGACCCCGCCCACCGCCTGCACTTCACCAAACTGGTTGATCGAGCCGGTAATGGCAAAACATTGCTTGAGCGGCGTCTTCGACAAGGCCGAGATCAAGGTGCACGCCTCGCCCAAGGACGCACTGTCGCCGTCCACATACCCGTAGGACTGCTCCAGGGCAATACTGGCGGAGATGGCCAACGGGAATTCCTGGGCATAGCGGCTGCCCAGGTAACCAGTGAGGATCATCACGCCCTTGGAGTGAATCGGCTGGCCGAGGTTAACTTCGCGTTCGATGTCGACAATACCGCTACCGCCCGGGTATACCGTGGCGGAAATCCGCGCCGGCACGCCGAATGCCGAGTCGCCGACCTCCAGCACCGTCAAGCCGTTGCACTTGCCCACAGCGGCACCGGCGGTATCGATCAGGATGACGCCGGCGAGCATGTCGTCGAGAATCCGCGCCGACACGCGGCCGGTGCGCGTGGCCTTGGCCTTGAGGGCGCGCTCGATATGCCCGGCATCGGTCATTTCGTCGCCGGCCAGGTGGCGAATAAAGTCCGCCT
This sequence comes from Pseudomonas sp. PA-1-3F, assembly GCF_021609665.1. Lineage (NCBI taxonomy): Bacteria > Pseudomonadati > Pseudomonadota > Gammaproteobacteria > Pseudomonadales > Pseudomonadaceae > Pseudomonas > Pseudomonas sp. PA-1-3F. The sequence goes on along the minus strand of NZ_WJZD01000012.1, from coordinate 65,040 downwards.
CGCTCACCAGCTGGAACAAATCACCAATACGCGCCGACAAACGCCCCTGATGTTCGGCCAGGCGTGCGCTGTAGGTCGCCAGGCGCGCCACCGCGTCCGAAGTCAGCGGCGCCATGCCTTCTTCCGAAGTACGGGTTTTGAGCAACTGGGCGAACTGCTCCAGGCTCTCGTCGACCATGGGGATGTCTTCGTCGAAGTCCACCAGTACGCGGAACATCTCCTGGAAGTCCGGGTCGGCGTCCTGCAAGGCGTAATACAACTGGCGCGAGCCGATGATGATCACCTTGACCTGCAAGGGAATCATCTGCGGGTTGAGTGTCACGGTGGCCAGGCGGCCGAGTTCGCCCAAAGGCGATTCCATCTTCAGCTTGCGCGATTGCAGGGAACGCTTGAGCGCATCCCACACAAACGGCTCGCTGAGCATTTTTTCGGCTTCCAGGATCAAAAAACCGCCGTTGGCGCGGTGCAACGCGCCGGGACGCAACTGGCGATAGGTGGTGTAGAGCGCGCCCTGGTCGGTGCTGTATTCGATACGGCCGAACAGGTTGTCGTAGGTCGGGTGCGGTTCAAACACCACCGGCGCGCCACCGTTGACCGAGTGGCCTACCACCAGGCTCGGGCAGTATTGCTCTTCGAGCAGCTTGCGCGCCTGGGCGTCGGTCTTGGCGTCGTCCACCAACTGCTCGACCACGGTTTTGAGCAGGTACACCTGCATGGCCTGCAGGTAGCCACAGACGCCGGCATTTTCTGCGTATTTTTCCGACAAGGGCGCCAGCAAAGGCTGCAGGGCCAGGGTGATGGTTTCTTCGTTGAACTGGCGCAGCTGGTTGTTGGACTCACGCTTCCACTGCGGCAGGCTGGCCAGTTCTTCGTTGAGGCGTTCTTCCAGCTCGGAGATATCGGTGTGGAAGCGCTCGCGATCGGCCTCCGGCAGTTGCGAAAACTCGGCTTCGTCCAGCGCCTTGCCGTCGAGCATCGGCGTAAAGGCGATATTGGAGCTGTCGCGGTACAGCGCCACGTCTTTTTCCAGGGCCAGGCGCTCGATCACGTCCAGCGCTTTGTCGTAGCGCTGGTTGAACGCCCGGTCGATGGCGCTTTTACGCTGTTGATAAGTCGGGTGCTCGAACACCGCCGGGAAGGTGGCGACCAGGTTATCGACCAGGCCGTTGATATCGGCAATAAACGCCGCGGCGGCGCCACCTGGCAATTCCAGGGCGCGGGGCTCGCGGGGCTCATCGAAATTATTCACATAAACCCAGTCCGCCGGGGTTTGCAGGCGCTTGCCTTCGGCTTTCAGGTAGCGTTTGACGAACGAAAAGCGGCCGGTGCCCGGCTCGCCCATGACAAACACGTTGTAACCGGGGCGTGGCATGGCCACGCCGAACTGCAAGGCTTCAACCGCACGTTCCTGGCCAAGCACACCGCGAAAGGGCTCCAAATCATTGGTGGTCGAGAAGCTGAACTGTTCAGCGGAGAAAGGACGAGTCAGCGCTTCGGGCGCTAGACGCAAGCTGGCAGCAACAGGATCAGGCATCGGGCTTCCTTACATCAGGCGGGGCAGATGGGGCATTCTGGCTCCCGGTTGAGCGCTCTGGCAAGGCGCGCTTTCGGGAAAGCATAGCCACCGCACGCGTCCTGCAAAAAAATCGCCCGCCACTGAATGTTTATAAAAAAACACGGAACCCTGGGAACGTGCCTAAACTCCAAACTGCGCGGGTTGGACTAATAACTGGCCCCTAGGGTGCGTTGAGCACCTGAACCCTTGTCCATTGGTTTGCACACAAAGAGAACAAAGCTATGAAACGGATCCTTCTTGGTACTCTCTTCACCGTCGTCTCCCTCAATGCAATGGCAGAAGCACCAGGTGGCCCGAACTGCGGTTGGGGCAACATGTTGTTCGAAGGCCAGCGCGGTACTCCGGCCCACTTCCTCGCCTCCACCACCAACGGTACTTCGGGTAACGCCACCTTCGGCATGACCTCGGGCACCAACGGTTGCAGCACCAACAGCGCCCTGACCTACGGCGGCAAGTCCTGGATTGCCATGAATGGCATGATGAACGAGCTGTCCGAAGACATGGCCAAAGGCAACGGCGAAGCGCTGACCACCTACGCGGTGGTACTGGGTGTTGCGCCGGAAGATCGCGATCACTTCGCGGCCGTAACCCACGAGCACTTCCAGCAGATCTTCAGCAAGGCTGACGTGACCGCTGACGACGTGCACAACAACACCATTGCTGTACTGAAAAGCGATGCCCGTCTGGCGAAATACGCAACCCAGGCTTAAGCTCGACCTGCCCGCGCCTTTCGAGGCGCGGGTTTTATTTTTTCGACCCGCCCACCTTGGGTCTTTTTTTCCGTCCGACTTAAGTAGCCTCCATGCTCAAACGCCTTGCTTGCCTGGCTCTCTTCGCCTGCGCCCCGCTGCATGCGGCACCGCACCTCGACGATCAACGTTTGCAGCAACTGGCCAATGATCCATTCTGGCTGTCGCTGGGGCACTACGAAGCCGGCAAGATCAGTGGCTGGCGCAGCTATGTCAGCGACAAGAAATTCTTCATCGCTCCCGATGGCGCGCACCATCCGGACGCCGAACTCAAGGCCACCGTTGATGCGCTGTATGCACCGGCCAGCCTGGGTGAAAAGCACGCCCAATGTGTGTACCCCGCACGTACCCGCTGGCTCAAGGCGCAGTTGCAACTGAACGACCTGCCCGCCCTGGAGTGCAAAGAGTTCACCCAGTGGTTCAAGGACGTCGCGCCCCATAGCGCAGTGATGATCTTCCCGGCGGCCTACCTCAACAGCCCGTCGTCGATGTTCGGCCACACCCTGCTGCGCATCGACCAGGCCGACGTGCAAAGCAACAACACCGCCCTGCTCAGCTATGCGATCAACTTCGGCGCCTATATCGAAGGCTCCGACAACAGCATCCTCTATGCCTGGAAGGGCCTGATGGGCGGCTATCCCGGCCTGTTCGCCCTGGTGCCCTATCAGGAGAAACTCTCGGAATACCGCAGCCTCGAAAACCGCGATTTGTGGGAATACCGCCTGAACCTCACCGAGGTCGAGACCAAGCGTATGGTCGAGCACGTGTGGGAGCTCAAGCAGATCCAGTTCGATTACTTCTTCTTCGACGAAAACTGCTCCTATCGCCTGCTCGAACTGCTGCAAGTGGCCCGCCCTGGCCTGCGTTTGACTGAGCAATTCCCACTCACCGCGATCCCTACCGATACCGTCAAGGCGGTAAAGGACGCAGGTCTGGTCGAAAAGATCGACTATCGCCCCTCGCGTGAACGCGAACTGCTCGAACGCGCCAAGCCGCTGGACGGCGATGAGCAGCAGTGGGTGTTGAAAGTCAGCGATGACCAGAAGCAACTGCAAGAGCCTGCATTCAAAGCACTGCCCCGCGAGCGCCAGGCACTGATCGTGGATGCTGCTTACCGCCTGGGCCGCTACCGCGCCAATGGCCTGGAGCGCGATGCGACACGCTCCCAGCGCAGCTTCGAACTGCTGCGTGCGATCAACCAGAACCCGGCGCCAGACCTGAAGATCACCCCGCCTGGCCTGCCGGAAAATGGCCATGAGTCGCGCACCTGGCAAGCCGGCATCGGCACCCGCGGCGACAAAGCCTTCGGTGAATATGGCCTGCGCATGGCCTATCACGACCTCAACGACAACGCCGAAGGCTTCCCCTTGGGCGCGCAGATCGAAATCCTGCAAATGAAACTGCGCCAGTACGAGGGCAATCACTGGCAGCTCCAGCAACTGGACCTTGCCACCATCCGCTCGCTGACGCCGCGCAATGCGCTGCTGCAACCCTGGTCGTGGCAAGTCACCGGCGGCCTGGAACGCGTACCGGGCAAACACGACGACGAAACCCTGGTGGCCCACGTCAACGGCGGCGCCGGTGGCACCTGGCAACTCTCCGACGACATGCTCGGCTTCGCCCTCGGCACCGTGCGCGTGGAGCACAACAACGACTTCAGCGAAGCCATCTCCCCGGCCGCCGGGTTCAACACCGGCGTGCTGTGGAAAAACCCGTTGGGCAACCTGAGCCTGGAAGCCAAGGGCGATTTCTTCACCAACGGCGAAGTGCGGCGCAGCATCAGCCTCAACCAGCAATGGGAACTGTCGCGCAACCTGGGCCTGCGCCTGAGTGCCCAGCGTGAGTACAGCCACCTGTCCACGCCAGTGAATGAAGTGATGCTTGAGCTGAAGTGGTACCACTACTGATTAATGAGTGCGGGCTTGCTCGCGATATACGGTATATCAGCCAAGGTTCAAGTGACTGACGCACCGCCATCGCAGGCAAGCCAGCTCCCACAGGTTTTATACTCGGCCCACAACTTTCTGACCTGCCTTTCACACCGCCCCAACAAATCCCCTTCTAGACTTCCCTTATCAGCCGTAAAACGGCCAGGGAGTACGCCATGTGGCGGTATGCGGTCATGCTGTGCGCGGTGGTGGGGTTGTCGGGTTGCCAGTCAACCCATCAGGAATTGCTGGCCAAAGGTTACCCACCCGCCTTCGCCGATGGCTTCGACGACGGTTGCAGCAGCGGTCGCCAGGCCGCTGGGGTGATTACCGGGGCGTTTCGCAAGAATGTGCCGCGCTACCTCAAAGACCGGCCATACGCCGAAGGTTGGGAAGATGGGTTTCGTCAGTGCAAGGCCATGCGCGAAAGCCAGGAAATGCGCGATTACGAGGAAAACCGCAGGGACGACCGCGAACACGATTGGCAGCAGGAAAAAGATCGTGACGCCGCCAAAGCCTATCGCTCACGCTGATCGTTCCCACGCTCCGCGTGGGAATGCCGCCCTGGACGCTCCGCGTCCGCTCGCGAGGTCGTGACGCGGAGCGTCACAGGATGCATTCCCACGCGGAGCGTGGGAACGATCAGCGCCGGTGGGAACGATCAGGCAGCGAACGTGGCCCAACCTTCATAGGAAGGAGAACGCCATGAGCCGAGCTTTTGTAAATGAAGATAACGCGGCGGCCCAGGCTGATCAGCCGGTGGAGCGTCAGGTCAGCGCGCAACCTAACCGCCTGACCGCGCAAGGGTTGGCGCAATTGCAGGCCAGGGTGGCACAGTTGCAAGGGGAGCACAGCGACGAAGCCGCCAAGGGTGAGCAGGCCGACAAGCAGCGCCAGGCGGACCTTGAGCGGGATCTGCGTTACTTCAACCAGCGGGTGCAGAGCGCCCAGGTAGTCGCGCCGGCCACGTCCACCGACAAGGTGCAGATCGGCAGTTGGGTCACGTTCGCCAACGAGCAGGACGAACAGCAGCGCATCCAGTTGGTCGGTGAAGACCAGGCCGATGCCAACGCAGGCTTGATCAACTGGGGCTCGCCCCTGGGCCGTGCCTTGTTGGGCGCCCAGGTGGGCGACGAGGTGCTGTGGCAGCGCCCCGTCGGCGATCAGTTGATCGAAGTGCTGCGCATCGAACCCGAGGCCTAGACGATACCCTGGGCCAGCATCGCGTCAGCCACTTTCACGAAGCCCGCGATGTTCGCGCCCTTGACGTAGTTGATGCGGCCGTTTTCTTCACCGTAATGCACGCAGGCATGGTGGATCGACTGCATGATGTTGTGCAGCTTGCTGTCCACTTCCCCGGCGGTCCACAGCAGGCGCATGGCGTTCTGCGACATTTCCAGACCGCTCACCGCCACCCCACCGGCATTGGACGCCTTGCCCGGCGCAAACAGAATGCCCGCGTCGATAAAGATATCCACAGCCTCCAACGTGGTCGGCATGTTCGCGCCTTCGGCCACGCAGAGGCAGCCGTTGCGCAGCAAGGTACGCGCAGCGTCGGCATCGAGTTCGTTCTGGGTGGCGCAAGGCAGCGCGATATCGCAGGCCAGTTCCCAAGGCGCCTGGCCTTTGCGGAACTCCAGGCCGAAACGTGTGGCCAGTTCACTGATACGCCCGCGCTGTACGTTTTTCAGTTCCAGCAGGGCCGACCATTGTTCTTCGGTCAACCCGCTTTCGGCGTACAGGGTGCCTTCGGAGTCCGACAGGGAAATCACCTTGCCGCCCAGGTCCATGACCTTGCGCGCCGCGTATTGCGCCACGTTACCGGAGCCGGACACGGCCACACGCTTGCCTTCGACGCGCTGGCCTTGGCGCTTGAGCATTTCCTCGGCGAAATACACACAGCCGAAACCGGTGGCTTCAGGGCGGATCAGGCTACCGCCATAGGTCATGCCCTTGCCGGTCAGCACTGAGGTGAATTGATTGCTCAGGCGTTTGTACTGGCCGAACAGGAAGCCGATTTCCCGTGCGCCCACGCCGATATCACCGGCCGGTACGTCCACGTCCGCACCGATATGGCGGTACAGCTCGCTCATGAACGCCTGGCAGAAGCGCATCACTTCGGCGTCGCTCTTGCCCTTGGGGTCGAAGTCCGAGCCGCCTTTGCCGCCGCCCATGGGCAACGAGGTCAGAGAGTTCTTGAAGGTCTGTTCGAAGGCGAGGAATTTCAGCACACCCAGGTTGACTGAGGGGTGAAAGCGCAAACCGCCTTTGTAGGGCCCAATGGCGCTGTTCATCTGGATACGGAAACCGCGATTGACCTGGACCTTGCCATGGTCATCCACCCACGACACTCGGAACGTGATCGCGCGTTCCGGCTCGCAGATGCGCTCCAGGATGCCCGAGGTCAGATAGTGCGGGTTGGCTTCAAGAAAGGGCCACAGGCTGCGTAGAACTTCTTCTACAGCCTGGTGGAATTCCGGTTGGTCCGGGTCGCGTTTCTTGAGGCGGGCAAGGAAGGAATCGACGGATTCGGTCATGAACAGTCTCGGCAAATTGATTGTTGTTAAACGGAGATTGAGCCGGACTTTATCAATTCGTTTCGCACCGCGACAGGGCAAAATGTCGCCTTTGTGAAATTAAATGGTGCAATAAGTATAAATAACTGCCTTTTTTTGCCCTTAAATGGGGATTTCACTCTGAGTTTTGCACCAACAGGTAGGCCGCCATCGCAGGCAAGCCAGTTCCCACATTTGATCGAGTACACCGGTCATGTGGGAGCTGGCTTGCCTGCGATAGCGGCGGTGCAGTTACAGATGCAGCGACTGACCCACCGCTTTCGCGAGCAAGCCCGCACAGCATTTGCCCACAGACTCGCGCAGGGCACTAGCGCGTGCCCGGCACCAGGTCGAGTATCTCGTCAATGCCCAGGCAACGTGACTCCAGTTCCAGCGTCCTGCCATTGGCGAGTATGCCGACGGCGGTATCGCGCATGGCCAGGTAGGCACTGCGCAACATGTGATTGGCATAAATCACCGCGTTGAAACCTGCTCGCTCCAGCACCTCGAACTTCAGGTGAACATAGCTGGTCGGCACGCAAATCAGCGGTACCCTGGGCCGCTGCAGGCGAAACTGCCGGGCGAATTCCAGGATTTCCAGGCCATCCTGCTTGCGGCTGTGGATCATGATGCCATCCGCCCCCGCCTCGACATACGCCAGGCACCGTGCCATCGCCTCTTCCATGCCGCGATTCAGAATCAAGCTTTCACACCGGGCAATCATCATCAGCCCTGAGCCGGTGCGACTCGTGCACCCGGCCTGGAGCTTGGCGCAAAAGGCCTCAATGGACTCCTGCGCCTGGTCGACCTCGATGCCCAAGAGTGAGTTCTTCTTCAAGCCGCATTTGTCTTCGATCACCACCGCCGAGACGCCCGCACGCTCCAGCATCTTGATATGAATCGCGAAATGTTCGGCCTTGCCGCCGGTATCGGCATCGAAGATCAGCGGCAGCGAGCAAACATCGAATATTTCGCGAATCCCCGGCAATCGGTTACTGGGCGAAAGAATTTCGATGTCGGGTAACCCGCGCTGGGTCGAGTCGGTCAGCGAACTCGACCAGATGGCGTCGTACCCCACCGTATGCCCGGGGCTGATCTCCAGCCTGGCGCGCTGCGCGAGCAACGCCGATATCGGGCTATGGGCTTCGAGTACACGCAGGCAACGGTTGCTATCCAATAGCGCCGACAAAGGGCGTCGGCGCGCTTCGGTATCCATCATAGGGTTCAGGCTCCTTATCAGCGGCATAACAAGGGTTATCGGACAGCCTCAATCCCAGGCGGGCTGTTCGCACTTGAGCACCGACGCCATCTTTTGCAGATGTTCGCAGGCCCTGGCCACGTACTCCCTGGAGAGCCGTGCGATACGCGCGTAATCCACGGCCTGCCCGGTGGCGCTGGCATACAGCCGCAACGCCTCAGCGGCATGCTTGAAGTGGCGTGCTTCCACGCTGCCGCAATGCACACTGAGAAAACTTGCGACGCGGCTGGCCTCACCGGCGCTATAGCCCCGTACATCGCGCAACCACTGTTTCCATAGCGGGGTCATCAGGTTGTATTCGCCGGTATTGAACAACTCCGTCATGGCCATCATTTCCAGCGCTTCGATGAGCAGCGGCGCCAACGGGCGCTTTTCCCCCACCCAGCCGGAGAATTCCTTGGTAATCGGGTTGAGGAATTTGTCTTGCAGGCGCCATTCATCGGAGCCGCAGATGGCCGAAGCCATGCGGTAATACAGCTTGGAGTGGTGCGGATGCCCATGCATTTCACCCAGCCCGATGTCCTCGACAATGATCTCCCCACAATGGGCCGCCGCCTCGAGCATTTTCAACCGGGCGTCATCCGTCAACGATGCCGACTCCTGGAGGATGCGCACGATGATGCTCGAGACGGCATGGGCGGCGCCGTCCGGGCTACGCCAGCCACAGAAGAACGTACACAGTGACGACTCGCTCCAATTACTGGAGGTCATGTCGACATAGGTCTCGCAGTACGTGTCCAGCGCGTCGGTTTGACTGTTGAAACCGCTGAGCAGGGCCTGGGCCAGATGTCCGTCCTCGACATCCACCAGCGCCTGGTTCACGTACCCGATAAATTGGCGGCTCAGATTTTCCACGGCTCATATCCTTTTAAGGTGGGGTTAATGCGCAACGATTTCTGACATGAAACGAGCGAAGCGTGTGAGGCCCTCAATCAGCGCTTCACGCTCAACGGCGTAGGAGATACGGATGCTGTTGCCGTCACCACAGCCAGAGCCTGGCACTACCGCAATATGGGCCTCGGTCAATAACAGATCGGCCAAGTGGTCGACGTCACGAATAACGGTGCCCAGGTAGCGACCCCCCAACTTGCGGGACACATCGATAAACAGATAGAACGCCCCTTCCGGCGGGGCGCACCGAATGCCGTCGACATGCCCCAGGCAAGTGCAGGCCGCGAGCAATTGCTGGTCGAGGAAGGCATTGACCTGGCGGGTAAAGTGCGGCGCGTCCGCCATCAGGCTGCCGAGCGCGGCATATTGGGACAGGCTGCTCGGGTTGGAAGTCGTATGCCCTTGCAGGTTGTGCATGGCGGCGATGACTGGGGCGGGCGCGCACGCATACCCTACCCGCCAGCCGGTGACCGCGTGGCTCTTGGAAAACGAATCGACCAGTACCGTCTGATGTTTGAGCGGCGCAAACAGCGACACGATGTTGTGATGTTCATGGGGCGCGCGCACCAGTTTGCGGTAACACTCGTCGAACACCACCCAAAGCCTGTGTGCGAAGGCGAGCCGGGCAATACCCAGCAGTTCTTCGCGCTGATAAACCGTGCCCGTCGGATTGTTCGGGGTGTTGATCACAATCATCCGGGTGCGCGGGGTCAGGGCCTTCTGGACCGCTGCGCAGGTGAGGCGATAGTCATCCGCAGCCGTGTCGACATAGACGGGGACGCCGCCGGCCAGTTGGATCTGGGTGGGGAAGGTTTCCCAGTACGGCACCGCGACGATGACTTCATCCCCCGGATTGAGCAGCACCATTGCAGCGTTGTACAGCGCCTGCTTGGCACCCGCGGTCACCGCTATTTCATCGGTGGCGTAATTCACCCCGCAGCGCTGAGTGACCTGCTGCGCCAGCGCGTGGCGAAGCTGGGGCAGGCCGATGGGCGGCGTATACCGGTTGCGGGCAGTGGCGAGCGCATCGGTCGCGGCGGCTTTCATCACCGGGCAGGCATCGATGGACAATTCGCCAGCGGCAAAGTTGACCACGTTGATGCCGGCTTCTTTCAAGGCATTGGCTTTACTGCGCATGCTGGACGTGCCGGGGGCGCTGAGACGTTGCGCACGCTGGGACAACGGCAATGACACGGCAGACGGTTCACTGTTATTCATTGTTATACCTGCCAGAACACGCTGAAAAATTCGTTCGCCCTACCGGGCTTGGGCCTCCAGCCCTTGCTGAACCCGCCAGGACAGCGGCAAGGTCAGCAACAGGGTGGCGGCCAGCAACAGGACGGCCATGGGCACACCGGTGGCATCCCCAAGGCTGCCGAACAGCACCGGCGCCAAGGCGCCGCCACCGATGGTGCCGGTGTAGAACACGGCGAACGCCTGGTCGCGCCTGCCCGGCCCTGCCAAGTCCGGGACTGCGCCGTACAGCACCGACGACGTGCCGTTCAGCGCCAGCCCCAGCAGCGGCAACATCACCATCAAGCCGGCGTAGGGCAAGTAGACCGCCATGACGATCAGCACAGCCGTGGTGAACTCCGTGGCCCATACCGTTTTCATCATGCCGATGCGCGCACCGAGGTAACCGCACAGCAATTTGCCGAAGGCGCCGCCCACGAACAGCATCGTCAGCGCCAGGCCGATGCCCGCAGGCCCGGCGCCCTTGGCCTTGAGCAAAAACGGCAGGAACGTGAGGAAACCCATGCGCACGGCGCTGTCCAGCGTGCCGGTCACGATCAGCGCACGCAGGCCGCTCGCAGAGCCGGCGCCGGCGCTCGTACGGGCGGCTTTCACCGGCGCCGCCGAAGCCTCGGCGCGTGCCGGGATCAGCCACCACAACAGGCCTGCCGCCAGCAGCCCGAGTACACCCAGCAGGGTGACACTGGCGCGCCAACTGATGACCGCCAGCAACAGCCCGATCAACCCCGGGATCAGGGTCTTGCCGATATCGCCGCTGAAGTTGTACTGCGACAGCGCTTGTTTGACGCCCCCTCCGGCCTCGTGCGTATCGGTGATCAACGACGAGGCCAGCGGGTGCTGCGTACTCGCGCCGAGCCCGCCCAGCAGCAGCGCCAACAGCAACACGCCCAGCCCGCCAGCCTGGCCGGCCAGCAGGTAGGCCAGGCCCGCCAACGCAGTGCCACCTACCAGCAAGCGTTCACGCCCCCAGCGTGCGGCAGCACGGCTGGCCAGTAACTGAAAACCGGCCATCATGCCCGCGTAAGCACCACGCAACAGGCCGATCTGGGCGTAGCTGAGGCCGAACTGCGCTTGCCAGATCGGCAACAGCACATAAATCACATCGGTCAGCCCATCGTGCACGGCATGCGCGCCGCAGCCTGCCACCAGAGCGCGGCGACGCACGCTGACCGGGTCCGGCGGCGACAACGATGGCGTTGCGGCCTGCTTCAGGGTGTTCATCTGGGTCAGAGGCTCTCAGGCAAAAAGGCCGGGTTAACCCAGCAACTGCGCACAGTCGCTCATCACACTGGCTTTACGCTGCAGGTATTGAGCAAAAATGTCGCGCGCCGTGGCGGGGTCCACTTCAATCTGCATGGCAGTGGTGAACTCATTCACCGCCGCCACCGCATGGGCGAAATGGTTGCTCTCGGTACCGCCGGTGTGCACCGTGACCCAGGCCACCGTCGCCCGGGATTTCTCCGGAGGCACGCCCATGTCCCGCACGAACCACTGCGAGTACAACGGGTGGATGAATTCCACTTCGCCGTGGGTGTACACCTCGTGGATCAACGTGGTCAGCAACCCCTGCAACAGGTCGCGATCACGCAGGCGGCGGGTGTCGGTCCAGTCTTTGAACGCCTGCGCCGAGGGCAGGCAATTGTCCTTCAATATCCACTGGTCATCACCGCACAGCGCGGTGGCCATGGTGTAGAACAGGTCCGCGTGCAAGGTATTACCCAACGCGCCCAGATCTTCATCGGTGATGCGTTGCAGGCTGCCGCAGGCGCGGTACAACTGCGCGGCGGCGGCGGAGCCTTCATCGGAGCGCGCCAGCAAGGTAATGCGGTTGGCCAGGCCGGACACACTGGCCGCCGAATTATTGGTCTTGGACCAACTGGCGAAGAACTTGCGCAGTACCGCCGGCGAATGCCGACGCGAGGTAAGTCGCGCAAAAGCGTCTTCGATATCCACCAGCGCGTCTTCCTGAGCCCAGAAGGCTTCGAACAGCGCGTGGCGCAAGGCACCGGCCGGCATGTCGTTCAATACCGGTTCGATGAGCTTCAACAACTGGCTGCGCTTGATCACGGTGTTAGTCATGTTCACCTCTCATAGTCCTTTACTGGATGAAAAATCAGGCTGGTTTGCCGCGCTGCCCGGCGATCAGGGCCTGGGGCTTTACCGGTTTCCAGCCCAGCAGGGCAATCGCCAGCGACAACAGCTGAAAACCTGCGACCAATGCGACGCAGCCCGGCCAGCCCCATTGATTCCAAAGCATGGCCGGGACCACGGCGCCGGCGCTGCCGCCCAGGTAATAGCCGGTCAGGTACAGCCCCACGGCGCCGGACTTGTCCGGGCCTGCCGTGGTGGCGATATACGCATTGGCGGATGCCTGTGCCAGGAATACGCCGGTCGAACTCAGGGCCAGCCCCAACACGATCAGCCACAGGGACGGCAACAATGTCAGCGCCGAGCCACAGATGCCGAGCGCAACAGCGCCGGTCAGTAACTGCGATTGTGGTCGCGATTTGCTCAAGCGCCCCGCAACAGGAATGACCACCAGCGCCAGCAGGAACACCGCATACAAAGTGCCCAAGGCGGCGGCGCCAAGGTTGAACGGGGCCTGGCTGAGATACAGCCCGGCATAGGTAAAGGTTGCGACTTGGGAGAACAGCACGCAGAAACCGACGCCATAGGCCGCCAGCAAGGGTTTGCGCAGAAGCCGGCGCACCCCGTGCATGCCCACGGCCGCAACGCCGGGCCGCGCCACCGGATTGGCCGGCAACAGCCACACAATCAGCAGGCCGACCAGCAGGCTGATCACCGCCAACAGTTCGAAGGCTTCGCGCCAGCCCACATATTGGGTCATGACACCCGAGACAAAGCGCCCGGCAAACCCACCGAGCACCGTCCCCGCGACGTACAAACTGGTGATCTCGGTGACCGTGGCCGCACGCCAGCGATCACCGATATAAGCCACGCTGGTGGCGAACACCACTGGGATCAACATCCCTTCGACAAAACGCCACACCAGCAGCTCGGCAAAACTGTCCACATAGGCCGTCAGCAGCGTCGGCAGCGCCAGCAGCAACGCGGCCACGGCAATCACCGTGCGCTGCTCGAAACGGCCGGTCAGGCGCCCGACAAACGGCGCGGTCACCGCCACCGCCAGCGTGGTCACCGTGATGCTCCACCCTGCCTGCCGGGCACTCACCTGGAAGCTTTCGGCAAACGCAGGCAGGATGCTCTGTGTCGCATAGAGATTCAGAAACGCCGCACAGCCACACAGGAACACGGCGAAGCGGGCGTGATGCATGCGCGGGTTCATGTGGCCTCTCGTCTTATAGTCGAGGATGTTTATAGAATACCCAGCGCAGCGAACACCAATACCGAATTCGGACCGATCAATACCCAGGAAACAGAATGCTTGATCTACGCAAGTTACGTTACTTCCTGACGGTCGCCGAAGAGCTGCACTTCGGCCGTGCGGCCCAGCGCCTGCACCTTGCCCAGCCGCCTCTGACGCGGCAGATCTCGGCTTTGGAAACCGAGCTTGGCTTTCGCCTGTTCGACCGCACCAGTCGCACGGTCACACTGACCGCCCAAGGCCAGCACTTTTTGCCGTATGCCCGCGCAGCGCTGGAACACGCCAGGCTTGCACAAGACATCGCCGCCAAACTGGCTGCCGGCTCGACCGGCCAACTGGTCGTAGGCTATGCCAGCTCGATCGCGTTGTCGGAACTCTTCAGCCAAACCCTGCAAGCCTTCGCCCAGCGTTTTCCCGATGTGCAACTGACCCTGGTGGAGAGCGCTTCCGGCAGCCTGCACACGCACGTACTGGACGGGCGCATCGACGTCGGCATGAGCCGCCTGCTGCCGGAGGCTGGGCAAACCGGCGTCGAGGCTTTGTCGTTGGGGCAAGAACCGCTGGTGGCGGCTCTTTGTAGCGACAACGCGCTGGCGGAGCAGAGCGAAGTCACCCTCGCCCAGCTCAGTGAGTACCCGTTGATTCTGTTCCCCAGCGACTACGGTTCGGGCCTCAACGGCTCCATCGAGCACCTGTATCAACGCCGCGGCCTGGCGCTGCGCCCGGGCCCTGCGGGGCGCCAGATCACCTCGATCATCGCCCTGGTGGCGGCAGGCCAAGGTGTCTCGCTCGTGCCCCAGTGCACCCGCACCCTGGCCAGGGAAGGCGTGGTCTACCGCCCCTTGGCAGACCCCGAAGCCTGGGTACACCTGCTGATACTCACGCGCTCACCGTCACGCTCATTGTTGGTCGAGGCGTTTATGGGGGTGGTCGAAGAATTGCTGCGCAGCCGCCCAACGCTGGCGCCCACGACGCTTCCGGCATAACGCGGGCAAAAAAATACCCCTGCGTGAGGGGTATTTTTTCAACAGGCTGTTGCGGCTATTGCAGCATCAGGCCAGCTTTTTGTGACGCACACGGTGCGGCTGGGCAGCGGCCTCACCCAAGCGCTTCTTGCGGTCAGCTTCGTACTCGGTGTAGTTACCTTCGAAGAACACCGCCTGGGAGTCATCTTCGTACGCCAGGATGTGGGTCGCGACGCGGTCAAGGAACCACCGATCGTGAGAGATCACAATGGCGGCGCCCGGGAAGTCCAGCAGGGCTTCTTCCAGGGAACGCAGGGTTTCAACGTCGAGGTCGTTGGACGGTTCGTCGAGCAGCAGGACGTTGCCGCCCTCTTTCAGGGTCAGGGCCAGGTGCAAGCGACCGCGCTCACCACCGGACAGGTCCTTGACGAACTTCTGCTGATCGCCGCCCTTGAAGTTGAAACGGCCGACGTAGGTGCGCGACGGGATTTCATAGTTGCCGATACGGATCTGGTCGGAACCGTCAGAGATCTGCTGGAACACAGTCTTGCTGCCGTCGAGGTCGTCGCGGCTCTGGTCCACACAGGCCAACTGCACGGTGTCACCGATCTCGATGCTGCCGGAGTCCGGCGTTTCCTTGCCCATCAGCATGCGGAACAGTGTGGATTTACCCGCACCGTTACCGCCGATAACGCCGACGATCGCGCCTTTTGGCATGGCGAACGACAGGTTGTCGATCAGCACGCGGTCGCCATAGCCTTTGGTCACGTTCTTGAACTCGATGACCTTGTCACCCAGGCGCGGACCGGCCGGGATGTAGATCTCGTTGGTTTCGCTGCGCTTCTGGAATTCCTGCGACTGCATTTCTTCGAAGCGTTGCAGACGCGCCTTGGATTTGGACTGGCGGGCCTTGGCGCCTTTGCGCACCCATTCCAGTTCTTCCTTCATGGCTTTTTCGTGGGCCGATTGCTGCTTGGATTCGGCGGCCAGACGGTCGGACTTGGCTTCCAGCCAACCGGAGTAGTTGCCCTCGTAAGGGATACCGGCGCCGCGGTCGAGCTCCAGGATCCAGCCGGCGACGTTGTCCAGGAAGTAACGGTCGTGCGTGATCGCAACCACGGTGCCCGGGAAATCGTGGAGGAAGTGCTCCAACCAGGCGACGGAATCGGCGTCCAGGTGGTTGGTCGGTTCGTCGAGCAGCAGCATGTCAGGGGCCGACAGCAGCAGGCGGCACAGGGCCACACGACGCTTCTCACCACCGGACAGGTGTTCAACCTTGGCGTCCCAGGCTGGCAGGCGCAGCGCATCGGCGGCGACTTCCAGTTGGCGCTCCAGGTTGTGGCCATCGCCCGCCTGCAGGATCGCTTCGAGCTTGGCCTGTTCGGCAGCCAGCTTGTCGAAGTCGGCATCCGGTTCGGCGTAGGCGGCGTACACCTCATCGAGGCGGGCCTGGGCGTCCTTGATCACGCTGACGGCTTCTTCGACCACTTCACGCACGGTCTTGGTCGGGTCCAGAATCGGCTCTTGCGGCAGGTAGCCGATGTTCAGGTCCGGCATCGGACGGGCTTCGCCTTCGAACTCGGTGTCAACGCCCGCCATGATTTTCAGCAGGGTGGACTTACCCGAACCGTTGAGGCCGAGCACGCCGATCTTGGCGCCTGGGAAGAAGGACAGCGAAATGTTTTTCAGGATTTCCCGCTTCGGCGGAACAACTTTTCCCAGCCGATGCATGGTGAAGACGTATTGAGCCATGGTGAACCTAGCGTCAGTGACTGATGAATTAAGCGGACGAAGCCCGTGCCAGGCCATGCGCCGCGCGGGCCTTTGACTATCATCAATGCCAGCGAGCAAAAAAAGCCTGAATGTCTGGGGCTGGAACGCCCCCGCGTAACCGGCAAAGCTACCTGAATGCGCTGGGGCAGTCCAGCCAGGCAGGACTGGCACTTTGCCACAACTCAAGGCATGCTAGCCGCCCTTCGGGCGTCCGGCTTATAGTGCACGTCGCGCGCCAGTCCAGCCAAACCGCAGGATCACAGTTTGTCCAACGTCACGCCGCCCACGCCCTTGCGCGCCGCTCATATTGCGCCGGGAGCGCCCCTGCACGGCACCTTGAAAGGCGCGTTGGCGACGCTTGTCCTGCTGTTGCTCGCCTTGTTGTTCTGGCAACTGCTGGACCAATTGCAGCAAAACCAGAAAAACCAACAGCAATACACCATCGACTACAGTGCCGACCTGGCCGAGCAGATCAGCCAGAGCATGGCCCTGAGCGCGCAGATCGCCCTGAACCTGTTGCCGATTGTCGAGCCGCCGCGCAACCCCGAACAGCAGCAGGCCCTGATGCGCACGTTGCAGCGCTCGCTGCCGGACCTGCGCAGCTTCGCCCTGCTCGCCCCCAGCGGCGCACTGATCAGCGACACTGCCGAAGGCAGCCAAGACAGTGCCCTGCTCGAAGACCTGGTCAAGCGCAGTCACGCCCAGTCCTACTACCTGAGCAACGACAATGACGGCACGGTCATCTATCTGTTGCTGCACCAACCCAGCGGTGGCTCCAAGGTGTACTGGGCCTTGCGCCTGGCGCCCAATTATCTGGCCAACCTCACGCGCCAGGATGTCCAGGGTCAACGCCCGATGTGGGCGATCGAGAACAGCCTGAACCATCGTGTGGTCAGCCGTGACAGCGGCATGCCGGCGCAGTGGTCCGGCGCCCTGACGCCGGAAGAATTGAACCGCAGCGTGCTGGTCACGCCCTTGAGCAAAAGCGATTGGCAACTGCGCGGCATGTTTGACCGCAGCGCGGTGTTGGAACAACTACTGCCCGCCTTTATCGGCAAGTGCCTGCTCGGCCTGGCGTTTTCGCTGATCCCGGTGATCGTGCTGCTCAACATGCGCCGTCGCCAACGCCAGGTGAACGAAGGCCGGCGACGCTACCAGGACATCTTCGAAGGCACCGGCGTCGCGTTGTGCGTGCTGGACCTGTCGGGGCTGAAGGCGTTTTGCAACAAGACCCAGGTGCAAAGCCGTGAGCAGTTGCACGCCTGGTTGCAGGCCAACCCCGCCGAGCGCAAGCAACTGCTCAAGGAGTTGCGCGTCACCGAGGTCAACCAGATGGCCGTGCGCCTGCTCAACGTCGCGTCTTGCGAGCAGGCGTGGGAGCGCCTGATCGATGATTGCCCGAGCAATGCCACGTCCATCGGCTACCAAGTGCTGGAAGCGGTACTGACCCGGCAAAAACAGCTGGAGCTGGAAATCCAGCTCAACGACGTGGCCGGCAACGAACAGTACCTGTGGCTGGTGATGCGTTTGCCGGAGCAGCAGGATGACGTCAAGGCCGTGATTCTCAGCATCAGCGACATCACCAGCCGCAAGTTGATCGAGTTGTCGCTGGTGGAGCGCGAGAGCTTCTGGTCGGATGTGGTGCGCACCGTGCCCGATCACCTGTATGTGCAGGACGTGATCAGCCAGCGCATGATTTTCAGCAACCATCACCTGGGTCACACCCTGGGCTACAACAAAGCCGAACTGCAGCAAATGGGTGAGTACTTCTGGGAAATCCTGCTACACCCCGAAGACGCCGAGCACTACCATGACGCGCGCGAACAGCAACGCCAGGTCGGCTATACGACCCAACTGCACTGCCAACTGCGCTTTCGCCACCGCAATAACCAGTGGCGCCGCTTCGATATCCGCGAACAGGCGCTGGCCCGCGATACCTCTACGGTGGTCACCCGGATCATCGGCGTGGCCAAGGACATTACCGACCAGATCGAGGCCAGTGAATCACTACGCGACAGTGAACAGCGCTACCGGATGCTGGCCGAAAGCATCAGCGACGTGATCTGCTCCACCGACAGCCAACTGGCCCTCAACTACATCAGCCCCTCGGTCAACACCGTCCTGGGCTATGACGTGGACTGGGTGTTCAAGAACGGCTGGCAGTCGATCGTTGCCAACCCTCAGCAGTTGACCGGCATTTACAGCCTGATGGAACAGGTCAGCCGCGCCCTCGGCAACCCCGACGCCTTGAACACCTTGCGCGATGAAGTCCAGACCCAACTGTTTCTGTTCGACTGCCTGCGCGCCGACGGGCGCAAAGTGCCGATCGAACTGCGCCTGGTGCTGGTGTGGGATGAACATGGCGCGTTTGAAGGCATCCTCGGCGTGGGCCGCGATATCAGCCAGCAACGACGCGCCGAAAAAGACCTGCGCATGGCAGCCACGGTGTTCGAACATTCCACTTCGGCGATCTTGATCACCGACCCAGCCGGTTATATCGTGCAGGCCAACGAGGCGTTCAGCCGGGTCAGCGGCTATGCGGTGAGCGATGTGCTCGACCAGTTGCCCAATATGCTCACCGTCGATGAGCAGCAGGAAGCCCATCTGCGTTATGTGCTCAAGCAATTGCACCAGCACAGCACCTGGGAAGGCGAGGTGTGGCTCAAGCGTCTCAATGGCGAGCATTACCCGGCCTGGGTCGGCATTACCGCGGTGTTCGACGACGAAGGCGACCTGGCCAGCTACGTGTGTTTCTTCAGCGATATCAGCGAGCGCAAGGCCAGTGAGCAGCGCATCCACCGCCTGGCCTACTACGACGCCCTGACCCACCTGCCCAACCGCACCCTGTTCCAGGACCGCCTGCACACCGCGTTGCAGTCCGCCGAACGGCAGAAGTCGTGGGTGGTGCTAATGTTCCTCGACCTTGACCGCTTCAAGCCGATCAACGACTCCCTCGGCCACGCGGCCGGCGACCGGATGCTCAAGGAAATGGCCACGCGCCTGCTCGGTTGTGTGGCCGAGGACGACACCGTGGCGCGCATGGGCGGCGACGAATTCACCTTGCTCCTCCAACCACGGGTCAGCCGCGATATGGCGCTGAACCGTGCGATCCATGTGGCCGAGCAGATCCTCGCCAGCCTGGTCAAACCCTTTGTGCTGGAAGGCCGCGAGTTCTTCGTGACCGCCAGTATCGGCATCGCCCTCAGCCCGCAAGACGGCAACGAGCTGAGCCAATTGATGAAAAACGCCGACACGGCGATGTATCACGCTAAAGAGCGCGGCAAGAACAACTTCCAGTTCTACCAGGCCGACATGAACGCCAGCGCCCTGGAGCGCCTGGAGCTGGAAAGCGACCTGCGCCACGCCTTGGACCAGAACGAATTCGTGCTCTATTACCAGCCGCAATTCAGCGGAGACGGCAAACGCCTGACCGGCGCCGAAGCCCTGCTGCGCTGGCGACACCCGCGCCGTGGCCTGGTACCGCCGGGGGACTTTATCCCGGTACTGGAAGAGCTCGGGCTGGTGGTGGATGTGGGCGACTGGGTGATCGGGGAAGCCTGCCGCCAGCTCAAGACCTGGCACCAGAACAAAGTGCGCGTGCCGAAAGTATCAGTGAACATCTCGGCGCGGCAGTTCTCCGACGGCCAGTTGGGCACGCGCATCGCCACCATCCTCAAGGACACCGGCCTGCCGCCGGCGTGCCTGGAGCTGGAACTGACCGAAAGTATCCTGATGCGTGAAGTCAACGAAGCCCTGCAGATCCTCGCCAGCCTGAAAAACCTGGGCCTGAGCATCGCGGTGGATGACTTTGGCACCGGCTATTCGTCGCTCAACTACCTCAAGCAATTCCCCATCGACGTGCTGAAGATCGACCGCACCTTCGTTGACGGCCTGCCCTCCGGTGAGCAGGACGCACAGATTGCCCGGGCTATCATTGCCATGGCCCACAGCCTGAACCTGGCGGTGATTGCCGAAGGCGTGGAAACCCATGAGCAGTTGGACTTCCTGCGTGAGCATGGCTGTGATGAGGTGCAGGGTTACCTGTTCGGGCGGCCGATGCCGGCGAATCGGTTTGAGGTGCAGTTCAGTAATGATGCGCTGTTCATGTTTGACTGAAGTCCCTGATCGTTCCCACGCTCCGCGTGGGAACGCAATTCTGGACGCTCTGCGTCCGCTTTTAAATGTGACGCAGAGCGTCACGGGATGCATTCCCACGCAGAGCGTGGGAACGATCATCCCCAGATGAACCCCACTTGTCCGCGACATGATGTCCTTTCATATGCCATCTAAAACCCATTGAGTTAGAATGCCCTCCTTTTCTGCCCCCGATCCTTGAGGACCGCCATGTTCAGCCGTGATTTGACTATTGCCAAGTACGACGCCGATCTCTTCGCCGCCATGGAGCAAGAAGCCGTGCGCCAGGAAGAGCACATTGAGCTGATCGCTTCGGAAAACTACACCAGCCCTGCGGTGATGGAGGCTCAAGGTTCGGTTCTGACCAACAAGTACGCCGAAGGCTACCCAGGCAAGCGCTACTACGGTGGTTGCGAGTACGTCGACGTGGTTGAGCAGTTGGCCATCGACCGTGCAAAAGAGCTGTTCGGCGCCGATTACGCCAACGTCCAACCACACGCCGGTTCCCAAGCCAACAGCGCCGTGTACCTGGCCCTGCTGCAAGGCGGCGACACCATCCTAGGCATGAGCCTGGCCCACGGCGGTCACCTGACCCACGGCGCCACGGTTTCGTCCTCCGGCAAGCTGTACAACGCCGTTCAGTACGGTATCGATGCCAACGGCCTGATCGACTACGATGAAGTCGAGCGCCTGGCCGTCGAGCACAAGCCAAAAATGATCGTGGCCGGTTTCTCTGCCTACTCGCAGATCCTGGACTTCCCACGTTTCCGTGAAATCGCCGACAAGGTCGGTGCCTATCTGTTCGTCGACATGGCCCACGTGGCCGGTCTGGTGGCTGCGGGCGTTTACCCCAACCCAGTGCCTTACGCTGACGTGGTCACCACCACTACCCACAAGACCCTGCGCGGTCCACGTGGCGGCCTGATCCTGGCACGCGCCAACGCCGAGATCGAGAAGAAGCTCAACTCCGCCGTTTTCCCGGGCGCCCAAGGCGGCCCGCTGGAGCACGTGATCGCGGCCAAGGCGATCTGCTTCAAGGAAGCACTGCAGCCTGAGTTCAAGACCTACCAGCAACAAGTGGTCAAGAACGCCAAGACCATGGCCAGCGTGTTCATCGAGCGCGGTTTTGACGTGGTGTCCGGCGGTACTGAAAACCACCTGTTCCTGCTGTCGCTGATCAAGCAGGACATTTCCGGTAAAGATGCTGACGCTGCCCTGGGCAAAGCTTTCATCACCGTGAACAAGAACTCCGTGCCGAACGACCCACGTTCGCCGTTCGTCACCTCCGGCCTGCGCTTCGGCACCCCGGCAGTGACCACCCGTGGCTTCAAGGAAGCCGAGTGCAAGGAACTGGCGGGCTGGATCTGCGACATCCTGGCCGACCTGAACAACGAAGCCGTGATCGACGCGGTACGTGAGAAGGTCAAGGCCATCTGCAAGAAGCTGCCGGTATACGGCGCGTAATACCAAGAAGCCCACTGTAGGAGCGAGCTTGCTCGCGAAAAACGTCAACGATAACGCGTGCATCTTGGGTGCACGCGTTGCCTGTGAGTTCTTCGCGAGCAAGCTCGCTCCTACAAGTGAGCTTTTTTATGCCGATTTTTCAATTTGAAACAGGGTCAAGTGTGGGAGCTGGCTTGCCTGCGATGGCGGTTGTGCACTCAGCCCATCAGTGATTGACCCGCCGCTATCGCAGGCAAGCCAGCTCCCACATTGGAGTGCATTTCAAGTCGGGTTTATTGGTAGACCCGCTCAAAGCCTTGGCGGATCTTGTCTTCGGGCAGCTCATCGGCAATAAACACGATCACACTCTCCCGCGCCTCGCCCTCGGCCCATTCGGTATCCCAGTCGAAGCCATACAGCTTCAGCACGCCCTGGAACACCATGCGTCGGTCTTCTCCGGCAATGTTCAATACGCCCTTGTAACGCAGCAGTTGCTTGCCATGGTCTTCCAGCAGTTCGTTCATGAACTCGCTGAGACGGTCGATATCCAGCGGCTGGTCGGTGCGCAGCACCAGGCTGGAAATACGGTCGACCGAAGGCGCTGCACTGACCGGGCGCAGGCTCATGCCGGCATTGAGGTTGAAGCCGCGCACATCCAGCAATTCGGCCAGGTCAATCTTGCCGTGATCCACCACACGAATTGGCGCACGACGGTTGATGCGGGTGAGGCGCTGGCTGAGGGCGTCGAAGCTGGCGTCGTCTACCAGGTCGCGCTTGCTCACCAGCAGGCGGTCGGCAAAGCCGATCTGGGCCTGGGCGATGGTCTGGGTCAGATGATGCTCGGCGTGGGCCGCATCCACCAGGGTGATGATGCCGTCGAGGATATAGCGTTCGCGCAGCTCTTCTTCGATGAAGAAGGTCTGGGCCACCGGCGCAGGGTCGGCCAGGCCGGTGCATTCGATCACCAGCCGGTCGAAGGCGATCTCGCCGCTGTCCAGGCGTTCCAGCAACAGGTACAGGGCTTTGGTCAGGTCGGTGTGGATGGTGCAGCACACGCAGCCGTTGGACAGGGTCATCACTTGCACTGGCTCGTCGCCCAGCAATTGGGTGTCGATACCGGCGTCACTGAATTCGTTTTCGATCACAGCGATTTTCAAGCCGTGCTCGGCTTTGAGCAGGTGGCGCAGCAAGGTGGTCTTGCCGGCACCGAGGAAGCCGCTGAGGATGGTGACGGGGATGGGAGAGGACAAAGAGATTCTCCTGAAATATGAGGGCGCAAAAACAACTGTAGGAGCGAGCTTGCTCGCGAAGAACGTCAACGATAACGCGTGCTGTCTGGATGCACGTGGTGTCCTTGGGTTTTTCGCGAGCAAGCTCGCTCCTACAGGTACAGCCGTTTTACCAACTTAGCAGCACTTGGGCCCACCCTTGCCGCCGTAACGGGCTTCCTGGCGCTCCCGGAAGAACGCCTTGTAGTCCATCACCGGCTTGTCCGGGTGTTTGGTTTGCATATGCTCGACGTAGGTGTCGTAGTCGGGCATGCCGACCATCAGGCGGGCGGCCTGACCGAGGTATTTACCGAGGCGACTGATGTCATTGAACATGTCTGCAATCCTCGTTATGCGTCCGGTACAGCCTGGAACGGGGCTTCTTTATCCGTACGCTCTTTGTTGCCCCAGGCGGCGATGCCGACTTTGAGCGCATAGAACAGGATGCTGAACACCACGAACAGGAACAGCGCCGTCAGCGTTGCGTTGGTGTAGGCGTTCCAGATCACGTGTTGCATCTGGTCGATGCTCTTGGCCGGGGCGAGGATCTGGCCGTTAGCCAGGGCATCGCTGTATTTCTTGGCCAGCGACAGGAAGCCGATCGCCGGGTTGGCGTCGAACAGCTTGATGAAGCCTGCGGTGGTGGTGCAGATCAACAGCCACACCGCTGGCAACATGGTCACCCAGATGTAGCGCTGACGCTTCATTTTGATCAGCACAACGGTCGCCAGCATCAGCGCGATACCGGCCAGCATCTGGTTGGAGATACCGAACAGCGGCCACAAGGTATTGATGCCACCCAGCGGGTCGATCACGCCCTGGTACAGCAAGTAACCCCACATCGCCACGCAGCCTGCGGTAGCAATCAGGTTGGCAGTCCACGACTCGGTGCGTTTGAGCGCAGGCACGAAGGAACCGAGCAGGTCTTGCAGCATGAAACGACCGGCGCGGGTACCGGCATCCACTGCCGTAAGGATGAACAGCGCTTCGAACAGGATCGCAAAGTGGTACCAGAACGCCATGGTATTTTCACCTGGCAGCACACTGTGCAGGATCTGCGCGATGCCCACCGCCAACGTCGGCGCACCGCCGGCACGGGCCAGGATGGTGGTTTCGCCGATATCGTGGGCAACGGCCGACAGCGCCTCAGGGGTAATGGCAAAGCCCCAACTGCTGACGGTTTGCGCCACGGTGACCACGTCGGTGCCGACAATGGCAGCCGGGCTGTTCATGGCGAAGTACACGCCAGGCTCGATCACCGAGGCGGCAACCATCGCCATGATGGCCACGAACGACTCCATCAGCATGCCGCCGTAACCGATGTAACGGGCGTGGCTTTCACTGGCCAGCAGCTTGGGCGTGGTGCCCGAGGAGATCAGCGCATGGAAGCCCGAGACCGCGCCACAGGCAATGGTGATGAACAGGAACGGGAACAGGCCGCCCTTCCACACCGGGCCGGTGCCGTCGATGAACTGGGTGAGTGCCGGCATTTTCAGGTCAGGCATGGTGACCAGGATGCCAATCGCCAGGGCGATGATGGTGCCGATTTTCAGGAACGTCGACAGGTAGTCGCGGGGCGCCAGGATCAGCCACACCGGCAGCACAGCGGCCACGAAGCCGTAGCCGATCAACATCCAGGTAATCTGGATGCCGGTGAAGGTGAACGCCTTGGCCCATACCGGATCAGCGGCAATCTGCCCGCCCAGCCAGATCGAACCCAGCAGCAACAGCACGCCGATGATCGAGATTTCCCCGATGCGGCCCGGGCGGATGTAGCGCATGTAGATGCCCATGAACATCGCGATCGGGATGGTCGCCATCACCGTGAAGATGCCCCATGGGCTCTCGGCCAGGGCCTTGACCACGATCAGCGCCAGCACCGCGAGGATGATGATCATGATCAGGAAGCAGCCGAACAGCGCGATGGTCCCCGGAATGCGGCCCATCTCTTCGCGAACCATGTCCCCCAGGGAACGGCCGTTGCGACGAGTGGACAGGAACAGGACCATGAAGTCTTGCACCGCACCGGCCAGCACCACCCCGGCAATCAGCCAGAGGGTACCGGGCAGATAGCCCATTTGCGCCGCCAGCACCGGGCCGACCAACGGGCCTGCACCGGCAATCGCCGCAAAGTGGTGACCGAAAAGAATGTGTTTGTTGGTTGGTACGTAGTCCAGACCATCGTTGTTGACCACCGCAGGGGTTGCCCGCCGTGGATCGAGTTGCATCACGTTGTTGGCGATGAACAGACTGTAGTAACGGTACGCAACCAGGTAGATGGCCACAGCAGCGACCACAATCCACAAGGCGTTGATCGCCTCGCCGCGGCGCAAGGCCACTACGCCCAGGGCGCACGCTCCTACAATTGCCAGCACCAGCCAGGGTAAGTGGCGTAGCAGGCTATTATTATTTTTCATTTTTATATTCCAGCCAGGGTGGACAGAAAGGACAGCCAGCCCGAGTTTAGCGCTACTGGCCTCAAAGACCAGCCCCCTACGTTGGTCTAGAGCCTTCAACCGCTAAAAAAAGCCGAAATAAACGCCCCTTGATGGCCCCGGGCTACACTCCTCCCATTCACAGAGGGCTTTACCATGACCGAGCATGCGTCCGAACGTCGCCGTTTTCGCCGGATCGCCTTTGATGCCACGGCCGAACTTCGGCAAAACGGCAGCGAATGGCCGGTAAAACTGGTGGATTTATCACTCAAGGGATTGCTGGTGGAACGGCCTGACAACTGGAAGGGAAATAAAGCGCTGCCCTTTGACGTCGACATACGCCTGGACCAGAAGACGCATATAAAGATGCAAGCGCGGCTGACCCATGAAGATCAGGGTCAATTGGGCTTTGTGTGCAAACACATTGATCTGGATTCGATCAGCCATTTGCGGCGCTTTGTAGAGCTGAACCTGGGTGATGAGCGAGAACTGGAGCGCGAGCTGGGCGCCCTGCTGGAGATCTGAAAACGCACATCAATCAAAATGTGGGAGCTGGCTTGCCTGCGATAGCGGCGGGTCAGCTTACCCATTCTTGCCTGATACACCGCCATCGCAGGCAAGCCAGCTCCCACAGGGGTTCAGCGGTGCTGCGGATTATTCGAACAGGGCATCCAACGCCTGCTCCAGCCGCGTCACAGCAATAATCTGCAACCCCGGCGGCGCCTCCTTCGGCGCATTGCCCTTGGGCACAATCGCCCGTTTGAAGCCATGCTTGGCCGCTTCCTTCAAGCGCTCCTGCCCACTCGGCACCGGGCGCACTTCGCCCGACAGACCCACCTCGCCAAACACCAACAAGTCATGGGGCAACGGCCGATTACGCAGGCTGGACATCACCGCCGCCATCAACGCCAGGTCGGACGCAGTCTCCAGCACCTTGACCCCGCCCACCACGTTAAGGAACACATCCTGATCGTGAGTCGGAATGCCACCATGCCGGTGCAGCACCGCCAGCAACATCGCCAGGCGGTTCTGGTCCAGGCCCAGTGTGACCCGCCGTGGGTTTGCCAAATGGCTGTCATCCACCAGCGCCTGGACTTCCACCAGCATCGGCCGGGTGCCTTCCCACGTGGCCATCACCACACTGCCTGGGACTTCTTCCTGAGCGCGGGTGAGAAAAATCGCCGAGGGGTTCGAGACTTCTTTCAGCCCCCGATCGGTCATAGCGAACACACCCAGTTCGTTGACGGCGCCAAAACGGTTCTTCACCGCCCGCAGCAGGCGCAGGCGACCGTCGGATTCCCCTTCGAAATACAACACGGTGTCGACCATATGTTCCAACACCCGTGGCCCGGCCAGTGCGCCTTCTTTGGTCACGTGGCCGACCAGGAAGATCGCCGTGCCGCTCTGCTTGGCGTAACGCACCAACAGCGCCGCGCTTTCGCGCACCTGAGACACGCCGCCGGGTGCCGATTGCAGTTGTTCGGTGAAAATCGTCTGGATCGAGTCAATGACCATGACTTTAGGCTTTTCGATGCGCGCCGTGGCGATGATGCTTTCGATGCAGGTTTCGGTCATGACCCGCAGTTGGTCCTGGGGCAAGCCCAGGCGCCGGGCGCGCATGGCCACTTGCTGCTGGGACTCTTCGCCGGTGACATACAGCGCAGGCATGCGGCTGGCGATGCTGCACAGGGTTTGCAGCAGGATCGTGGACTTGCCGATGCCCGGGTCACCGCCGATCAGCACCACCGAG
The DNA here is from genome assembly GCF_021609665.1 of Pseudomonas sp. PA-1-3F. Classification (NCBI taxonomy): domain Bacteria; kingdom Pseudomonadati; phylum Pseudomonadota; class Gammaproteobacteria; order Pseudomonadales; family Pseudomonadaceae; genus Pseudomonas; species Pseudomonas sp. PA-1-3F. The sequence goes on along the minus strand of NZ_WJZD01000012.1, from coordinate 37,715 downwards.
CCGTCCACCAGACCACCGCCCAAGACCCGGTCCAGCTCGCCGGAGGCGGTGGAAAAGCGCGGAATCTCTTCGACGCTGACTTCGGCCAGGGTCTTGATCTGCGCCTGTTGCCCGGTCCAGCCGGCACGGCCGGTGGGGGCCGCGGCACCGCCACTCTCGATCATGGTTTCAGTCAGGGTGTTCCACGCGCCGCATTCGGAGCACTGGCCCGCCCATTTGGGAAAGGTCGCGCCGCACTCTGTGCAGCCGTACATGCGCTTGGCCTTTGCCATGTGAGAACCTCCAACCGAAAAACCGCGATGATAGCTCAGCGCGACGCTGGGGTCCGGATTTCGCCCTTGGCTAAACGTGAAGCACTGTTACCCACGGGGTCCTCGGCGTTCAGGTCTGCGCCTTTGGCTTGCAGCGCCCCCAACAATTCGACGCGCTTGAACAACCCGGCGTACATGGCGGCGGTCTGCCCTGCGCCGTTGCGCTGGTCAGGGTTGCAGTCGGTGGCCAACAGGCGCTGGGCGATTTTCAGCTCGCCTTTGAAGATGGCGCCCATCAACGCCGTGTTACCGCGTTTATCCTGGACGCAGGCGTCCGCGCCGGCATCGAGCAGACGCTCCACATACGGGCCCTGGCCGTGATAAGCAGCCAGGATCAACGCGGTGTAGCCCTTGTCATCCTGGGCATTGAGGCCGTAGCCGGACTCTATGAAGGTGTTGAGCATGTCGAGGTCGCCACGACGGGCGGCGTCGAAATAGTAATCCTGCAACTGCGCCTTGAGCGCCACCGGGTCGGGGGACTCGGCATGAGCGGTAAAGGCCAGCATGGCCATCAGTAAGCCGATAGAGATACGCATAGAGTGTTCTCCTGCCAAAGGTCGACGCCCGTGAAGGCGCCGACCGCAACCAATGAATCAGTCGGTCAGTTTTTCCGCCAGCGCCTTTACGCGAGCCAGATCGCCCTTGGCGACCTTGGCCACGCCGGTGCCGTATTCCGGGTCCGCCTTGTAGAGGAACGACAGGATGATGTGCTTGCTCTCGTCATCGGTGGTGGCCAATGAGCCGCCAAAGTTGTTGATGAGGTCTTCGCGCTCTTTCTTGGTGTAGGAGCGGTACAGGTCACCGGCCTGCTTGAAGTTCTGCTCACGTTGAATCTTGGCCTGCTGGGTGCTGCCCGACAGCGGCGACTGGCTGTAGCGTGCGGTTTGCGGCTCTTCCCGCGGCAACAGGCGACTTGGCTGGTAGTTGACGCCGGTGGTGGTCTTGCCGACGTTCATCGCGCCGTCCTGGTTGCCGTTGTTGACGGTGACCCGTGGAGCGTTGATCGGCAACTGCAGGGCGTTCGCGCCCAGGCGGTACATTTGCGTATCGGCGTAGGAGAACACGCGCCCCTGCAGCAGGCGGTCTTCCGACGGCTCGATACCCGGTACCAGATTGGCCGGGGCCATCGCGACTTGCTCGGTTTCCTGGAACACATTGGCCGGGTTGCGGTTCAGCACCATTTGCCCGACTTTGCGCTCGGGCACATTCGGCCAGATCTTGGTTGCATCCAGTGGGTCGAAATCAAATTTGGCCAGGTCTTCAGGCTTGAGCACCTGCACATACAGGTCCCACTTAGGGAAGTCGCCTTTGTTGATGTGCGTGACCAGATCATTGGTCATATGGCTGTAGTCACGCCCCTGCACCTCGGTAACTTGCTTGGGATCAAGGTTCTTGATGCCCTGCTGGCTCTTCCAGTGGAACTTGACGTAGTGCACTTCGCCTTTGGCGTTAATCAACTTGTAGGCATGTACGCCGTTGCCGTCCATTTCGCGGTAACTGGCAGGGGTGCCGGAGTCCGAGTATAACTCGGTCAGTGTACGAGTGGACTCTGGAACATGGGAGAAGAAGTCGAAACGGCGCGAGTCATCGTCCAGGTTAGTGCGTGGGTCCGGTTTAAAGGCATGGACCATGTCCGGGAACTTGATGGCATCCCGAATAAAGAACGTGGGGAAGTTGTTACCGACCAGGTCCCAGTTACCTTCGGCGGTATAGAACTTGGTGGCGAAGCCCCGTGGGTCACGCAGGGTTTCCGGGGAGTGGTTGCCATGCACCACGGCCGAGAAGCGTACGAACACTGGCGTGGTTTCACCGGCGGCGAACACTTTGGCCTTGGTCAGGTCGCTGAGGTTGTCGGTCACGGTGAAGGTGCCATGGGCGCCCGTGCCGCGTGCGTGCACCACGCGCTCTGGGATGCGTTCGCGGTCGAAGCGTTGCAGTTTCTGGATCAGTTGCACATCTTGCAGCAGCACCGGGCCATTGGCACCGGCGGTTTGGGAGTTCTGGTTATCACCGACGTTGGCCCCGTTATCGCGGGTCAGGTTGGCGGCTTGTACGGAGAGGGAAAGCAGGCTGGCGGTCACCAGTGCCAGCGCGTGGCGCGCCGACACGGGCCTGCGGCTGATTGGGGTATTCATCGAGGTTTCCTCTGGTTTTTTTAATGCACATTCAGTTGTGCTTGCCAGAGGCTAGTGACCTGCGAGTCAGAAGATAAATAGAAAAACACCACAGGCCCGATTAAGAAAAAAATCTGGTAACCCGCTGAAATAGCGGCTAATTCGCGCGCGACTAGTGGCACTTTGCAAACTATTTGCGATTTGATGTGTCGATAAAAACCGACAGTGTTAACAGTTGTTTCGAGCAAGCGCTGTTCGACTGAATTACACTGACCTCCACCCTCCTCAACTGTAACAAGGAATAACCTATGGGCGTGATCAGTGAGTTCAAGGCCTTCGCGGTCAAAGGTAATGTGGTCGACATGGCCGTCGGTATCATCATCGGTGCTGCCTTCGGCAAGATTGTTTCCTCATTTGTAGGCGACGTGATAATGCCTCCCATCGGCCTGCTGATCGGTGGCGTGGACTTTGCCGATCTGGCCGTCACGCTCAAGGCAGCACAGGGTGATGTACCCGCTGTTGTGCTGGCCTACGGCAAGTTCATCCAGAGCATCATCGACTTTATAATCGTCGCGTTTGCAATCTTCATGGGTGTGAAGGCGATCAACCGTCTGAAGCGCGAAGAAGCCGTGGCCCCAAGCTTGCCGCCGACGCCAAGCAAGGAAGAAGTGCTGCTGGGCGAGATCCGCGATCTGCTCAAGGCACAGAACAACAAGCCGCTTTAACCTGCGGATGCAAAAAAGGCGCCTCGCAAGGCGCCTTTTTTCTACCAATAATTTTCTACCGCCACCTGGCCAGGTCGTCGGCTCAGGCTCAGTTGCATGTCCCGCTGCTTGAGCAACTGGCGCGTGTCATCGACCATCTGCGGGTTGCCGCAAATCAGTACACGCGAATCCTGTGCCGTCAGCTCCACGCCGGCGGCCCGCTCCAATTCGCCATTTTCGATCAAGGCCGTAATACGCCCATTCAACGCGCCCGGATGCTGCTCGCGGGTGACGATGGGAATGTAGGTGAGCTTGTGGGCGTACTCGGTCAGGTACTCGCGCTCACCCAGCGTGTCGATCAGCGACTGGTAGGCCAGTTCCTTGGCTTCCCGGGCGCTGTACACCAGGATGATGCGCTCGAATTTTTCCCACACTTCGAAGTCTTGCAGGATCGACAGGAACGGCGCGACGCCCGTTCCGGTTCCCAGCAACCACAAGTCACGCCCGTCGACAAAGCGGTTGAGGGTCAGAAACCCGGTGGCCTGGCGCTCGACCAGCAAGGTATCGCCCACCTTCAGGCGGCTCAGTTCACTGGTGAACTCACCACCGGGGACCACGATGGAAAAGAAATCCAGATGCTCGTCAAACGGCGAAGACACGATGGAATAGGCACGCCAGACGGTGCTGCCATCCGCCTTGGTAACGCCCAGGCGCACGAACTGGCCGGCGGTAAAACGAAAACCGGCATCGCGGGTGGTGCGCAGGGTGAACAGGCTGGGGGTCAGCGATTGCACATCGAGCAGGGTCTGGCGGGTAAATTTCTCAGCACTGGCCGTCATGGGGGGCTCCGTTTTGCACAGGCCGTTAGTGTCCCTCAAAACAGACCGCGCAAACACTGATGATTGGTACTGGCTTTGCCGTCACTAAAGGTTCACGCGGGTGGCCTGCGCGTTTTTTAACCAGTCCAACAGGTCAGCCATGGCTCCACGCTGGCACTAATTATTTGGCTATTAACGCGCCCTGAATACCTCACTAGATGAAGCGGTACTTAAAGCGACATCACTTTGACACTACCTTCAAGACATTAAAAGTATTGAAAAAAAGATACCTGCCTAGCGCTCTTATACAAAGCTCCAAGTCTTGTACAAAACCGGCCAACTAGACAAACCCTGCAAGTAAAATATTTTTCAAGCTCAGTTGTAGGACTTACCCTACACTTGTTTTCGAGCTGCAATGGGGGATCAGGACGTACCCAGGTCACATATACATGCATGGAGAGTCACCGATGGTCAATTGGCATAATGCCCGGCTGCCCAAGCTGGACGGCGAGAGTGAAATCACCAGTGTGTTTGAGATGGTGATAAACCACACTTATGAACTAGGTTTCGAATATTGCTCCTTTACCATGAGTTCCCAATCACAAAGCACTCAAACAAAACCCATTTTGTTTAATAACTATCCAAATGAATGGCTTAGCATTTATAAACAAGCGCACTTCTTCGATGTAGACCCCGTTGTAACCCACTGTAAGACCTCGGTACTGCCCATTCTCTGGGAACAAAAAACCTTTGCCAACACCCCCAAGCTTTGGGAGTTGGCCCAGTCATGCGGGGTGCATTTAGGCTGGACCCAAGCCGTGCATGACTTCCAGGGTGTATTCAGCATGCTGACCCTGGTTCGCAGCAAGGGCGAGGTCAGCCCTGAAGAGCTTTACGAAAAAGCCGGCCAGGTGTTGTGGCTTTGCCATGCGATGCATGCGGTCGTCGCGCAGAAGTACGCCGACGCCCCCGACATCAAAGCGCCCAGCAAATTGACTGCCCGGGAAACAGAAATCCTCAAGTGGTCCGCGATGGGCAAGACCGCCTCCGAGATTGCCGCGATTCTTTGCCTGTCCGAGCGCACCGTGGGCTTTCATATCAGCAGTACCTTCAAGAAACTGGGCGTGCATAACAAGATCCAGGCGGTGCTGCGCGCCGCTAAAGCCGGGCTGTTTTAGCCCACGTAAAACACCGCATGTCATCGCGTTGAAAAAAACGTAACATTTACGGCCAATTCTGAGTGTTGAGGGTGCGCTTTGCACGGTTGCCCCGCCGTTCACTCAGACGGTCCGTCGATTACCCAGAGCCTCGCCCCGCCATGCCCCTGCTTGACAGCCCTTTCGCCCAGCTCGACCTGATTCGTCAGCCAGAGCAACACAATGATCCGCTGCAAGCCTTCGATGCCGCCGACGAATACCTGCTCAGCCACCTCGCCGCGCAACAGCTTACTGCTGCCACCCGCGTGCTGGTGCTCAATGACAGCTTCGGCGCCCTGGCAGCCAGCCTTCAAGGCCAGGTGCAAGTGACCTCCAGCGGTGACTCGTTCCTCGCCGCTCAGGGCCTGGAGAAAAACCTGGTGCGCAACGGCAAGCCCTTTGATGCCGTGCCCTTCATACCGGCCAGCCAGTTCGCGACCGGGCCGTTCGATCGCGTGTTGATCCGCGTGCCGAAAACCCTGGCGTTGCTGGAAGAACAACTGATCCGCCTGCAAGGGCAACTGGCGCCAGGCGCCGAGGTGATCGCAGGCGCAATGGTCAAGCATTTGCCACGGGCTGCGGGCGAATTGCTGGAGCGTTACATCGGGCCCATGCACGCCTCATTGGCGGTCAAAAAGGCGCGGTTGCTGATTGCCAGCGTCGAGCAGCGCCCTGCCGCGGTCTCGCCCTACCCGACCCGTTATACCCTGGAAGCGCCGGTCATCGAGTTGTGTAACCACGCCAACGTCTTTTGCCGCGAAGGCCTGGACATCGGCACCCGCGCCTTCCTGCCGCACCTGCCAAAAAACCTGGGCAGTGCCCGCGTGGCAGACCTGGGCTGCGGCAACGGCGTACTGGCGATTGCCAGCGCCCTGCAGAACCCCGACGCGCACTACACCTTGGTGGATGAGTCGTATATGGCAGTGCAATCGGCCGCCGAAAACTGGCAAGCCGCCTTGGGAGAGCGGGACGTCAGCGTACGTGCCGACGATGGCCTGGCCGGCCAGGAGGCGCAGTCGCTGGACGTGGTGCTGTGCAACCCACCGTTCCACCAACAACAAGTGGTGGGCGACTTCCTCGCCTGGCGCATGTTCCAGCAGGCACGCGAAGCGCTGGTGGTCGGTGGCGCCTTGTACATCGTCGGGAATCGTCACCTGGGCTACCACAGCAAGCTGGCGCGGTTGTTCCGTGGTGTCGAGCAAGTAGCGGCCACGCCCAAGTTCGTCATCCTCAAGGCGCGTAAATAAAAAAGCCCTGCTTATTGTAGGAGCAAGCTTGCTCGCGAAAAAACCTGAGAACACCGCGGGGCGTCAGGCACCCCGCGTTATCGTTGACGTTTTTCGCGAGCAAGCTCGCTCCTACAGTGTCAATGCGTGCTCAGGCCTGCCGCATTCATGAACATGCGCATCAGGCTGGCCACTACGAACAGGGCCAGCACGCTGCCGGTCCAGATCATCGCCAGCCACCCCAGGCGCCGCCACAACGGCTGCTTCTCGGCCTGTTCAATCTCATGCAACGAAGGTTTTGACATGTTTCAACCCTCCTAGTGATAGCCGTCTTCGTGGGTGACCTTGCCGCGGAACACGTAGTAGCTCCAGAAGGTATAGCCCAGGATAAACGGGATGATGAACAGCGTACCCACCAGCATGAAGCCCTGGCTTTGCGGCGGCGCGGCGGCATCCCAGATCGACACGGACGGCGGGATGATGTTCGGCCACAGGCTGATCCCCAAGCCACTGTAGCCGAGGAAAATCAGCACCAGCGTCAACAGGAACGGCGTGTAGTGCGCATTACGTGCCACGGCGCGGATCAGCCCGTACATGGTGACCAGCACCAGGATCGGCACCGGTAGGAACCAGAACAGGTTCGGCAAGGTGAACCAGCGCGACGCGATTTCCGGGTGGGTCAGCGGCGTCCAGATGCTGACGATGCCGATCACCGCCAACACTACAAACGCCAAAGGCCGCGCCAGATTGTGCATCTGCTCCTGCAACTTGCCTTCGGTCTTCATGATCAGCCAGGTGCAGCCGAGCAAGGCATACGCCACGATCAGCGCCACGCCGCAGAACATCGTGAAGGGTGTGAGCCAGTCCAGTGAGCCGCCGGCGAACTGGCGATCCAACACCGGAATACCGTCGATAAAGGCGCCCAACGCCACCCCCTGGAAGAAGGTCGCCGCCAGCGAGCCGCCAATAAACGCCTTGTCCCACAGGTGACGCTTGTGGTCCTTGGCCTTGAAGCGGAACTCAAAGGCCACGCCGCGGAAGATCAGGCCGATCAGCATCAGGATCAGCGGCAGGTACAGCGCCGACAACACCACCGAATAGGCCAGCGGGAACGCGCCGAACAACGCCGCGCCCCCGAGTACCAGCCAGGTTTCGTTGCCGTCCCATACGGGCGCCACGGTGTTCATCATCACGTCACGGTCGACTTTGCCCGGAACAAACGGGAAAAGAATGCCGATCCCCAGGTCGAAGCCGTCCATGACCACGTACATCATGATGCCGAAGATGATGATCACGGCCCAGATCAGCGGAAGATCAATACCCATCTCAATTCCCCTTGTGCTGGATGTGGTCGTGGTCGTTATCACTGCCATCGTCGGCAGCAGACAACGGACGCGCGGGGGTGCGTTTCTGGCCGGGGCCACCGTGGGCGGGCTCGGTACTGTCGTGGGTCACGGGGCCTTTGCGCACCAGGCGCATCATGTAGCCCAGGCCCGCGCCGAACAGCGCGAAGTACACCACCACGAACAACACCAGGGTAATGGTCATCTGCGTCAGGCTATGCCCGGAGGAGGCATCTGCCGTGCGCATCAACCCGTAGACCACCCAGGGCTGGCGACCGATTTCGGTGGTGAACCAACCGGCAAGAATCGCAATCAGCCCAGACGGGCCCATCCACAGCGCCAGGTACAGGAACGGTTTGGACGTGTACATTTTGTCGCCCCGGCGCAGCCACAGGCTGAACAGACCGGTGAAGATCATCAGGAACCCCAGGCCGACCATGACCCGGAACGACCAGAACACAATGGTGGAGTTGGGACGGTCCTCAGGCGGGAACTCCTTGAGCGCCGGCACCTGCTTGTCCAGGGAGTGAGTCAGGATCAGGCTGCCCAGGTACGGAATCTCGACCGCGTATTTGGTTTTCTCGGCTTTCATGTCCGGCCAACCGAACAAAATCAGCGGCGTGGGCTCGTTGCCGATATTTTCCCAGTGGCCTTCAATCGCGGCGATCTTGGCCGGTTGATGCTTGAGGGTATTGAGGCCGTGGAAGTCGCCGATCACCGCCTGGATGGGCGCAACGATCAGGGCCATCCACATCGCCATCGAGAGCATTTTGCGGATCGCCGGGTTGTCCTTGCCGCGCAGTAAATGCCAGGCCGCCGACGAGCCGACGAAGAACGCCGTGGCAACAAAAGCAGCCGTGGCCATGTGCATCAGGCGGTAGGGGAACGACGGGTTGAAGATCACCGCCAGCCAGTCGGTCGGTATTACGCGGCCATCGATGATTTCAAAGCCCTGGGGCGTCTGCATCCAGCTGTTGGAGGCAAGAATCCAGAACGTGGAGATCAACGTACCCACGGCCACCATCACCGTGGCGAAGAAGTGCAGCTTGCGCCCCACCTTGTTCCAGCCGAACAACATCACGCCCAGGAAACCGGCCTCGAGGAAGAAGGCCGTGAGCACTTCGTACGTCAGCAACGGCCCGGTGACGGCACCGGCGAAGTCCGAGAAGCGGCTCCAGTTGGTACCGAACTGGTACGCCATGACCAGGCCCGATACCACACCCATGCCGAAGTTGACGGCAAAGATCTTCGACCAGAAGTGGTAGAGGTCACGGTAGGTGTCGTTGTGGGTCTTGAGCCACAAGCCCTCCAGCACCGCAAGGTAACTGGCCAGGCCGATGGTGATCGCCGGGAACAGGATGTGGAATGAGATGGTGAACGCGAATTGAATTCGGGCGAGATCTAGCGCCTCCAAACCGAACATAAGTCTTCCTCTGTCAGGTAATACCGGCTGCTGGCTGGGAGCCTGCACCCACTGCCCCCACGGATATGGAGTGTGGCGAATTTCAATTCGTTTCTTTTATTACCCATCGCGTGGGGAATCTGGCCTTGCGGCCGCCAGAACAATCCCGGGGCAGGTTTTGATCTGGATCAAGCATCGTTGAAAGAGTAGTCCCATTTTTGCTGTAGGACTGTGTGGTCTTTTGCCGCGTGACAGCTTGCCTCAGCTCAGTTCTTGCAACTATTTGTTACAGCTTGATGCTAATCTCGCCATTCTCCCGTTGCCGACCTGATTGCCGATGCCCAGTGAACCTGCGTTGCTGTTACGTCACCACCGCCCTTTCATCGCGTTCTGGCTGGCGCGGATCTTTACCGCCAGCGGCTTCCAGATGCTCACCGTGGCGATCGGCTGGAACCTGTACCAGCTGACCGGCAACGTCTTGGACCTGGGCCTGGTCGGCCTGGTGGAATTCGTGCCGCGCGTGCTGTTCATGCTGCACACCGGGCACGTGGCGGATCGCTATGAACGCCGCCGGGTCGCTGCCATCTGCCAGACCTTGCAGGCGCTGATCGCCTTGTCCCTGGCCATCGGCGGCCTGACCGGCAACGTGACTCGCGAGATGATCTTCATCCTCGCCTTCCTGCTCGGCGCTGCGCGCTCATTTGAAATGCCCACCACCCAGGCACTGTTGCCGAGCATCGTGCCCAGCGCGCTGTTCCCCCGGGCCGTGGCGGCATCGCAATCGGCCCAGCAACTGGCGACCATCGTCGCACCGGCCGTGGGCGGTTTGCTTTACGCGTTTGGCAGCGTGTGGGTGTACGGCCCCACCGTGGCGCTGTACCTGATCGCCTGCGTGCTGACACTTAACCTGCCCGCACGCCAGACTCCGCTGAACAAAGCCAAGGCCACCCTGGACTCGCTGCTGGCCGGCATACGCTTTATCCGCAGCCGCCCGGACATTCTTGGCGCCATCTCCCTGGACCTGTTTGCCGTGCTGCTGGGCGGCGCCACCGCGCTGTTACCGGTGTTCGCCAAGGACATCCTGCTGACCGGTGCCTGGGGCCTGGGCCTGCTGCGGTCGGCCCCGGCCGTGGGCGCATTGCTGATGTCACTGTGGCTGGCGCGGTTCTCAGTAGACCGCCAGGTGGGCCGCGTGATGTTCACCGCCGTCGGCGTGTTCGGGGTGGCAACCATCGCCTTCGGCCTGTCGACTTCGTTCTGGTTTTCACTGGCGGTGCTGGTGGTACTGGGCGCGGCAGACATGATCAGCATGGTGATCCGTGCATCGTTCGTGCAGTTGGAAACGCCAGATGAAATGCGCGGGCGAGTGAGTGCGGTCAATGGCCTGTTTATCGGTGCGTCCAATCAATTGGGCGAATTCGAATCCGGGATTACCGCCCACTGGTTTGGCACCGTGCCTGCGGTGGTGATGGGCGGGGTTGGCACCCTGGTGGTGACCGGGGTGTGGATCAAGCTGTTCCCGACCCTGGCCAACCGGGATCGCATGCATGTGCCGGTGGAAGAAACCAAGCCATAGGCTTCACCGCCATACCCTGTGGGAGCCGGGCTTGCCCGCGATAGCGGTGTATCAGGCAACTTTCTGGTGGCTGATACACCGCTATCGCAGGCAAGCCAGCTCCCACACTGGAACTTCATTGGTCTGACGGTTTGGGCTATAGCACCTTATCCAAGGTAATCGGAAACTCCCGGACCCGCTTGCCGGTGGCATGGTAAACCGCATTCGCCACCGCCGCCGCCACCCCGACAATGCCGATTTCCCCCACGCCCTTGGACCCGAGCGCATTGACGATCTCGTCGTGCTCTTCGACAAACAGCACGTCAATCTCGCCAATATCGGCGTTCACCGGGATGTGGTACTCGGCCAGGCTGTGGTTCATGTAACGCCCCAGCTCATGGTCGACCTGGGTCTCTTCATGCAGGGCCATGCCAATGCCCCACACCACGCCGCCAAGGATCTGGCTGCGGGCCATCTTGGGGTTGACCACGCGCCCCGCGGCAATGGCGCTGACCACACGGCTGACCTTGATGGTGCCCAGGTCTTCATCAACCCGCACCTCGACAAACACCGCCGAATGGGTCGCGCAGGCATAGCCCTGGCGCTTCTTGTCCGGCTCGCTGTCAACCTGTGCTTGCAGCACCTCCTCACCGCTGTCCTTGACCAGTTGCGCCAACGAAACACTCACATCACCGGCATGCAGTTGGCCCTCTTCAAACCGCACGGCTTCGGCGTCCTTGAACACCGGGTAGGTCTGCCGGGCGACCTGGAGCAACTTGGCATTCAGCGCTTCACAGGCTTGCTGCACCGCCGTACCCACCGAGGACACGGTAAACGAGCCGCCCTGCAACGGCGCCGTGGGCAACGACGAATCGCCCAGCACAAAACGCACGTCGGCCATGGCCACGCCGCTGGCCTGGGAGGCGATCTGGGTCATCACCGTGTAGGTGCCAGTGCCAATGTCGGTGGTGGCGCTGCTGACGGTGAGCTTGCCCTGCGCGTCGAGGCGCGCCTTGGCGCTGGCTTTCATCTGCATGGCCTCCCACACGCCGCCGGCCATGCCCCAGCCGATCAGTTGGCGGCCGTCACGCATGCTACGCGGTTCCGGGTTGCGTTGGTGCCAGCCGAAGCGTTCGGCGCCTTCGCTGTAGCACTCGCGCAGGGCCTTGCTCGACCAGGGTTTGTCTTCGTTCTGGTTACGTTCGGCGTAGTTGATCAGGCGCAATTGCACCGGGTCGATGGCCAGGGCACACGCCAGTTCGTCCATGGCGCACTCCAGGCCGAGCACGCCTAGTGCGGCGCCGGGGGCACGCATGTCCAGCGGGGTAAACACATCCAACGGCGCCAACTTGTACGTCAGTTGCACGTTGTCGCAGTGATAGAGCATGCCGCTCCACTCCACCACGTGCTCGCTGAAATCCTCAAAGCGCGACGTCTGGCCAATCGCGGTATGCCCCAACGCCAGCAAGCGACCATTGGCGGCGGCGCCCATCTGCAAACGCTGCAAGGTGCGCGGACGATAGCCGAAGGTGAACATCTGTTGGCGCGTCAGGGTGACGCGCACCGAGCGTTTGAGCGCCATGGCCGCCATCACCGCGAGCGGCAATTGGTATTGCGGGCGCAGGCCCGAACCGAAGGCGCCACCGACGAAAGCGGCGAAGATGCGCACCTGGCGCTTGTCCAAGCCGAAGACTTTTTGCACATAGGCCTGGCAGTTCTGCGGGCCCTGGGTCTTGTCGTGGATATGCAGAGTGCCATCGGACTGATACAGCACGGTGCTGGCGTGGGGTTCCATCGGGTTGTGATGCTCGATGGGCGTGCTGTAGTGCAGGTCCAGACTGATTGCGGCACCGGCCCATTCAGCTTCGAAGTTGCCTCGCGGTTCGGGCGGGGTCTGGGGCGACGGGTGCGCCGCCGCTTGCTGGGTGAGCAGGTCGGTTTCGAAGGTTTCGGGCGCGTAGTCGATCTGCACCAGCGAGCCGGCGTGCCGCGCCAGTTCGAGGTTATCGGCAATCACCAGGGCCAGGGGCTGGCCGCTGTAGAGCACGCGGTCGTTATACAGCGGACGAAAAGGCGAGCCATCGGCCGCATCGGCATCGGCGAACGCCTCGTCATAGCTGGCGATTTTCGGCCGGTTGAGGTGATGGATCACGTCCACTACACCGGGCAAGGCCAACGCCTTGGACGCATCGATGCTCAGCACCCGGCCTTTGGCGATAGTGCTCGACACCACGCTGCCATGCAGCAGGCCGTCCTCGGGAAACTCACCGGCGTAGCGCGCTTGGCCGGTGACCTTGAGCAGACCGTCGACGCGGTCCAGGGGTTTGCCGATGGCGCTCATGGCTGTTCTCCTGCGACGGCGGCGTCGCTCAGGGCACGAATGACTGCTCGCCGCGCCAGCTTGACCTTGAAGCCGTTGTGTTCCAACGGTTCGGCGTCTTGCAGCAGGGCGTCGGCGGCGGCGCTGAAGGTTTCGCGGCTGACCGTGCGGCCAATCAGCAAGGCTTCCACTGCGCGGTCACGCCAAGGTTTATGCGCCACACCGCCCAAGGCCAGGCGGGCGTCGATGATTTCATCGCCGTCCAGTTCCAAGGCGGCGGCCACCGAAATCAAGGCAAAGGCATAGGAGGCACGGTCACGGATCTTCAGGTAATGGCTGTGGCGGGCCAGGTGATCGGCGGGCAGCTCAATGGCCGTGATCAGCTCATCGTCGGCCAATTGGTTGTCACGTTGCGGCGCATCGCCTGGCAAGCGATGGAAGTCGGCGAACTCGATCACCCGCGCACCGCCACGTCCCTCTACATGCACCCGCGCCGCAAGCGCCGCCAGGGCCACGCACATGTCCGATGGATGGGTGGCCACGCACTGTTCACTGGCGCCGAGGATCGCATGGATACGGTTCAAACCGTCGCGCGCCGGGCAGCCGCTGCCGGGCTGGCGCTTGTTGCACGGCACCGCGGCGTCGTAGAAGTAATAGCAACGGGTGCGCTGCAACAGATTGCCGCCGGTACTGGCCATGTTGCGTAACTGCGGGGACGCCCCGGCGAGGATAGCCTGGGACAGCAACGGGTAACGCTGCTCAATGAGTGGGTGCCAGGCCAGGTCTGCGTTGCTCACCAGCGCACCGATACGCAGGCCACCCTCGGCGGTCTCTTGAATGTCATGCAGCGGCAAGCCGGTGATGTCGATCAGGTGCTCGGGATGGCTGATGTTTTCCTTCATCAGGTCCAGCAGGTTGGTGCCACCGGCGATAAAGCGCGAGGCGGCGCTGCTCATCTGAACGGCCTGCTGCACATCGGTCGGCCTGCTGTAGTGGAAGGGATTCATGACTCACCTCCCTGGCGACGGCAGGCCGGCAGCGCGTCTTCGATGGCGTCGCGGATGTTGTTGTAGGCGCCGCAGCGGCACAGGTTGCCGCTCATCAATTCCTGGATCTGCGCACGGTCGTGGGCACGGCCTTCATTGGCCAGGCCCACGGCAGAACAGATCTGGCCGGGGGTGCAATAGCCGCACTGGAAAGCGTCGTGCTGGATAAAGGCCTGTTGCATGGGATGCAGTTGGTCGCCGTCGGCCAGGCCTTCGATGGTGGTCAATTCGGCGCCGTCGCACATCACGGCCAGGGTCAGGCAGGCATTCACGCGTTTGCCGTCACGCAACACGGTGCAGGCGCCGCACTGGCCGTGGTCGCAGCCTTTTTTGCTGCCCACCAGGTCCAACTGTTCACGCAGCAAGTCCAGCAAGGTGGTCCAGGGCAAGACGTTCAGTTGGCGATCCTGGCCGTTGAGTGTCAGGCGTATCGGGTGGGCGACGAACGGCTGGGCCGCCGCGCCATTGGGGGTCGCGCTCATAAACACCTCACGGGTTGGTGTACGTCCGCGGCGTTCAGAAAAATCGCCGTCTTAGGGGTACGACTTCCCGGGGTTTTGAGCGTTCAAGATGATTGATCAGCGGATATTGAGCTGGGCTTTCAGGGTGTTTTGCGGCGGGTTGATCGAGGTATTGGTGAATTCGAACCAGCCCTGGGCCTGGACGTTCAGGTCGAACACATAGATGTAGCCCATCAAGGTGCCCACGCCGTTGCACGCCTCACTGATGTTGCCGACCTGGCACACCGCTGTGCGTTGCCCATTCAACTCCGCGCCGTTGAAGCGGCCCATGGGGCTGTTGCCCAGGCCGACTTCCATCACCGAGACCTGGGTGGGCCCGCGGTGCTCGCACATCTGGGTGGTGTTGACCCGCTCCGGGATCGCTTCGCTGCAGTTGGCCGACTCCACCTTGAACACCCGCACCTCGCTCAAGGCCGGTGCAGCCGCGCCCCATGCCGGTGCCGCGCCCAGCCACAGGCTGATACTGGCGATCAGAGCTAGACTCCACGGGTTGGCTTTTTTCATGCTGTCGGTGACCGGCTGTTGAACGTCGGCGCAGTATGCCTCAAGCCCATGCGCCACACAGCCTCGGCTGCTGGTATGATGCGCCGCTTTTTCCGATCCTCTCTGAAACCACAAGCGTTTGGCGCAGTTTGTGCTTTGACTTAGAGGTCAACAAATCACGACGCACACTAGCGTCACAGGGAGCCGGCATGCTGGAAAAGCTGTTTCAACTCAAAGCCCACAACACCAATGTGCGCACCGAGATTCTCGCGGGGATCACCACCTTCCTGGCCATGGCCTACATCCTGTTCGTGAACCCGAGCATCCTCGGCGAGACCGGCATGGACAAGGGCGCGGTGTTTGTCGCCACCTGCCTGGCCGCGGCCATTGGTTCGACCGTGATGGGCCTGATCGCCAACTACCCGATTGCCCTGGCACCGGGCATGGGCCTCAACGCCTTCTTCACCTACACCGTGGTCCTGCACATGGGCCACACCTGGCAGGTGGCGCTGGGCGCGGTGTTCATTTCGGCGGTGCTGTTTTTCCTGCTGTCGATCTTCCGCATTCGTGAATGGATCATCAACGCCATCCCGCTGCCGCTGCGCTCGGCGATTGCCGCCGGCATCGGCCTGTTCCTGGCGCTGATCGCCCTGCATAACGCCGGTATCGTGGTGAGCAACCCGGCCACCATGGTTGGCCTGGGCGACCTGAAACAACCGGCGCCGATCCTGGCCACCTTGGGTTTCGTGCTGATCGTCGCGCTGGAAGCCCTGGCCGTACGCGGCGCGGTGCTGATCGGCATCCTGGCGGTGACAGTTGCCTCCATCGTCCTGGGTTTCACGCCTTTCATCGGTGTGACCTCGGTACCGCCGTCCCTGGCGCCGACCTTCCTGCAGCTGGATATCAAGGGCGCGCTGGACATCGGCCTGGTCAGCGTGATCTTCGCCTTCCTGTTCGTTGACCTGTTCGACAACTCCGGCACCCTGATCGGCGTCGCCAAGCGCGCCGGCCTGATGGGCAAGGACGGCCATATGCCGAAAATGGGCCGTGCACTGATCGCCGACAGTACCGCTGCCATGGCCGGTTCCCTGCTGGGCACCTCGACCACCACCAGCTACATCGAATCGGCTGCAGGCGTGAGCGCCGGTGGCCGTACCGGCTTGACCGCCATCGTGGTAGCGATCCTGTTTTTGCTGGCGCTGTTCTTCTCTCCATTGGCCGCCAGCGTGCCGGCCTATGCCACCGCGCCAGCCTTGCTGTTTGTGGCGGTGCTGATGAGCCAAGGCCTGGCCGAAATCGACTGGGACGACATTACGGTGGCAGCGCCGGTGGTGATCACCGCCCTGGCGATGCCCTTCACTTACTCCATCGCCAACGGCATCGCCTTCGGTTTCATCGCCTGGACCGCCATCAAGCTGCTTTCGGGCCGCTACCGTGAGCTGAACCCGGCACTGGTGATCCTATCGATCCTGTTCGTGATCAAGCTGGGCTGGTTCAACGCATGACTTTTGACGCCGCAAGCTACACCGCTCAACTGCAAGACAAGGTCACGCGCCTGCGTGACCTGCTGGCACCGTTCGACGCGCCTGAGCCGCAGGTCTTCGACTCGCCGCTGCAGCACTTCCGCCTGCGTGCGGAGTTCCGCCTGTGGCGCGAAGGCGGCGAGCGCCACTACGCGATGTTCTCCCAGGAGGACAAGCGCACGCCGATCCTCATCGAAGACTTCCCCATCGCCAGCCAGCGCATCAACCAGTTGATGCCGCAACTCAAGGCCGCCTGGCAAGCCAGCGCTGCCCTGAGCCACAAGCTGTTCCAGGTGGAGTTCCTCACCACCCTGGCCGGCGACGCGATGATCACCCTGTGCTATCACCGCCCGCTGGACGAACATTGGCACACCGCCGCGAACAAATTGGCCGCTGAGCTGAATGTGAGCATCATCGGCCGCTCCAAGGGCAAGCGCGATGTGATCGGCCACGACTACGTGGTGGAGAAACTCGACATCGGTGGGCGCACCTTCAGCTATCGCCAACCCGAAGGCGCGTTCACCCAGCCCAACGGCACGGTGAACCAGAAGATGCTCAACTGGGCCTACGAAGCGCTGGGCGATCGCCCGGACGATTTGTTGGAGCTGTACTGCGGCAACGGCAACTTCACCCTGCCGCTGGCGACCCGCGTGCGCAAGGTGCTGGCCACCGAGATCAGCAAGACCTCAGTGAATGCGGCCCTGAGCAACCTGGATGAAAATGGCGTGGAGAACGTCACCCTGGTGCGCCTCTCCGCCGAAGAACTCACCCAAGCCCTGAACGAAGTGCGCCCGTTCCGCCGCCTGCACGGCATCGACCTGAAAAGTTACGAGTTCGGTAGCGTCTTCGTCGACCCGCCCCGCGCTGGCATGGACCCGGACACCTGCGAGCTGACCCGGCGCTTCGACAACATCCTGTACATCTCCTGCAACCCGGAGACGCTGGCGGCGAATATCGCGCAACTGCACGACACGCACCGGATCACCCAGTGTGCAATGTTTGACCAGTTCCCGTGGACGCACCATATGGAGTCGGGTGTGTTGCTGACCCGCCGATAAACCTGTGGGTTGTAGGAGCGAGCTTGCTCGCGAAAAACGTCAACGATAACGCGTGCTTCCTGGATGAACGCGGTGCCTGTGGGGTTTTCGCGAGCAAGCTCGCGCCTACTGTTTATTCAAGTGTCTGTTGTCTCTGGGGGCTGCGGTACTTCCTTGCGTGGCCGGCCACCCTTCTTGCCATTGGCCCGGGCCGCTGCGGTCTTGGCCGCGCTGCTTTTGCGACCATTGCGCGATGCCACCAGGCTGGTTGCCAGGTCCATCAGCGGCTGGCTTGTAGCGATCAACCCTGTGATCGAAACATCCAGGTCCTGCGCTTCACAGCTAATCGCCTTGCCTCCGAAAGTCACTTCCAACTGCTGGAAATCCTTCGCTGAAAACCCTTCGAACTCCGGCAGGCCAGCCACCGGCAACACCACGCGGCTGCCATCGCTGAAGCCAATGGAGAGGCAATCGTTTTCATAACGTACGTTACTGGCGTTGGCGTAAAGGCGTTTCAACCTGCGTCCTCGGGCGATTGCCTTGTCAACGTCGGCTTCAGTGAGAGGTACATAAGGTGTGACTTTGGCTTTTATGATCTTTTTCATAAATCGATCTCCACAAAACCTGGGGCTCTGACCAGATTCAAAATTGTTTTCTGCCCTACGAAATCGTGTCGGGCACGTGCAATCACGTAAACACCACGCTGAATGACCAATCCAGGAATGAGTTCATCCGTTTCCCAATTCCAGGAATGATTCTCCAGGCAAACCGTCTGCAGTTTTTCCCACCAGATCCTGCGTGCCCGCGCCAAGTAGTGCCGCTGCATGATCGCCCCGCGTATCTCCTTCAGAAGTGCTATGGGTGGCCGCCTCCGTTCAGGCTCTACATCCCACAACTCAACTTCCCCATCCAGGAAACTGAAACGAAACCGCGCATCCCATCCCTTGCCCCTGACATGCACATGGGGCGGACAATGCTCATCCCTGATAAACACCGAAATGACATAGCCTTTGTAAGCACCTACTCTCATCGTAACCCATCCGTTAGGTTATTTTCCGTCAGGTAACAATTTCCCTCTGCACACCCGACAACCGGCTCCTATTCCCGAAGCTGTTTCACAGATTAGTAACCACAAAAAACCCGGTGAATGCCGGGTTGTAACCAGGGATGCCAACAACTGGAACGACCCGGCCAATGCTCGAAAGTCCTCCTCGTTCAGCAACCTCGCGCAATACTTCAACCGAATGCACGTCAGCCGGTGATCCAGCAATTGCATTGATTAAACGTTCGATCACCGAACAGATCCGCAGCCATCCATTGACCAAATTAACCAACCAGTACATTTTGACTCCACAACCAATAAGAACTGTGGAGAAGCCTCTATGCCGCCCATCGTGCTGGTGCTCAACGGCCCCAATCTCAACCTGCTCGGCACTCGCGAGCCTGCCACTTATGGCCATGAAACCCTGGCCGACATTGCCGCCTTGTGTGGTCGCAGCGCCGACAAGCTCGGGCTGAAGATCGAGTTTCGCCAGACCAACCACGAGGGCGAATTGCTCGACTGGATCCACAGCGCCCGCAACCGCTGCGCGGGTATTGTGATCAACCCGGCGGCCTGGACTCACACTTCGGTCGCGATCCGCGATGCCCTGGTGGCCAGTGAAGTGCCGGTGATCGAAGTGCATTTATCCAACGTGCATGCCCGTGAAGCCTTTCGTCATCACTCGTTTGTGTCACCGATCGCCCAGGCCGTGCTGGCCGGGTTTGGCAGCCATGGCTACCACCTGGCACTGGAACATTTCAGCCTGACGCTGAAGGGACGCACCTGATGAAACCACGCATACTCGCGGGCCTGATCGGCGCCGGCATCCAGGCCTCACGCACACCGGCACTGCATGAGCAGGAAGGCGACGCCCAGGGCTTGCGCTACCTGTATCGCCTGATCGACCTGGAGCCGCTGCACCTGGACCTCAACGCCCTGCCGGAATTACTACGGGCCGCCGAGCTGATGCACTTCACCGGTTTGAACATTACTTACCCGTGCAAGCAGGCGATTCTGCCGTTGCTCGATGAGCTCTCCGATGAGGCCAGGGGTATAGGTGCGGTCAACACCGTGGTGTTCAAGGGCGGCAAACGCATCGGTCATAACACCGACTGCCTGGGGTTCGCCGAAGGTTTTCGGCGCAACTTGCACAACGTACCGCGCCAACGCGTGGTGCAGATGGGCGCCGGTGGCGCGGGCGCGGCAGTGGCCCATGCACTGTTGGCAGAAGGCGTGGAGTACTTGAGCATCTTCGATGTCGACCGCACTCGCGCCCAGGACCTTGTGGATAACCTTGCCCAGCAGTTCGGCGTAGGTCGCGCTCAAGTCGGCAGCCACCTGGAAAATGCCATGGCCGAGGCCGATGGCCTGGTGAACACCACGCCGATGGGCATGGCCAAGTTGCCCGGCACGCCTGTACCTGCGGCGTTATTACGGGCTGAATTGTGGGTGGCGGAAATTGTGTACTTCCCGTTGGAAACCCAACTGCTGCGCGACGCACGCGCCTTGGGTTGCCGTACCCTGGATGGCGGCAATATGGCGGTGTTTCAGGCGGTGAAGGCGTTTGAGTTGTTCAGCGGCGAAGTGGCGGATGCAGACAGGATGCTGGCGCACTTCCAGAGCATGAATATCTAGGGATGCAACCCCATCATGATCGTTCCCACGCTCTGCGTGGAAACGCCTCACGTGACGCTCCGCGTCACGACTTTGACAGCAGACGCAGAGCGTCCATGTCGGCATTCCCACGCAGTGCGTGGGAACGATCAGTTCTCAGGCTTGCAGGTAGCGCAGCACCGACTCGCAAATCATCTCCCGATGGCGCTGCTTGATCGCCTCGTCCGACAGCTCGATCTGGAAAATCTCGCTGAACGTGTGCCGGTTGGACACCCGGTAGAAACTGAACGAGTTGATCAGCAAGTGCACATCCAGCGGCTCCAGCCCTTCGCGAAACAGCCCCAACTCAGCCCCGCGCCGCAAGGTCTCCCCCAACCCTTCCAGGATTTTGCTGTTCATCGCCTTGATGGTGTCGGTGCGCTTGACGTACTCGGCGTTGTGGATATTTTCGATGCTGACGATGCGCACGAAATCCACATTCTGGTCGTGGTGATCGAAGGTAAATTCCACCAACCGGCGGATCGCCTCACGAGGCTCCAGGGCGGTGAGGTTCATGCGCGTTTCAGTGTTGCGGATATCACCGTAGAGCTTCTCCAGCACCTCGACGTATAGCTGCTCCTTGCTGCCGAAGTAGTAATAGATCATGCGCTTGGAGGTATGGATGCGCTCGGCGATGGCGTCTACCCGAGCGCCGGCCAGGCCCTGTTGAACAAACTCGACAATGGCTTCCTGGAGAATATTCTCCCGGGTCTTTTCCGGATTGTTCTTGCGACTCTTGCGCGGTGCGTCAGCTACCGCGGGGAGATCGGGACTCGAGGTCATGGTGCGCTCACGGCCATTGTTGTGCAGGCGCTGATTATGGGCCGCGGCGCTCCCCGAAGGAAGCACCTGCCTTGCGGTTATAGCCGAGCCTGGCGTACCGCCCCACTGCGCGACTTGGCCATCGCCGCCAGACGCACCGCCACGTTGGCAGCGCCATAGCCGGCATAGCCATTCTTGCGCTGGATGATCTCGAAGAAAAACCGCCCCTCGAACGCCTCGGTGTACACATGAAACAACTCACCGCCCTGGGCGTCGCGGTCGTACAGCACGTTGTAATACGCCAACTCACTGAGGAACTCATCGTCGAAATCGAAGCGTGCCGCCAGGTCGTCGTAATAGTTGAGCGGGATATCCAGCAACGGCACACCGGCTTCTTTGGCCCGGCGTACCTCGGCGAAAATATCCGCGCAATCGAAGGCAATGTGGTGCACGCCCGAACCGCGATAGCTGGAGAGCGCGTGGGAAATCGCGGTGTTGCGGTTTTCGGAGATGTTCAGCGGCAGACGGATCGAGCTGCAGCGGCTACGCAACGCACGGCTTTTCACCAGGCCGTAAGGGTCGGGCAGCACCACTTCATCGTCGGCTTCAAAATCCAGCAGGCTCTTATAAAACAATACCCAACTGTCGAGGCTGTCGGCCGGCAAGGCCATGGCCATGTGGTCGATGCGCAACAAGCCGCCGCTAGCGGGTGCGGCCGTTTGCAGGTTGAAATCGGTGTCGTACAGCCCGCCTTCGCTGGGGTCGACCAGGTAAATCAGGCTGCCATCCGGTGCACGCACGGCGGCCAATTCCAGCTCGTTGGGGCCGACCAGGCCGCGATAAGGCTGGCCCTTGTAGGCCACCGCCCGCTCCAGGGCCTTGGCACTGTCCTTGACCCGAATTGCCGTGGCGCACAGCGACGGGCCGTGGGCCTCGAAAAAGTTGTGGGCGAAGGAATAGGGTTCGCAGTTGAGGATCAGGTTGATGTCACCCTGGCGCAACAGGCTCACATTCTTGGAGCGATGCTGGCCGGCCCTGGCGAAACCCAGGCGCTCCAACCAGTGGGTCAGTTTGGCGCCGAGGCTTTCGTCCACGGCAAATTCAAGAAACTCGATACCGTCGTATTCGCTGGCCGCCGGAGTTTCAAACAGGATATCCACGGGCGCAGCGGGGGCTTCTTCAGCCAGGCGCTGACGGGTTTTTTCTTCCAGGTACAACAGTGACCGCAAGCCATCCGCCGCATTCGCGCGGGTCGGCGCAGCGCGGAAACCGTCATTGAAAATTTCCAGGGACAACGGCCCGGTGTAGCCACTCTGGATGATCGGCGCGAGAAAGCCCGCCAGGTCAAATTCGCCCTGGCCTGGGAAGCAGCGGAAATGCCGGCTCCACTCCAGCACATCCATGGCCAGGATCGGCGCGTCGGCCATTTGCACAAAGAAAATCTTGTCGCCGGGGATCTGCGCGATGCCACCCGGGTCGCCCTTGAGCGACAAGGTGTGGAAGCTGTCGAGCAACACACCGAGGCTTGGGTGATCGACCTGGCGCACCAGGTTCCACACCTGCTGCCAGGTGTTCACATGCTTGCCCCAGGCCAACGCTTCATAGCCGATGCGCAGGCCGCGCTTGCCCGCGTGTTCGGCCAGCAGGCTCAGGTCATCGAGCAGAATGCGTTCGTCACCCACGCTGTCGGCCGAGGCATTGCTGCACACCAATACCAGATCGGTGCCCAGTTCCTGCATCAAATCGAATTTGCGTTCGGCACGCTCCAGGTTGCGCGCCAGGCGATCACGGCGGCAGCCTTCGAAGTCGCGAAACGGCTGGAAGAGGGTGATGGCGATGCCGAGGTCGGCGCACATCTGCCGGACTTCCCGAGGGCTGCCGTCGTAATACAACAAGTCGTTCTCAAAGATCTCCACCCCATCAAACCCGGCGGCGGCGATGGCTTCGAGTTTTTCCGGCAGGGTGCCGCTCAAGGACACAGTGGCAATAGAACGTTGCATGGAAGACTCCCGGCAATTGTTGTTTGTGGCAAATTATTCGCCCCCAGCCTACAGGCAGCAATTAAAATGTACGAACCGGTTAGTTTTTGGTGCGATTATCGAACACTAAGCCTCTTTGGCGAATTGACGACTTTTTAACCACTGCGCACCATCGACCGGGCAATTCGCTCACGTAACAAAGACCCAGAACACACCATAAGAATTTCAAAAAACGGGTACAAACCTCATGCCTCTGCAAAATTCAGCCCTGGCCGCGCGCCCGGACAACCCGCACGCCGGCATCGGCGACAAGATCCGCGGTGCCCTGGCCGTGGGTAAAACGCGCTGGGGCATGCTGGCCCTGGTGTTCTTTGCCACCACCTTGAACTACATCGACCGCGCCGCCCTGGGCGTGATGCAACCGATCCTCGCCAAGGAAATGAGCTGGACGGCGATGGACTACGCCAACATCAACTTCTGGTTCCAGGTCGGCTACGCCATCGGCTTTGTGCTGCAAGGCCGCTTGATCGACCGGGTCGGCGTCAAGCGCGTGTTCTTCTGCGCCGTGCTGCTGTGGAGCCTGGCCACCGGCGCCCATGGCCTGGCCACCTCGGCGGTGGGCTTTATGGTCTGCCGGTTTATCCTCGGGCTGACCGAAGCCGCCAACTACCCGGCCTGCGTCAAGACCACACGCTTGTGGTTCCCGGCGGGTGAACGGGCAGTGGCCACCGGCATCTTCAACGCTGGCACCAACGTCGGCGCGATGATGACGCCCATGCTGCTGCCGTTGATCCTGCACGTGTGGGGCTGGCAGGCAGCGTTCCTGTGCATGTCGGCACTGGGCGGTATCTGGCTGGTGCTCTGGGGCTTGAAGTACTACAACCCGGAAGACCACCCCACCGTTAAACAATCCGAACTGGACTACGTGCAACAGGAAGTCGAGCCGGAACAACCCCGCGTGCCATTCAGCCGCATCCTGCGCATGCGTGGCACCTGGGCCTTCGCCCTCGCCTACTCGCTCACTGCGCCGGTGTTCTGGTTCTACCTGTATTGGCTGCCGCCGTTCTTGAACCAGCAATACAACCTGGGCATCAACGTGACCCAGATGGGCATTCCGCTGATCATCATTTACCTCACCGCCGACTTTGGCAGCGTGGGCGGTGGGATCCTGTCGTCATTCCTGATCGGCCGTGGGATGAACTCGATCAAGGCACGCCTGTTGTCGATGTTGCTGTTCGCCTGCTGCATCGTCGGCGTGATCATGGCGGCCGGCTCCAGCCAGCTGTGGGTGGCGGTGTTCGCCATCTCCCTGGCCATCGGCGCACACCAGGCCTGGACCGCCAACATCTGGAGCCTGGTGATGGACTACACGCCCAAGCACATGATGAGCACGGTGTTCGGCTTCGGCGGCATGTGCGCGGCCATCGGCGGCATGTTCATGACCCAGATCGTCGGCCATATCCTCACGGTGACCAACAACAACTACACGGTGTTGTTCACCCTGATCCCGGCGATGTACTTCATCGCACTGGTGTGGATGTACTTCATGGCGCCGCGCAAGATCCCTACGGTAGACGTTTAACTAACGCCGCCGCTGCTGCCAGGCAGCGGCCAACCCGCTCATGCAGATCACCCCGATACCCACCACCGTGGTCATATCGGGGGTATGGCTGAACACCAGCCAGCCCAACAACCCCGCGAACACGATCTGACAATAGCCAAACGGCGCCAGCAAGGCCGGCGCCGCGAAGCGGAACGCCTGGGTGAGCATCAGGTGCGCGGTCATCCCGCAGGT
Organism: Pseudomonas sp. PA-1-3F; assembly: GCF_021609665.1. Taxonomy (NCBI): domain Bacteria; kingdom Pseudomonadati; phylum Pseudomonadota; class Gammaproteobacteria; order Pseudomonadales; family Pseudomonadaceae; genus Pseudomonas; species Pseudomonas sp. PA-1-3F. The sequence continues at coordinate 12,885 of NZ_WJZD01000012.1, read as the reverse complement.
GCCCAGCGCCAGCATCATCACCGCGTGCCACAACGTCGGCACTTGCCAGAAGAACGGCACCATCGCACTCATCACCAAAGTGTTGCACAGGCCGGCGAAGAAGTTGCTGGTGGTCGGGCTGTCGTATTGGCTGAGGATGCGCGTAAGCAACTGGTAGAAGCAGAAGAACAGCGCCGAGCACAGCGGCAGCAATACCGCCGGGGTAAACAGCTCGCCGCCGGGGTGGATGATGATCACCACGCCGATAAACCCGCAGATCACCGCCAACCACTGGCCACGGGTCACGTGCTCACCGAGCAACGGCACCGACAGCGCCGTCACCAGGATCGGCGCCAGGAAGTTCACCGCTGTAGCCTCGGCCAACGGGATGTAATGCAGCGCCGTGGTGAAGAACAGGCTGGTGCCCAACAGGCATAACGCCCGCACCACCTGCATGCCCGGCCGCTTGCTGCGCAACACGCGCAAGCCCGATTGCGGCAGGAAGATCCCGGCCATCAGCAAGGTGTGCACCATATACCGCGCCCACACCACCATCACGATCGGGTAAAACCCGGCCAGGTATTTGGACAAGGCGTCGTGGCTGGAGAACAGGAACGTCGCCAGCACAATCAGCAGGATGCCTTTGAACGGATGGTTGACGCCGGAGAGCGGGGTACTGACAGTCATTGAATTCTCTTGTGTGGCGAGCGGGACGCTGAGCGCTGAACCAAGTCGCGCTCAACCCGGTAATCTAGCAGCCGGGCCGGAGTCTGCCCCAAGAGCATAACCAAACACCGGGCGAACAGCGCACTAAATCGATGGATCCGAGTCCAACGCTGCACGCTCGCCCCGGCGTTGCACACTTTTTAACCAAGGCCTTGCCGCTATGAAAAAAATCCTCTTTGCCCTGTCTGCCCTCGCCCTGCTCGCCGCCTGCGATAAAACCCCGAAAGAAGCCCCCAAGCCCGCGCCCGCCTCCGTGCAAGCGACCCTGGTGCCCGAAACCCCGCCCACCGATAAATGGGTCGGCAAGTGGGTCGGCGTCGAAGGCTTGCACCTGACCATCGCCAAGGACGACAGCATTGGCCGCGGCCACTACCTTCTCACCATGCAATATGGCCTGGACGCCGATGACGCCGGCACCTTCGAAGGTGAGGCCGCTGAAGACGGCATCGCCTTCACCCGCCCCGACGGCCCGCAGCTGTTGCGCGCTGGCGATGGCGCCGCCACCGGTTTGAAGTGGCTGGCAGATAAAAAAGACTGCCTGATCGTTGCCACTGGCGAAGGCTATTGCCGTTAATACCGACCATAATCAATCACGGTTTGCACACAGAGGATTGCTCCCATGCTATGGAAAAAAGGCCGACGCAGCGACAACGTGGTGGATGCCCGTAACGACAGTGGCGGCGGCGGTGGCGGTATGCGCTTCGGCGGCGGCAAGGGCCTGAGCCTCACAGCCATCGTGCTGATCGTCGGCATTGGCTGGCTGACCGGCCAGGACCCGATGCAGATTCTTGGCCAATTGACCGGCCAGATGGAACAGGCGCCGTCGGTCAGCACCCAGCCGCGTCAAGCGCCGCCAGCCAACGATGAGCAAGCCGACTTTGTGCGCGCCGTGCTGGGCGATACCGAAGACACCTGGGGCCAAGTGTTCCAGGAAAATGGGCTGGCCTATAAGAACCCGAAACTGATCCTGTTCCGTGGCCGGGTCAACTCTGCCTGTGGTGGCGCCACCTCGGCCAGCGGCCCGTTCTACTGCCCGGCTGACCAGCAGGTGTACCTGGACCTGGATTTTTTCCGGGAAATGTCGCAACGCTTCCAGGCCGCCGGTGATTTCGCCCAGGCCTACGTGATCGCCCACGAAATCGGGCACCACGTACAAACGTTGCTGGGCATCTCGTCCAAGATCCAGGCAGCGCGCCAACAGGGTCGGCAGATGGAAGGCGACGGTGGCCTGCTGGTTCGCCAGGAACTGCAAGCCGATTGCTTTGCCGGCGTGTGGGCCAACCATGCGCAAAAACGCCTGAACTGGCTGGAACCCGGTGATATCGAAGAGGCCCTGAACGCAGCCAATGCCATCGGCGATGACCGCTTGCAGCAACAGGGGCAAGGACGCGTGGTGCCGGATTCGTTTACCCACGGCACCTCGGCGCAACGGGTACGCTGGTTCAAGACCGGCTTCGCCCAGGGCCAGATCACTCAATGCGATACCTTCGCGGCCAAGAGTCTCTAAATGATCAAACGGTTGGGGTTACTGCTGGGTGTGCTCGTCTCCTGTTGCACCTTCGCGGCTGAACACGGCGTCAAGGTGGTCAGCCCCGATCGCTTTCATCTGGAGGCCGGCGACCTCAGCCTCGGTGTGAGCCAGAACTGGGACCAGCCGCTGCCCAAGGTCACGCGCGCATTGATCATCGTGCATGGCCGCCTGCGCAATGCACAAACCTACCTGCAAAGCGGCATCGACGCCGCCACCCATGCCGGGGTCGGCGGCACTACGCTGGTGATCGCGCCGCAGTTTCTGAATCAATCGGACGTGAAGCGTAACCATCTGGGCAATCAGGTATTGCGTTGGAAGGGCAACGACTGGATGGCTGGCGAAGCTTCCACCGCGCCTGGGCAGGTCAGTTCTTATGGCGCTCTGGACCAGATCATCAAGCACCTGGGCAACCGCAAGCTGTTCCCGGCGCTGAAGGAAATCGTGATCGCCGGGCATTCCGGTGGCGGCCAAGTGGTGCAGCGCTTCGCCCTCACCGGCCACGACCATCCGTTGCTGAACACCGAGGGAATCCGCCTGCGGTATGTGGTGGCCAACCCATCGTCCTACGCCTACTTCAGCCCGCAGCGGCCGGTACCGTTCGATACGGCCAGTTGCCCAAGCTTCAACGACTGGAAATACGGCATGCAAAACCTGCCGGATTACGTGGGGGGCCGAGGTGCCCAGCAACTGGAACAAGACTACGTCTCACGCGACATCACTTACCTGTTGGGCCAGCAGGACACCGACCCCAACCACCCAGCATTGGATAAAAGCTGCGAAGCCGAAACCCAGGGTGCGTATCGGCTGATGCGTGGCCACAACTATTTTGACTACCTCAAGCAGCGGCATCCGCAGTTGGGCCACCGGCTGGTAGAAGTGCCAGGGGTGGGGCATGACGGGGACAAAATGTTTACCTCGCCAGAGGGAGAAAAGGTGCTGTTCGCCCAGTAGCACCTGAAGGAACCCCATCAAAATGTGGGAGCTGGCTTGCCTGCGATGACGGACTGTCAGTTGATAAAGTGTCAGCTGACCCACCGCTATCGCAGGCAAGCCAGCTCCCACATTTGCTCTCTGTCGCCCGGGTTAGATCATTCGGCGCAACGCCGCACAATCCTCGGCATGCCAATCCGCCAATTCCGGCCAAGGGTTCTCCGGCAAGTTCACCAACACCGTCTTGGTGCCCGCTGCCCGGCCACAATCCAGGTCAAAGCGATAATCCCCCACCATCACCATTTCGCGGGGTGCTACGTCCCAAGCCGCCGCCAGTTTCAGCAAACCACCGGGATCCGGCTTGTGCGGCGCATCATCGCGCCCCAGAACATCCTCAATGGCAAAGCAGTCCGCCAGGCCTATCGCCTCCAGGGTGATATGGGCCAGCTCCCGCGCATTACGGGTCAGGATCCCCAAGCGATAACCGCGCCCGGCCAATTCGTGTACCAGCTCAACGGCACCTTCGGCCGCAATGGAACCCAGCGCCAGCTCGCGCTCATGCTCCAGCAACCAGGCATGTTTGGCCTCCGCGACATCTGCCGGCAATGTCGCGAGGTGCGTGAGAATGTCGTCTTCAGGCGGGATCTGCAGCGCCACGCGGATAGCCGCAAAATCATGCACCGCCACCGTGAGGGTGCCGTCCATGTCGAACACCCAGTGCTTCACGTCGCAGAGGCTCATGCCCAATCCTTGCGATGGCGAATCAAACCTTCCTGGGTCACCGACGCCACCAGTTGCCCGGCGCGGTTGTACACGCTGCCCCGGGAGAACCCCCTGGAGTTGCCAGCCCACGGGCTGTCCATGGCGTACAGCAACCAGTCATCGGCACGCAGGTCGGCGTGGAACCACAGCGCGTGATCGAGGCTGGCGACCTGCATGTCTTTCTGCCACACGGTCTTGCCATGGGGCAGCAACGAGGTGGTCAACAGGCCGAAGTCCGAGGCGTAGGCCAACAGGTATTTATGCAACGCCGGCGTGTCCGCCAAGGCACCGTCGGCACGAAACCACACGTACTTGACTGGGTCGGACGGCTGCGGGTTGAAGGGGTCTTTTTCGGTGACCGGGCGCACTTCGATGGGCTTGGGGCACAGCAGCTTGTCGCGCATGTGCTCGGGGATCAGGTGCGCACGTTGCTGGGTCAGCTCCAGCTCCGACGGCAGGTTTTCCGGGCCCACTACCACCGGCATGGTGGTCTGGTGCTCGAAGCCTGCTTCGTCGTACTGGAACGAGGTCGTGCAGGTGAAGATCGGATTGCCCTTTTGAATCGCGGTGACACGACGCGTGCTGAAACTGCCACCGTCGCGCACGCGGTCCACCGAATACACCACCGGCAACGCGGCATCGCCAGGGCGCAGGAAATAACCGTGCAGGGAATGCACATGCCGAGCTTCTTCTACGGTCTGGCTGGCCGCCGACAGCGACTGGCCGAGCACTTGGCCGCCGAACAGTTGGCGAAAGCCCAGGTCCTGGCTGCGACCGCGAAAGAGGTTTTCCTCGATCGGCTCCAGGGTCAGCAAGTCCACCAGATCTTCCAATACTTGGCTCATTGAAACTCTCCTCAAAGCAAAACGGTATCCACCTGTAGGAGCGAGCTTGCTCGCGAAGGTCGTTAACGATGACGCAGCGCTTCTGGTTTACCGCAGCGCTCTTGCGATCTTCGCGAGCAAGCTCGCTCCTACGGGTTTCTGTTGAGCATGACCGCCTGCTTATCCGTGCAGCGTGTCCAACCATTGGGCGCGGGTGATGCGGTACAACACGTGAGGGCGCAGCGGGTCACCGGCTGCGACTTTCGGGTGTTCAAAATCTGCCTGCGGATCGTAATGCATACCGATGGCCTGCATGACTTTTTGTGAGGGCAGATTGGCTTCAGTGGTGAAGGCCAGGATTTCGTCCAGTTGCAAGCGGTCAAAACCACAACGCAACGCCGTCCAGGCCGCCTCACTGGCATAACCCAGGCCCCAATGTTCGCGGGCCAGGCGCCAGCCGATTTCCACCGCCGGGGTAAAGCCGGCTTCGAAGCTGACATTCGCGAGGCCCGTCAGGCCGATAAATTCACCGGTGTCCTTGCGCTGCAAAGCCCAGAACCCAAAGCCATATTCAGCAAAATGCCCGCGAATCCGGCCGATCAACGCTGCGCTCTCCAAGTGGCTCAATTGAGCCGGGAAGTAACGCATTACCTGCGGGTCGGCGCACATGCGCGCAAAGTCCGGCAGGTCGCTGTCGCGCCATTGGCGCAGCACCAAGCGTGCACTTTCCAATTCCAGTATCGGCTCCATGGGGCCCCCCTGCCTTGCCATGTGCGTGAGTGTACAGCGCTGTTAAGATCCGTCGCAGGTTCCCGTCAGAAAATCCCATGCCCTTGCCATTGATCTACCACGAAGACTACAGCCCTGAGTTCCCGGCGGACCACCGGTTCCCCATGGACAAGTTTCGCCTGTTGCGTGACCACCTGGTGGACAGCGGCCTCACCGAAGACAGCCAATTGCTGCGCCCGCCGCTGTGCCCGGCAGACATTTTGGCCCTGGCCCATGAACCGGGGTATATCGAACGCTACATGAGCGGCGAACTGTCCCGCGAGGACCAACGCCGCCTCGGCCTGCCGTGGAGCGAAGCCCTGGCCCGGCGCACGGTGCGTGCGGTGGGCGGCTCGATACTGGCGGCCGAACAGGCCCTTGAACATGGCCTGGCCTGCCATTTGGCCGGTGGCACCCATCACGCCCACTACGACTATCCGGCGGGCTTTTGTATTTTTAATGACCTGGCGGTGATCAGCCATTACCTGCTGGCCAGCGGCCGGGTCAATCGCGTGCTGATCTTCGATTGCGACGTGCATCAGGGCGACGGCACCGCACGCATCCTGCACAACACGCCAGACGCCATCACCGTGTCGCTGCACTGCGAAAAGAACTTCCCGGCACGCAAGGCCCAGAGCGACTGGGACATCCCGCTGCCCATGGGCATGGGCGATGCCGACTACCTCAAGGTGCTGGATGACGCGCTCAACTACCTGCTGCCGCTCTACCAGCCGGACCTGGTGCTGTACGACGCCGGCGTGGATGTGCACAAGGACGACGCCCTTGGTTACCTCAAGCTGACAGACGAAGGCGTCGCCGCCCGTGATGAAAGCGTGATGCGCCACTGCCTGGGCCGCGACATACCGGTGATGGGCGTGATCGGTGGCGGCTATAGCAAGGACCGCCCTGCCCTCGCCCGCCGCCACGGCATCCTGCACCACAGCGCGCAGCGGGTATGGACGTCATCAGGCTGTCATTGAAGTGTGAGCGTTACCCACAATGCCTGTGGAACGGCCTGTGGATAACTTGAGCGTAAGCGGCTACAAGCGTTTGACCGCATGGCCTGTAGGAAAGTGTACGTTTTTTGATCAGGCAGCGGCGTCGTGGTCGGGTAGAATGCTCGACCTATTCACATCACCGTAGCCCTGCCCATGCCTCAGACTTCTGCCCACCACGTCTCCATTATTGGCGGCGGCCCCGCCGGGCTGATGGCCGCCGAAGTCTTGAGCCAGGGTGGCGTGCGCGTGGACCTGTACGACGGCATGCCGTCGGTGGGGCGCAAGTTCCTGCTGGCAGGCGTGGGCGGCATGAACATCACCCACTCCGAGGCGTACCCGGCGTTCCTGTCGCGCTACGCCGAACGCGCGCCGCACATGGCGCCGCTGCTGCGCAGCTTTGGCGCCGAGGCGTTGTGCGAATGGATCCATGGCCTGGGTATCCAGACCTTTGTCGGCACCTCCGGCCGCGTATTTCCTACCGATATGAAAGCCGCGCCACTGCTGCGCGCCTGGCTCAAGCGTCTGCGGGAGCAAGGTGTGGTTATCCACACCCGTCATCGTTGGACGGGTTGGAATGACGAGGGCGATTTACTTATCCACAGCCCGGACGGCGAAAAAGTTGTCCACAGCGACGCTGTGCTGCTGGCCCTGGGCGGCGGCAGCTGGTCGCGATTGGGCTCCGACGGCGCATGGCTCAACCTGTTTGAAGGCAAAGGCCTGCCCTATGTGAGGCTGCAACCGAGCAACTGCGGGTTTGAAGTGTCGGCATGGAGCGAGTTGATGGTCAGCAAATTCGCTGGCGCGCCGTTGAAAAACGTCGCCATTGGCCTGGGGGATGACAAGCCTCGGCTGGGCGAATGCGTGATCACCGCCACCGGTATCGAAGGCAGCTTGATTTACGCCTTATCGGCGCCGATTCGCGAAGCGATCAACCGCGACGGTGCGGCCACGGTGCATATCGATTTGCTGCCCAGCAAGCCGCTGGACAAGGTGCAGGCCGCATTGGCCAAGCCCCGTGGCTCGCGGTCGATGAGCAAGCATTTGCACAGTCAGCTGGGGTTGGATGGCGTGAAAGCGGCGTTGTTGCGCGAGCTGACGCCTGCTGAACACTTCACCGACCCGGCGCAATTGGCGGTGGATATCAAGGCGTTGCCGCTGACGCTGGTGAGGACGCGGCCGATGGATGAGGCGATCAGCACGGCGGGCGGTGTGCCGTTTGAAGCGCTGGATGAGCGGTTGATGCTCAAGCCGTTGCCTGGGGTGTTTTGTGCGGGGGAAATGCTCGATTGGGAAGCGCCGACCGGTGGGTATTTGCTGACCGGGTGTTTTGCCAGTGGCCGGGCGGCTGGGCTGGGGATGTTGGAATGGCTCCAACGCTGATCGTTCCCACGCTCTGCGTGGGGATGCCGCCAGGGACGCTCTGCGTCCCGCTTTAGGTTCGTGACGCAGAGCGTCACAGGATGCGTTCCCACGCGGAGCGTGGGAACGATCAAATGCGGCCGATGGATGAGGCGATCAGCACGGCGGGTGGTGTCCCGTTTGAAGCGCTGGATGAGCGGTTGATGCTCAAGCCATTGCCTGGGGTGTTTTGCCAGTGGCCGGGCGGCTGGGATGGGGATGTTGGAATGGCTCCAACGCTGATCGTTCCCACGCTCTGCGTGGGGATGCCGCCAGGGACGCTCTGCGTCCCGCTTTAGGTTCGTGACGCAGAGCGTCACAGGATGCGTTCCCACGCGCGTGGGAACGATCAATCACTTCTTCTTACGCGGCCCAGTATTAAACACCGGCACCTTGCGCACCGGCTTGATCGAAGGCTCAGTCGGGGCTACTTCCCCACTGTCCACCCACTTGCCCAGGTTGCGCTTGCCGCCACCGCCGGACGCCTTCGGCTTCTTCGGCTTTTTCGGTTTCTTCACCACCTGCCCGCTGGCATCGGTGTCCGGCACGCGGTGCTCCGGCTCGAAATCCGGTTCCATCTTGCGGGTGAGGGTCTGACGGGTCAGCATCTCGATGGCCGAGAGCATGTTCACCTCATCGGCACACACCAGGGAAATCGCCTCACCGGTGTTGCCCGCACGCCCGGTACGGCCGATACGGTGGATGTAGTCCTCGGCCACGATCGGCAGGTCGAAGTTGACCACCAGCGGCAGGTCTTCGATATCCAGGCCACGGGCCGCCACATCGGTGGCCACCAGGATTTGCACTTCGCTGGCCTTGAAGCGGTCCAGTGCGCGTTGGCGGGTGGCTTGGGGTTTGTCGCCATGAATACCGTCGGCGTTGATGCCCAGGCCCTGCAACTTGTCCACCAGGGCGTCTACGCCGTTGCGGGTCTTGGCGAACACCAGCACTTGCTTCCAACGGCCTTTGCGCATCAGGTGCACAAACAGCTCCGGCTTGCGCTTCTTGTCCACCGGCACCACCCACTGCTTGACGGTGTTGGCGGCAACGTTGCGTGGGCTGACTTCGATGCTCAGCGGGTCGTTGAGCATTTGCCCGGCGAGCAGGCGGATGTCATCGGAGAAGGTCGCGGAGAACAGCAGGGTCTGGCGCTTTTTCGGCAGCATGCGATAAATGTTGGCAAGCTCTTCGGAGAAGCCCAGGTCGAGCATGCGGTCGGCTTCATCCAGCACCAGGGTTTGCAGCTGGTTGAGCTTCAGCGCGTTCTGGCGGAACAGGTCGATCAGGCGGCCAGGGGTGGCGACCAGAATGTCGACGCCTTTGCGCAGCTTCATCATCTGCGGGTTGATGCTCACGCCGCCGTACACCGCGTAAGTGGTCAGCGGCAGGTGTTGGGCGTACTCGGCAACGCTGGCATGAACCTGCTCGGCCAGTTCACGGGTGGGGCACAGGATCAGCGCACGCGCCGAGTTGGCGGCGACTTTCGGCCCTTCCATGGTCAGCAGTTGCAGCAGCGGCAAAGCGAAACCTGCGGTCTTGCCGGTGCCGGTCTGGGCCGCGGCCATCAGGTCGCGACCGGCCAGCACTGCCGGAATGGCTTGCGCCTGCACCGGCGTCGGGGTCTGGTAGCCAAGCGTCTCAAGGGCGCGCAGCAAGGGTTCGATCAGGCCAAGGGTGGCGAAAGTCATGTAGTTACCGTAGGAAAAATTCAGCGCAAGGGCGTAATGCGCGGCAGTTTACCTTATTTCGGGTTTGGGCTTGCGCCATTGGGGCAGGCTGATCAGCAACACCGCGCTGATGATCACCAGCATTGCCAGGGCTTCTTCCAGGCCGATGCTCTCACCCACGAACACAATCCCCAGCAACACGGCGACGGCCGGGTTCACATAGGCGTAGCTGGTCGCCGCCGCCGGGCGTACGTGCTTGAGCAGGTACATATAAGCGTTGAAGGCGATGATCGAGCCGAACACCGTGAGGTACGCCAGGGCCAGCCAGCCCTCCAACGGCGGCATGGCCTTCAGGTGCTCGCCAGACAATGCGCTGACGATCAGCAGCGCCACGCCAGCCACGAGCATTTCCGCGGCGCTGGCCATGGCGCCTTGGGGCAGCGGCAAATGGCGGCTCCACACCGAGCCGAAGGCCCAGGACGCCGCCGCCATCAACAGCAACACCGCGCCCAGTGGGCTCGACTGCAAGGTACTGCCCATGTTGAGCATGGCGATGCCGATGATCCCCAGCAGCACGCCTGCCCATTCCAACCGCGTATTACGCGCGCCCCAGAAAAAACCACACAGCAAGGTAAACAGCGGCACCGTCGCCACCGCCAGCGCCGCCACGCCGGACGACACGCCCATATGTTCCGCCACGCTGACGCCACCATTGCCCACGGTGAGCAACAAAATGCCGATCATCCCGGCAGCCTTCCACTGCGGCCAGGTCGGCGCCGGCACCCCGCGCCATCTGAGGAAGCCATACATCAATACCCCCGCCGTGCAAAACCGAATCCCCGCCAGCAACAGCGGCGGCCAGTACTCCACGCCGATACGGATCACCAGGTAGGTGGAACCCCAGATCACATACAACGCAAAAAAGGCGGCGATCAACGGTAAGGGAAAGCGACGTGGGCCAGGCATTGGGCGGCTCTATGGCAGGAAATGGGAGACTTATTCTAGAAACGAAGGTGGATAAACTTAAGTTACAAAACCTGTTTAAAACGTCAATACACTTCTCAAACCATGGTTATCAAGGCTATAAACCGTGCTTTCGAAAGCCACGCGCAACCGGAGCCTTATCATGGACAAATACGACCGCATGCTCCTTAGCGCCCTGCTTGAAGATGGCCGTGCTTCCTACGCGCAACTGGCGCGCACCGTGAACCTTTCCGCCCCCGCCGTGGCCGAACGCGTGGCCAAGCTTGAGGCCAGCGGCGTGATCACCGGCTACCAGGCCAAGGTGGATTTATCCAAAGTGGGCTTGCCGATTCAATGCGTGATTGAGTTGCGGCTGACCAACCATGGCAGCCAAAAGGTGTACGACGCCCTGGCGGAGATACCCGAACTCACCGAATGCCACCGGGTCACGGGCGACCCATGCGTGATCATGCAAGCGGCGGTGGGCTCGATGCCCGAGTTGGAAAACCTGATTAATCGGGTAGCGAAGTTCGGCTTCAGCAAGACCTCGATTATTCTGTCCAGCGCCATAGAGCGGCGGGTGCCGTTGGGGCAGTTGGACACCAATGGCAAAAATGCTGGCTGAGCGATCGTTCCCACAGGGATCGCGTACTGCCCGAGCGACGCGGTCAACTGTGGGAGCTGGCTTGCCTGCGATGGCGTCAGTGGCCTCACCGAAGAGTCGAACGCTGGACGATCAAATCGACTATCTGCTCGATGGTCGTGATGTGATCCCAATCCTCCTGCGTCGCTTGCAGCTTGAACTGCCACTTGATCTACATGACAAAGCAGGTCACGTCGTCATCAATGATGTCGAAGTCATGGATGAAATCGGTTTGCTCCGTCACTTCGCTTCGGTCGATAAAACCGATGATATCGACGAATAGCTGGATCACTTTTTCGCTGATGTCGGCTCTTGCCAAGTTACCTTCCATTTCTCGCCTCATAGGCACACTTACCAATACTGACCAGGTCAAAGACTGCAAGCCCGGCAGCGACGAAGGGCATGCCCCGCCCGATGATGCCGAATACCCGCACCGTGCCAAACGTTGCCTTTGCCATTCTGTCCATGGTGGGTTGCCTGATCAACGTACGAGGGAAAAAGCGCATTCCGATCAGGCTAGCCAGGTTCGTGGTTTTGCTGGAGCCGACGTGAACCCAAGCACCCACCACAATTTTGCTTATGGGTATGCCCGCCGCGCCAGCGATCACTGTGGCTGCCGTGAGGCCGTAGTGTTGCTGTGTACATTTCCAGAGTTCATCAAACGTCGTATCGGGCGCAACGGGGTCAGCGTGAATCGGCTTGAGTAACTGGTAATGAGGGCCATGACTCCAACCTGGCAAACTCGGCAACACCATGACTGCCGGGCAGCTTGTCATCGTGTTGCCCACATGAAACGCCATGCTTGAACTGGAACCCAGATCAATGCCATTTGATTCAAGTTCCAACTTGCTTCGCATGATCGCTGTATGAAGGTCGCTTTCCTGCATGTTCTTTGTCCCTGTGCGTGAATGACACACAGAATGGTAGGTCGCAGTAAAAAGCGATGGATGGGTAAAGAAGAAAACCAGAAAGGTCCTAACTCATAGCCGGATTTGACCTACCGACCATTCAGCGCTCAGGTGCCTTGTTTGCGTCGGATTCGGTAGCCAGTCTCGCCCTGTCATCGAATGCTTGGTGACCGGACGTGCAAGTCCGACGCCCAGGCCCACGCATCGGACGGAGTGATGAGATGCGTTGGGTGGAGATGGCGAAGGGGGTGGTGGGCCAGGCGTTGGAGTGCCCACAGCCTCGATAAACGACGCATAACCCAAGTGTGAGCCGGGCTTGCCCGCGATAGCGGAGGGTCAGGCAATAAATGGCTGGCTGATACACCGCGATCGCAGGCAAGCCAGCGCCCACATGGGAACTCCAGTGTTCTTGAGGCAGTAGCCGGATCAGAACCCGCGCTGTTTGCTGATCGTTCCCACGCTCTGCGTGGGAATGCCGCCCTGGGCGCTCTGCGTCCACTCTTAAAGTCGTGACGCGGAGCGTCACCAGATGCATGCCCACGCGGAGCGTGGGGACGATCAAACGATGCATAACCCATGTGGGAGCCGGGCTTGCCCGCGATAGCGGAGGGTCAGGCAATAAATGGCTGGCTGATACACCGCTATCGCAGGCAAGCCAGCTCCCACATGGGAACTCCAGTGTTCTTGAGGCAGTAGCCGGATCAGAACCCGCGCTGTTTGCTGATCGTTCCCACGCTCTGCGTGGGAATGCCGCCCTGGGCGCTCTGCGTCCACTCTTAAAGTCGTGA